>CAZNBS010000222.1:0-6714 GCA_964570955.1 uncultured Burkholderiales bacterium | reverse complement strand
AAATCATGGCCCTGGTCATCCCTTGTTCTTGTTGTTGCCCAATTTCCATCGCTCTGCGGTCTGCCCTGACTTAGCACGCCGCGTGCCGCCGAACAACGCACCCGGTGGATTGAGTTACGGTAGCGTACGCGGCAACTGAATGGTTGCGAGCAGCCTGCCGCGCAGAGTGCCAGACTGCTGCGGCGACGTCCATGTTTCTGCTGATAACGCACCCCACAGCGTATCGGCTGACGTGTCCTCGGCAACGACGCTCCCTTCATGCCGTGGCTTCCCTCGACCGCTCAGCAGGCGTCCTGCCACCTCTGCAGGACGAAAGACATGCAGGGAATCTGATGTCGTCGCACTACCCGTTGATTGCTCGGCTCGCCCAGTATCAAAGGCCATGGACGCAGCTGCGTGCAGGCCGCGCGCATGCACAAGGGACAAGCAGCGCCCGGTTGCATCAATTGCGCTGAAGAGCGCTCTCGAGTGAACGGCGATCCGCAACGGTGCACGCCGCCTCGAAGCGGTGCGGCACGCGACACGTTTGCTTGGGCCGATGCACACGCTGCGAGTTCAAGCCGGCATCCGTGCCATCCGATAACACGCGGATGACTTGCCGGGCAGGTGCCCGAGCAGCTTGGTCGCGCTTCAGCTGGGGCGCGACGGCGTGACGCTGCGCTACGCGCCGGCATTGGCCGCGGTGCTGCAGCGGTTCGAAGCATGCCGCGCCGGGCACCGGACTGCGTTGCGGTGCGCAACGCCGCTGTCGCCACGGCTCCGGCCGTGGCCGCATGTGCCGGCCACGGCCACGCCCGTCAAGCACGCGGCCGGCGCGCGTGGCAAGGTAACGCCACTGATCCGGCTGGTCGGCGCTTCGGCGCATGCCCCTTGCCGGTCCCCGCAACACTGCGCTGTATCGGGAGGAGCACGCGAGCGTGACGATCGAACGAACCACCATCGAGGCACTGATCGATCGCCACGACCTGCTGCTGTTCGACGCCTACGGCATGCTGGTTCACTCCGGCGGTGCGCTGCCCGGCGCTGCCGCGGCCCTCGACCTGGTTCATCGTGCGGGCCGACCCTTCTTCGTCGTCACCAACGACGCGTCGAAGTTGCCCGAGACCGCCGCCGCACGCTACCGACATTTCGGGCTGCCGATCGAATCCTCGCACATCGTGAGCTCCGGCCAACTCCTCGCCGGCTACTTCGCGACGCACCGCCTGACCGGCGCACGCTGCGCCGTGCTCGGCACCGTGGACAGCGAGCATTACGTGCGCCGCGCGGGGGGCGAAGTGGTGCCGCCGTCCACCGCGTTCGACGTGCTGGTCATCGGCGACGAGACCGGATACGACTTCGTCGAGGGCGTCGACGCGGCGCTCACCTCTCTGTTCCACCGCGTCGATGCGGGGGAGCCGGTGCACCTCGTGCTGCCCAACCCGGACCTCATCTATCCGCGTGGGGCGCGCAGCTTCGGAATCGCCTCGGGCAGCATCGCGCTGATGCTGGAGGCGGCCCTCGCCCGCCGCTACGGCGCGCAGCACGCCCCCACCTTCGTGCGGCTGGGAAAGCCCGAGCCGCATCTCTACCTCGAGGCGCTGTCGCGCACGAACGCACGTGCACCCGTGATGATCGGCGACCAACTCGAGACCGACATCCGCGGCGCCCTCGCGGCGGGGATCGCATCGGTGCTGGTGGCGACCGGCGTTAGCGTGGGCACCATGTCGCGCGACGACGGCGTGCGGCCGACATGGTGGATGCGATCCGTCGCACCGGCGGGCTTCGCGCTGGACGGCGGCGAGGACGCGCCGCCGCTGTCCAGCGACGGCATCGCGAAGTGAGGAGGCGCTAGCCGGTGCGGCCCAACGCCCGATGCGCGATCAGGGCGAGGAGTCCGCAGAGGGCGATGGCGAGCGCCATGGGCACCGCGCTCGCCGCGTTCAGCAACCCCAGGGACGCACTCACCAGTGCCGCCAGCGCGAACTGAAGCGTTCCCAGTAGGGCCGCCGCGCTTCCCGCGCGCCGCCCCTGCTCTGCCATCGCCAATGCCGTGGCGTTCGGCCCGATGAAACCCAGACTCGCCACGTAACCGAACAGCGGCACCAGCAGCCCGACGAAGCCGCCTGCGCCGGAGATGGCAATTGCCACGAGCGCCGCACCGAATGCTGCGTTGATCTGGTTGGCTCGCCACAGCACGCGCCGCGCGGCATGCGACGCGAGCAGCCGGCGATTGACCTGCGAGGCAGCGATCAGGCCGAGGGCATTGCTGCCGAACAACCAACCGTAGTGCTGAGGCGGCACGCCGTTCAGTTCGATGAATACCGCCGGCGAGCCGGTGATGTAGGCGAACATGCCGGCCTGCGCGAACCCGCCGGCCAGTGCATAGGCCAGGAAACGGCGATCGGCGAGCATCGTCGCATACACCCGCAACGTCGCGCGCACGCCGAGCGACGCGCCGCGCCCGCGCCGTGTCTCCGGCATCCACGCGAGGCTGGCGGCGAGCACCAGCAGCCCGAACAGCGCCAGCGCCCAGAAGATGGACCGCCACCCGAATCCGACGAGCAGCGCTCCCCCGGCAAGCGGCGCGAGGATGGGAGCAGCGCCCATCACCAGCATGATCAGCGAGAACATCCGGGCCGACTCCTGCGCGTCGAACAGGTCGCGCACCACCGCACGCGAGATGACCAGGCCGGCGCACCCCCCCATCGCCTGCAGGAAGCGCAGTCCGATCAGTGCCGGCAGGTTCGAGGCTAGTGCACAGCCCACGCTGGCCAGGACGTAGATCAGGATTCCCGCCGCCAGCGGTCGGCGTCGACCGAAACGGTCGGTGAGCGGTCCATAGACCAGTTGCCCGCACACCAGCCCCGCGAAGAACGCCGCGAGGGTCAGCTCCACCGCTCCCGCGCCGCTATCGAAGCTGCGCGCCAGGGCGGGCAGGCCCGGCAAATACATGTCGATGGACATCGGCGCGAACGCCGCCAGTGCGCCGAGGATGAGGGTCAGGCGCAGGACGGGGGGCTTCACCTCAGCGCAACAGCATCCGCGGCAACCAGGTGGAGAGCCCGGGAACGAGCATCACCAGCACGAGCATCAGCAGGCCCAGCAGGACGTAGGGAACGACCGCGCGGTAGATCTGCATGGTCGTGATCTCCTTCGGTGCGACGCTACGCATCGTGAACAGCAGCATCCCGAACGGCGGGGTCAGCAGGCCGAGCTGCATGCAGATGAGGTACAGGACGCCAAACCACAGCGGGTCGAAGGCGTAGTACTGCACCAGCGGCATGTAGAACGGCAGGGTGATCAGCATCATGCTCACCTGGTCCACGAAGCAGCCGAGCAGAAGCAGGATCGCCAGCATGCCCAGCAGCACCGCCCACGGCGAAAGGTCGGCGTCACGCACCAGCGAGACCAGACCGTCGGTCGCCCCGGAGAATGCCAGCACCTGCGCAAAGGTGGTGGCGCCCACGATGATGAACAGGATCGCGCCGGAGATCGCCGCCGTACCGAGCAGCGCCCGCGCCAGATTGCGCAAGGTCAGCGCGCGGTAGGCGAGGGCCACGATCACCGTGGCCAGCGCACCGACTGCGGCCGATTCCGTGGGCGTCGCCCAGCCGGCCGACATGGCCGCGATCACCGCCGCGAAGATCAGCGCCAGCGGGGTGACGTGCAGCAGGAGCGGGCGCCAGCGTGCCCAGCCGCGCACCGGTGCATGGTCGAAGCGTGGCGCCAGGCTCGGGTCGAGCGTCGCGCGCAGCACTACATAGGCGACGAACAGCGCGGCCAGCAACGCGCCCGGCACGACGCCCGCGATGAGCAGACCGGTGATGGACAGCCCCGCGAGGCTGCCGAGCAGCACCGTCAGTGCCGAGGGCGGGATGAGCATGTCCACGCCCCCGATCGCGATGATCGGTCCGGTCGCCATGCCCGGATGGTAGCCCCGCCGCAACATCTCCGGCAGCAGCAGACTGCCCAGCAGCGCGGTGGTGGCAATAGTCGATCCGGAGATGGCCGAGAACACCGTGCCTGCCACGATGGCGATGACGGCGAGCCGGCCGGGCACACGCCAGATGAGGTTGTCGAAGGCGTCGATCGCCTTCATCGCGATGCCGGTGTGGAACAGAACCTCCCCCATCAGCACGAAGAACGGGATCGGCGTGAGCGAAAAGTTCGTGACCGCCCCCAGGCCGTTGCGGACCACCTGCATGAGGCCGGCCTCGCCGCCGAGAAACATGACCGCGCCGATGAGATTCACACCGACGAAGGCGAACGCGGCCGGCAGCCCGAGCACCAGCAGCACGGTGAGCAGGCAGAACAGGAGCACGAGTGTCTGCCACCACTGCATCAGCGGTGCTCTTCGTCGAGTCCGGCGACTGCCGGTGCGCCGTGGGAAGCGGGACGCCGCAGGCGCCGTAGGCACTCGATGCACAGCAGCCCGAAGCACAGCGGCATGGGTACCAGCAACCACCATTCGGGAAACACCAGGCTCTTGATCACCTGCGCGCCCGCCGCGCGCGAATCGAGCAGCGCGGCCACTCCGTACCAGGCGACGACGGCGCTGACGGTGGCGCCGATGGCGGCGCCGAGACGCTCCACGCGCCACCGCTTCGACGGTCCGAGAAGGTTGCCGAGCACGTCCAGCCGGATGTGCTCGTTGCGGTACATCAGCCAGGGAGCGGCGAAAAACGTCGACAGGGGAAGCGCGTACTCGGTGACCTCGACGATCCAGGGCAGGCTGAATGCGCCTACGTTGCGCGCGACCACATCGAAGCTCACCAGCAGGACGACGCAGCCGATCAGCGCCGCGGCCAGCGCGCCGCAGGCTTGCATGAGGAGACGGTAGAGCAACTGCTCAGCTCCCGGTATGCCGAGCCCTCTGGCCCCTGGCTCCTATCTCCTGGTCATCATCTGCCGCAGCTTCGGCCCATGCACCGGGCTGGCCTTGGTCACTCCCGCCCAGCCCTCGTCCGTGGCGGCCTTCAGCAGGCTCTTCGCCTGAGCGTCGTCCAGCCTGATCACCTCGATACCCGCTGCCCGCTGGCGCTTGTCCTCGGCGGCGCCGTCGGCAGGATAGGCCGCGTTCAAGCCTTCCAACCAGGCGCGCTGCTTCTCGAGGAACTGCCGCTGCTGCGGCGAGAGCTTCTGCCACGACTTCAGGTTGAAGATCACGGATAGTTCGATGTTGTAGAAGCCCGGGTCCAGGCGATATTTCGTGCGTTCCTGCCAGCCGAGATCGAAGATGCCGATCAATGGCCAGCCGTAGCCGTCCACCACGCCACGGTCCAGCGCAGTGTAGACCTCACCCGGCGCGACCTGCACGACGCTGGCGCCGAGCTTCTGGAAGAAGTCGCGGTAGATCGGCGCGATACGCAGCTTGAGCCCGGTCAGATCCGCCTTCTCGATCTTCCGGTTCGAGTAGATGTGGTAGGGCACCCCCTCGCCGGTGCGGGCGAACAGGTGCAGACCCTTCGCCTCGAACAGGGTGTTCAGGTAATCGAGCGCCCCGTTGCGGCGAAGCTCCGCCATCCCCATGTCGCTGTAGGTCAGGGCCATGCCCTCGGGCACCACCGAGGCCGTGTACCCGCCGGTGGTGTTGGCGAGATCCACCACGCCGTTGCGCAGCGCATTGGCCAGCTCGAACGTGGGGATGCTCTTCGGCCCGCCGACGTACTGGATCCTGACGATCCCCTTGCCCTCGGCGTTCACCTTCTCGATGAAGCGCTCGAAGTTCTTCGCGTAATAGGTGCCTTCCTGGAAGGCGTTCGCCGCGCGCAGCGTGATCTCCTGCGCGAGGACGACACCGGACACGGGCAGCGAGCAACACAGCGCGAGGACGGCGCTGCACAGGGCGGATCTCATCGACGGACTCCTGCAACGATGTGCTTGTCGTTCTGAAGTCCGGCATTCTAGCCGCTCGCGTTTCCTCCAGCCGTGAATCGGTGCCTTTGACTGCGAGGCGGCTCTGCCTTGGTCAATCGGGCACCGCGCCGGAGCGCGCGTCGCACGCCAGGCCGCCGAAGCCACACTACCCGGGTCAATACTGGTAGATCAGCGTGAGCCAGAACTTGCGTACATCCACCTTGTTCGCCAACAGGTCGCCGGCCACGACGTCTCCTGCCCGGTAGTCCGCGTACTCGAGCTTGCCGGTCAGGCCCTTCAGCAGCGGGACCGTCACCCCGAGGTCGAACTCATGGCCGAAGTCGATGCCGCCGCGGTCGGACTCGAACCGGTGCAATTCGGCATACACCCCGACCCTGCCGAACTTGCCGCCCAGCGCCATGTACAGGTCGCGCATTCCCTGTGCCGGCGTGGTGAGGAACTGGTCGGCCCAGCCCTGGAACAGATGGTTGGTGCCAAGCGGCGTCTGGAACCCGTAGCGTCCGTCATTGCTCGACAGTAGCTCGTAGTCGAGTCTGACGAACCAGTTGCCGATCTGCGGTCCGGCGCTCAGGTGCAGGTAATGCGCGTCGATGCGCGCATCCCCGCCCGAGTAGTCGTCCTGCTTCGCGTACTCGACCGTGTACAGCAGCTTGAGCGAATCGCGCAACGGATAGCCCCCGTTGGCGCGTGCACCGAGGATCCGATTGGAATTGTCGGTGAACGCGGGCGTCCCGGTGGTATTGCCGAGCACCTGGCCGGTGATGTCCTGGTCCTGAAGGTAGGCGTAGGCAGTCAGGTCGTTACCCGCGCGCCAGGTGTAGCGCACGTTGAGCAGCGGCATGTCCAGGTCATGCTGAT
>CAZNBS010000221.1:0-8082 GCA_964570955.1 uncultured Burkholderiales bacterium | reverse complement strand
CGCCATGAAGCTCGACAGCTTGCCGATTCCGGACATGACCCGACCTGCTCGATTCTTGGAGATTGCGAACCTCATCCTACCCTCGCCAACGAAGCCGAGGGCAATGTCTGAGGACGATTAGCTGTAGGCAGGTTCGCACATGCGCAGCAGTTGCGATCGGATCTCCCCCGAAGGCGCTGCGAGGTCAACTGTCGCAAACCTGATGCGCTGCCCCTGAATCGTGACCGTCTCATCGACCATACCCCCGACAGAAGGATGCAACAGCAGTCCCGTCGCCGAATCAGCAAGGCCATCGCCTCGGCCCACTTGGGACCGTAGGTAGGCGTAGATCTGGTAGACGTAGCCGCTGCGCAGGGTCTCCTCCCGATACCAGCCGGCCGTCACGATGGACGTGAACTTCGTATCAATGACGATCCGTCTGCCGGATGGAGCATGGTCGAGAACGATGTCAGTCCGCATCGTTGGCAGGATCTGGTCGATGCCAGGCGTCTTCTGTTCGATTTGCCAGCCCAGCGTACCGCCGCATCGAACCAGCCAGCCCTGGGGGCTCAGAACCACGTCATAGAACCCCCCGACCGCCCGCTCGAACAGCCGACGGACCCAGGTGACCTCGCGGTCAGGCAGAGACAGCACGCTAAGACCGAGGGATTCGGTCGGCAGAGTCAGGTCGAAAGCCAGCTTCGCCGCAGCGACCATGAACCTGTCGTCCGCATCGTTTCTGCCGAAACGATCGACGCTCATCTCGGCCCGGCTCGGCGCAATGCCTGACACGCCTTGTGCCTTCATCCCCGCAGCCAGCGATCGGCAGCGATGAGCGACGTCTTGACGGCGCACGATTCGGCAGATCGATTCCAACGCAGCCCGGACGAATCGATTGCGAGGCGTGTCGATGGTCAACTCGTCGAAGCGGCAGGCGACCAGGCCTCGCGCCAACAGCTGATGCCGCTCGGTCTGCAGTACATCGATGCGCCCGCGCACACGATTCAACACCGCCTCGCGAGCTCGGTAGCCTTGGCTGAGGTGGCGTCTTTGCCGCTGCTCGACCGCGCGCGCCAGGACTTCAGCAACCAGATCTGGCAGCTCGTCGGGGCTGTCCTCGAGTCCAACCTTCCCGATTCCCCGCGTTCGGAACAGATCCGACGCATAGAGCATGAGCAGCCAGAGGTTTCGGACGGGAATTCGCCCGATGTGGCCATCCGCCTCTACGGGTGGGCATTGCGGAACATCAGCCACGAGCGGCATTACCAGCCCTGCGTCATGCGCTCACGGGCCTTCTGCGCCTCGCCCGGGGCGTCGAACCAGTACTCCTCCAGTAGCGGCCCGATCTCTGTCTCGACGACCTGCTGGAACCACTTGCGAGTCTCCCCTGCCTCCAGGGGGTACGCGGGGGTCACGTAACTATGTCCAATCCGGAATTGCTTCCCGAGTCGGGCATCCGCAGCAATCTGCTCGTTCAACTCCCCAATCCGGCGTTCGATGTCCGCCACCAAAGTGGCGTCTACGGCGCATTCTTTGACAACCCAGTCACGCCACGTGGCTCCGAGCCTCGGCTCCAGATCCACGAACGCGAACCGGCGACGCAGCGCTAGATCGACCAATGCCAAAGACCGGTCGGCGATGTTCATGGTGCCAATGACGAAGAGGTTCTCTGGGATATGCACGGGCCGACGCTTTCCATCGGCGTCGGGATAGCAGAGCTCAAGCGCCTCGTTGGGCGTGCGCTTTCCGGCTTCCAACAGGGTCAGCAGCTCGCCGAAGATCTGAGCCGGGTTCCCGCGGTTGATCTCTTCGATCACCACGACGAATCGCGACGACGAATCTTTGGACGCAGCCTTGATTGCTTCCATGAAGACGCCGTCGACGAGCGAGAGTTTGCCCTCACCGGTCGGCCGCCATCCCCTGACGAAGTCCTCGTAGGACAGGTTGGGGTGAAACTGAACAGCGCGAACCTTGCTCTCATCCTTCTGACCCATGAGCGCGAAGGCAAGCCGCTTCGCCAACCATGTCTTGCCGGTTCCTGGCGGCCCCTGAAGGATCACGTTCTTCTTGACGCGCAGCCGGTCCAGTAAGCGATCTATCTCGGCGCGATCGAGAAAGCACCCATCCTTGAGAATGTCGTCAGCCGAGTACGGGACGATCGGAACTGCGGTCCTTGCGGTCTCTTGAACCAGATCAGCCGTGTCATCCACATCGGCGTCGCTCGGTGGCCCGGCCTCGTCACCTTCGTCCTTCTCTGCCGTCGGATCCTTGTACAGCCAGGCCTCGAGCGACAGCTCCGGAAAGGAGTGCACCGGGTAGGACGCCTCCTGGAATCGCGGCTCGAGCGCATCCATAACGGCAAGATAGTCCGCGGCGTTGCAGCGCTTCTTGGGGCCATGGAGACCGATGGTTATGCCGAGCTTCTTGGTGACGTAGACCCGCGAGTTGTGATCCAGACTGAGAAACGCCCACGGTCTGATCCAGTAGAGGCCGACCGTCAGATTCCACGCCACGCCCTGACGGCCGTTCGCGCTATCAAAGGCCGCCGCGAACTTTGCGCGACATTCGTCATCGCCATCGTCGGTGTCGGCAAACTCGATTCCGTTGGCAAAGACGGCCCATAGCGAATCGATGTGATCAGCGGCCCGGTTGTTCTCGAACGGGAAGTACCAGGACTTCATGTTGTTCAGGATAGGGATGCCCTCGAAGGACTCTGGCACCCCTTCGTCCACGCCGAGGAATTTCGCCAGCTCCGCCGCGATGATCTTGCGGTTGGCGTCTGTCACTCCACGGTTGAACAGGCCCATCGTCGTGAACGGGCAGATGTCTCGAACAAACCCTGTCGTCCCGTCGGTGTAGTGATCCTCGGCCAGATGCCCAAGGCCATCGACACGGGTAGAAATGGCGCGGATGCCTTCGACCAGCGCTGCTCTGTTGTTTCGGTAGGTCAGCAACTTGTCCGCAATCGCCTCATAGAACTTCGTCCAGCCGAACCGGCGCTTGTCGGGCGTCGTCGAGCCGAACCGTTCCTTCCAGTACGGCGCATTCCGGAAACGCTCGATGTCCTGCGGCTTGCCATCGAAGGCGAAGGCGATCAGACCGTCGGCGGTCCACTCCCCGGGTAGTACACGCCAGACCGTTCCTCTGTGGGTGTAGAAGTACCACTCGCGAGCCGGCTCGAGCTTGGTCCACTCCACCCGTACGTGTCTGCCGTCATTCAGGTTCTCGGTGATCGTCCCGATGGCCTTGATGGCCATCACCGAGACCGTCTGCCCCCGGTTGTCGAAAGGCAGGCCGTGCTTGCGCGTGTACGACGACTTCACGGCGATTCGGTCGCCGGGCCGCATGGATCGCACGACGTCGAGGTGTTTGTCCTCGTAACCGTTCTCCCAGATGCCGTCGGCGAGGAATCGCGGAAGCTGATCCTCGGTGCCGCCGAAACTGGCCCCGACAAACCATGTCGCCTTGGATGCGTTCTCGTTCTTCTGGTCGGCCATGCCAGCCCCCTTAGTAGTACTGCCGGATGTAGCTGTACGCCTTGTCAAACAGTTCCTCGTCGGCGTGCAGCTTGTACTTGAAGAGTGCCTTGCGCAGCGCCTTCTTTACCTCGCGCTCGCCGGCGAGGGTCTGCTGCCATCCGGGGAAGCGCACCAACCGGACGATTTCATCGATGTCCGCGACCACGCGCTCCACGATGATCGGCGTCTCTGGCGTCCTGACCTCGTTGAACAGCTCCGTCAGCGCAGCCTTTCCACGGTCCTCGTCCTCTTCGGGCGGAACTTCCTTCTCCGCCTGCAGAGTCTCCTTCGCGATTACCAGCAGCTGCTTCAGGAATTCCACACTGTTGATCTGGCCTGACTCGAAGCGGTCTTTCAGAGCGTCGAGCCGCTCGGACAGTTGCTTGAACTTCGGGTTGGCTGCGTGCTTCCTCAGCCGCCGGATCAGCTTGATCTCGATCTCCTTGGCCTTCTTCGGGTCCGGATTCGACAGCACCGCTTCGAGCAGATCCGCATCCAGCACCAGCGTGTCCAGGTCATCGCGAACGGTGTCCACGTGAACGTTCTGGTGAATCAGCTCGATGGTCTTCGCTCCGAGCGAGTGCCAGATCAGCTTGCCATGACCGCTTGAGGGTTGAACCGACTGATAGATCTGCGACAGCCACTTGTAGTCTTTCTCGAAGGGCCCGAGTACGGGGTCCGGTGACAACGCTTCCCAGATCTTGTTCAGGATGCTGTACTCGGCGGCGAAGTTGTCCCGCACCTGGTTGTTGGGCAGGCACTGCTGCGCGGCGATCAGGCCTTCATAGCCCTGCTTGCTGCGGTCAACGCCCGGGAAGAAGGCCAGGCACTTCTGCATCGCCTCGGGGAGCTCGTCTTTCAGCTCCTGTATGTTGCTGACCACCTGCTTGACGCTCTGGTCGTCGAACTCCAGCGCGGCCGCTACGTCATCGAAGATCCCGAGATAGTCAACGATCAGCCCGTGGGTCTTTTGCTCCGAGTAGGTGCGGTTGACTCGGCAGATCGCCTGCAGCAGCGTGTGGTCACGCAGCGGCTTGTCCAGGTACATCACCTGCAGAATCGGCGCGTCAAAGCCGGTCAGCAGCTTGGCCGTGACGATCAGGAGCTTTAGCGGGTCGCCCGGATCTCGGAATCGGTCGAGCAGGCGCTCCTCCTCGTCCCGCGAGCGGTCGTACTTGGCGTACTTCGGGTGATCCTTCTTGTCAGCAGCCTGCACCGACATCACGATCTCGGTGGCCTCCGGTTGCAGCAGCTTGTCCAGCTCGGCCTTGAACAGCAGGCAGGACTCGCGGTCGAAGGTGACGATCTGGCCCTTGAACCCGTTGGGCTCCACCTTGCTCTGGTAGTGCTGGACGATGTCCTCGCAGATGCGCCGGATGCGCTCCGGCGTCTTCACCAGTACGGCCATCTTGGCGGCCGTCTTCGCGAGGTTGTCGCGGTCTAGATCCGACAGGCCGCCCGTCATCTCCTTGAAGGCGGCATCGATTGCAGGCTTGTCGATGTGCAGGTCGATCAGTCGGGGTTCGAAGTGCAGCTTCAGCGTCGCGCCGTCGCGGATGGACTCCTCGAAGCCGTACTTACTCATGTACCCCTTCTCGTCCTCGTCGGCGCCGAAGGCGTAGAAGGTGTTGCGGTCAGAGCGATTAATCGGCGTTCCGGTGAGGCCAAACAGGAAGGCGTTGGGCAAGGCCTCGCGCATCTTGCGGCCGAGATCGCCTTCCTGGGTGCGGTGGGCCTCGTCCACCAGCGCGATGATGTTGTTGCGCTCGTTCAGCGCGCCACTGGCCTCGCCGAACTTGAAGATCGTCGTGATGATGATCTTGCGCACGTCCTGCGCCAGCAGCTGCTGCAGCTTCTCGCGGGAGTCGGCCTTCTCCAGGTTCGGAATGTCCGCCGCGGAGAACGTGCCCGTGATCTGGCTGTCCAGATCGACCCGATCGACGACGATCAACACGGTCGGGTTCATCAGATGCGTGTGCATGCGCAGCTTCTGCGCAGCGAACACCATCAGCAGCGACTTGCCCGAACCCTGGAAGTGCCAGATCAGGCCCTTCCGCGGGTAGCCGGCCACCACTCGCTCGACGATCTTGTTGGCCGCCTCGTATTGCTGGTAGCGGCAGATGATCTTGATACGGCGCTTCTTCTTATCGGCCGCGAACAGGGTGAAGCTGCTCAGGATGTCCAGCACTACGTTCGGCCGTAGCATGCTCTCGGCTGACAGCTTGAGCGACTTCAGCGGGTGGTGCTGCGGATCGGCGCCATCCAGATGCCATGGGCCCCAGTCCTTGACCGGCAATCCAATAGACCCGTAGTGGTAGGCCTTGCCCTCGGTGGCTACCGAAAACACGTTGCAGACGAAGAGCTCCGGCACGAACTTCTCGTAGTCGTCGTGCACCTGCACCGCCCCGTCCACCCAGCTGATGCACTTCTTGACCGGCGTCTTAGCCTCGATCAGCACCAGCGGCAGACCGTTGACCAGCAACACTAGATCGGCACGGCGCTCAGTGGGCCCTGCGCGGTAGATGAACTGCTGGGTGACGATGTAATGGTTCTGCTTCGGGTCGTCCAGGTCGATCAGACGCACCGGCACATGCTCGTTGTTGACGCCGAAGGGCATGGAGCGTTCGCCACGCATCCAGGCGGTCATCTCCTCGTTCGCGCGGATCAGTCCATCCGAGCGCACCGACAGCACGATGGCGCGCAGCTTGTAGAGCACCTCGTCGGCCCGGTCAGGCTGGGCTGCGATCTCGGGGTTCAGGCGGATCAGCGCATCGCGCAGCCAGGGTTCGACCAGCACCTCCTGAATCTGGCGCGGTACCTCGGAGGGGGCTGCATAGCGCCAGCCGATGCCTTTGGGGCTGGGGCCGTAGCTGGGCAGAGGCTCCTGAGCGGCGTTCGCTGGTGTCGCCTTGATCGGGCCTGCGAGCAGGTCACGGACGTAGGCTTCGACGGTGTTGGACTCATTGAACATCTTGCGCCTCCAGCATTCCCGTCAGCACGGCACTCATGAACGCGCGAGACTTCATTAGTCGACTATTCGCAGCTCTGTCTGCCTTCGACAAGTCATCGACGGTGGCAATGATTTGGTCTTGCTCTTCGATCGGCGGTACCGGGACTTTGAGGGCTAAGAAGGCTGAGCCCGCGATGTTCGGTTGAGCGCTTCCTTGCACAAGTGTCGACAGGACGGACTGGCCGATTGGCGAAGAGCAGATGTAGTGAAGGTACTTTGGCCGAATCTCCGGCTGGGAGAGCCTGTATCGAATCAAGAACGCTGCCGGAATGAATCGGCCCTCAACTGAGGGCACGAACACGCGTGTCTTTCCTGCGTACTCGCCTGAACGAGAAAGCAGGAAGTCGCCGCCAAGCAACTGATGCTCTTGGACCATGCTGTCGTCGAGCATCGCAAACGGCGCGGTCTCAAGGTTGATCTCGTCGGTGCCGCAAAAGTCCGTTGTTCGGATGGTCCTTGCGCTTCCCTTATCCGCGTAGAGCGTGGAGGGGAATCGAGGGCCGTAGGCGCTTGACAGCGTCACATCGCTTATGGGTACGTATCTCCAGGATGAGGGGATGGTCCCCCACGGCGTGGCCACGCCAGAAGCATCCGACCAATTGCCCAGATGGTTGGCAATAAGACTCTTCCTGAGCTCACCGATCCGATGGCTGATCATTTCTGCGGCATGTACCGCGCTCAACGATGCGGCCAGCAACGCGACCAAGTTTGCCTGGTCTTCAATGCACGGCAGCGAAAACTGGAAATCCGCCAAGCTCGTCCAGTTGGTTCGAGGGCTTAGCGAGCCTGCCGAAGTTCCGACAGCGTGGTCGAAGAAGGCGTCGGTCTGGCAGATGAACGGCAGCAACTCGGGCAATAAGACCTTTGAGTCCTTGGTCTCCAGCACATAGATGTCGCCGGAGCACACGCCGGAGAAGTCCGCCACGGCCACCTTGCGCTGGTAAGCGCGGCGCTTGCCAAACAGCACTTGGCCGGGCTTGAAAACGCTGGTGAAGGTCACGCCGTCGGCGACGTTGCCCCAACTGCGAATGCGCAGATCGCCCGGCTCCAGGTGTTCCAGGCCAACGTAGCGCTCAATGCCATCGGCCAGTGGATCCTGGCTGCGCGCCTTCGAGAGCTGCACCACGTCGCCAAACTTCACCTGGCGCCAGCCGGGTTTCAGGCTCTTGTTCCCTTTGTCAGACACGCTCGACGTCCTCCTGCGTCAGGCCATCCAGCGTCTCCACCAGGGTGTCCATCTGCTGCCAGAAGCCACGGCCGTCGTTCTGCCACTGCGCCCAGGCCGAGCGCAGCGATACCACATCGCCATTGCTGTCGGTGGCGACGGCTGCAGCGAGACGCTTCACGTACAGCGGGATGGACAGATTGGCCGCGTTGGCACCGATCTCAGCCAGCGTGGCGACTTTGGCGAAACCAGGCACATCGGCAAACGCCTTGTAGGCAGCCAGGATGCGCTGCTGGTGCGCTGGCGTGAGAAAGCTTTGTGCCCGCTCGCGGGTGACCTCGTTCACCGCATCGACGAAGATCACCTTGCCCTTGCGTGCAGCCGTCTTCTTGCGGTTGCAGATGACGATG
>CAZNBS010000220.1:0-8147 GCA_964570955.1 uncultured Burkholderiales bacterium | reverse complement strand
GGCCCGCCGGCATTCGCGAAGTCGTCGAATCGCGAATCGGGGACCTCGATCGCAGGATGGAGCGTGTCCACCGCCGCGATCACCTCCGCCTCGTCATAGGGCTGCGCACGCGGCATCAGGTCGCGCCCCATCACGAAGGCGAATTCCGGCTCGGCGACGCGCATCTGCGTCCCGCGCAACGAGACTGCGGCGCCGCTCTGGAACACCTGGCCGTCCAGCAGGCGCCCGGCGAGGGGGCCGTCCACACCGATGTGCCGCTGCCCTGCCGTGCTGGTTGCCGCGATCTTCCACCCGACCTGCGCGCGTCCTGCAGCCGCCATCACCGCTTCCTGCACGGCGTAGCCCTCGGCCCGCGTGGCGGGGCGACAAGCCGGGGCCAGGCCGGGCATGCGCCGCCCTTCCTGCCAATGATTCCAGAGTGAGCGGGCAGCTTCCTGCATGGCGTGCGGGGTCACGGTGTCGTCCTCGGGCTTGCCCCCGCGTGGACGACGTCGAGCAGGGGCTCGCCGCGCGCGAGGCGGTTGAGATTGGCCGCAATCGTGCCGATTGCGGGGTGGAAGCAGGCCATCGGTCCAGGCCGAGGCATGCGGCGCCATGATGATGTCGTCCCGGTGCGCGAAGGGGAACACCGACGGCGCTGTGGCGTTGTCCCTGCTCTGGATAGCGATACCACATGTCGATGGCGGCACCGCCGATGCGCCCGGTGCGCAGCCGGGACGAGGCTCGGGCGGGCGTCGTCGTCGATCTTGTTGATGATGCGCTTCACGTGAGGACGCTTGCCGAATGCGGGCGATGCCTCGTGAGATCGGGTGCTGCCCGATGGTGCCGGGAGCCGGAATCGAACCGGCACGCTGTCGCCAGCGCGGGATTTTGAGTCCCGTGCGTCTACCAGTTCCGCCATCCCGGCCGCGTGGGAAGCGCGAATTATCCGGGATTTCCGCTGCAGCGGCAAACCGCGCGCGGGGCGGGCGTCACTCCGGCCGATCCCGTCGCTATAATGCGCGCCATGCGGATCGAAGACTTCGACTTCGACCTGCCGCCTGAACTGATCGCGCAATTCCCCGCGCAGCGCCGTGGCGTCAGCCGCCTGCTCACGCTCGACGGCACTACCGGCGATCTCGCCGACCGCCGCTTCGAGGCGCTTCCCGACTTGTTGTCGCCGGACGACCTCATGGTGTTCAACGACACCCGGGTGATGCGCGCGCGCCTGCACGGGAGCAAGCGGAGCGGCGGTCGCGTGGAACTGCTGGTGGAGCGCGTGCTGGACGCCGACCATGCACTGGCGCTCGTGCGCGCCAGTCACGCGCCACGCGTCGACACGCCGATCGATCTTCCAGGCGGCGCCCATGCACGCGTCCTCGGGCGCGACGGCGACCTCTATCGCCTGGCGTTCGAGGGGGTGGGCGACCTCGCGGAATACCTCGAGCGCCATGGCGAACTGCCGCTTCCGCCCTACATCGCGCGCGCGCCGGGTGCGGACGACGACAGTCGCTACCAGACCGTCTATGCGCGCGAGGCCGGTGCCGTCGCCGCACCCACCGCCGGGCTGCATTTCGACCAGCGCATGCTGCATCGGCTCGACGAGGCCGGCATCGCGCGCGCCTTCATCACCCTGCACGTGGGTGCCGGCACCTTCCAGCCCGTGCGCAGCGCAACCGTAGAGGAACACCGCATGCACGCCGAGCGCTACTGGATTCCCGAGGCGACCTCGGAAGCGGTTGCCCGCGCCCGCATGCGCGGCGGCCGGGTTTTGGCGGTCGGCACGACCAGTCTGCGGGCGCTGGAGTCGGCCGCGCAGGGCGCTGCACTCCAGCCGGGCCGGAATGAGACGACCTTGTTCGTCACACCTGGATTCCGCTTCCGGGTGGTCGATGTACTGCTGACGAACTTCCATCTGCCACGATCCACGCTGCTGATGCTCGTGTGCGCCTTCGCCGGTCGTGAACAGGTGATCGCCGCCTACCGCCACGCCGTGCAGGAACGCTACCGGTTTTTCAGCTACGGGGACGCCATGCTGATCGAGCGCGCCGGCGAGGCGGGCGTATGAAGTTCGAGATCGAGGCGCGCGACGGCGCCGCGCGACGGGGTCGTTTGTCGCTGGCGCACGGAACGGTGGAGACGCCCGCGTTCATGCCGGTGGGAACCTACGGCGCAGTGAAAGGGTTGGCGCCATCGGATCTGCGTCAGCTCGGTGCCCAGATCGTGCTGTCCAATACCTTCCACCTGTGGCTGCGGCCCGGGCTCGAGGTGATCGGCCTGCACGGCGGGCTGCATCGCTTCATGGGTTGGGACGGCCCGATCCTTACCGATTCGGGGGGATTCCAGGTGTTCAGCCTGGGTGCGCTGCGCAAGATCAGCGAGGAAGGCGTGCAGTTCCAGTCGCCGGTCAACGGCGACCGCTGCTTCCTGTCTCCCGAGGAGGCGGTCAGGATCCAGCGTGTGCTGGATTCCGACGTCGTCATGATTTTCGACGAGTGCACGCCGTACCCGGCGGATCCGGAACAGGCTGCCGCGTCCATGCGCCTGAGCCTGCGCTGGGCCGAGCGCAGCAAGCGGGCCCACGAGGGCAATCCGAATGCCCTGTTCGGCATCGTTCAGGGCGGCATGTACGAGGACCTGCGCGACGAGTCCCTGGACGGCCTGACAACCTTGGGTTTCGACGGCTATGCGATCGGCGGCCTGTCGGTGGGCGAACCCAAGGCCGACATGCGTCGCATCCTGCGCCACACGGCGCCCCGGCTGCCGGCCGACACGCCGCGCTACCTGATGGGGGTGGGCACGCCGCGTGACATCGTGGAGGCGGTGCTGGCCGGGATCGACATGTTCGACTGCGTGCTGCCCACGCGCAACGCGCGCAACGGCTGGCTGTTCACCAGCGAGGGCGTCGTGAAGCTGCGCAACAGCCGCTATCGCAACGACACCGGCCCGCTCGACCCGTGCTGCAGCTGCCCGACCTGCCGCCATTTCACACGCGCCTACCTGCATCACCTGCAACGCGTCAACGAGATGCTCGGGGCGCGCCTGAACACCCTGCACAATCTGTACTACTACCAGGCGCTCATGGCGGGCCTGCGCCAAGCCATTACGGCGGGGAAACTGGCGGATTTTGCCGCGTCGGTCCCGGGAGAAAACGCCGGGGAAGCGTAGGCAAAGGTGCTAGAATCCGCGTCTTTCCCGAGGGTGGGCGGCAACGTGTAGGCCGTTGACCCGGCGCGCGTTCCGGGAGTCCGACCCGGAGTCGGACAGGCGGGCGCGTGGTGGCGACACGGCGGCGCGCCACGCACGTCATGCGGGGCGCAGCGAAGCGCGTCCGGCCACGGCGAATCACTTGGACACGAGGAGACCACAATGATCAGCGTCGCATATGCGCAGGGCGCGGGCGGTGCGCCGGCAGGCATGGACTTCCTGAGCATGCTGCCGCTCATTCTGATGTTCGTGCTGCTCTACTTCCTGCTGATGCGCCCGCAGATGAAGCGCGCCAAGGAGCACAAGCAGCTGCTTGCCGGACTGCAAAAGGGCGACGAGGTGGTCACCTCCGGCGGCACGCTGGGCAAGGTCACCAACGTGAGCGATCAGTATGCCAGGGTCGAGATTGCGTCCGGCGTCGAGATCGTCGTCCAGAAACCCTCGATCCAGACGGTGCTGCCGAAGGGCACCATCAAGAGCGTCGCCTGAGGGCGGCGCGGGATTTCCGATCAGCGTTCGTTCTCACCGGTTGTCGCCTCCATGAATCGCTACCCCCTCTGGGTATACGCCATCGTCCTCGTCGTGGTGTTGGTCGGACTGGTGTATTCGGTCCCGAACCTGTTTCCCGAATCCCCGGCGGTGCAGATCTCCGCGGCGCGCGCCTCGGAGCGTGTGGACGAAGCCCTCCTCGACCGCGCCACTGGCGCGCTCGAACGTGCGGGCATCGGCTACGAGGACGCCTACCTCGACCAGAACAGCGCCAAGTTGCGCTTCGCCAGCACCGATACGCAGTTGCGCGCGAAGGACGTGATTCAGAAGGAACTCGGCGAGAACAGCTACACGGTTGCCCTCAACCTGTTGTCGAATTCTCCGCGCTGGCTCGCCGCGATCGGGGCGAAGCCGATGTACCTCGGACTCGACCTGCGCGGCGGGGTGCACTTCCTCCTGCAAGTGGACATGGAGGGCGCCATCACCAAGGCGCTGGACAGCTCCGCCGCTGGCATCCGCACCACGTTGCGCGGGCAGGAAGCGGCGCGCAGCAGCGGCATTTCGCGTGAGGGCAATTCGCTGGTGCTGCGCTTCCGGGAGGCGAGCAACCGCGACCAGGCGCGCAGTCTGGTGGAGCGCAATTTCCCAGACCTGGCGTTGACCGAGCAGACGCGCGGCGGAGAACTGGTGCTGATCGGAGGCCTGAGACCGGACGCGCAGCAGCGCATCCAGGATTTCGCCATCCAGCAGAACCTCACGACGTTGCGCAACCGGGTGAACGAGCTGGGCGTGGCCGAGCCGATCGTGCAGCAGGCGGGCCTGGACCGCATCGTGGTGCAGTTGCCGGGGGTGCAGAACACGGCCGACGCCAAGCGCATCCTCGGGCGCACCGCCAGCTTGGAGGTGCGCATGGTGGACGAGGAAAACAGCACCGCCTCGGCGCTGCAGGCTGCCATCGAGGGTCGGGTGCCGCTCGGTTCGGAACTGCTGTACGAGCGCGGCGGGGTGCCGGTCCTGCTCAAGCGCCAAGTGGTGCTCACCGGGGATCGCATTTCCGATGCGCAGCCGGGTTTCGCCGGCGACACCGGCGAGCCGGCCGTGCACATCACGCTCGACGGGACCGGGGCGCGCATCTTCCAGCAGCTCACCCGCGACAACGTCGGCAAGCGCATGGCAATGGTGCTGGTCGAGAAGGGGCAGGGCGAGGTGGTGACCGCTCCCGTGATCCGTCAGGAAATCGGCGGGGGCAGGGTCCAGATCAGCGGGCGCATGACGACCGTCGAGGCCAGGGAGGTCGCCCTGCTGCTGCGCGCGGGCGCCCTCGCGGCACCGATGGAAATCGTCGAGGAACGCACGGTCGGACCGAGCCTGGGGGCGGAGAACATCCGGCGCGGTTTCCAGGCCACCTGGATTGGTTTCGCCGCGCTGTCGCTGTTCATCATCGCCTACTACAGCATGATGGGGGTGGTCTCGGTGATCGCGCTGGCAGTGAACGTGATGCTGCTGATCGCGCTGCTGTCGATGCTGCAGGCGACCTTGACGTTGCCGGGCATCGCCGCGATCGCGCTGACACTGGGCATGGCCATCGACGCGAACGTGCTGATCAACGAACGCATCCGGGAGGAACTGCGCAACGGCGTCACCCCGCAGGCGGCGATCCATGCCGGATACGAACGCGCCTGGGCCACCATCCTGGACTCGAACATCACCACCCTGATCGCCGGGATCGCGTTGTTCACCTTCGGCACAGGCCCGGTGCGCGGATTTGCGGTCGTGCACTGCCTGGGCATCCTGACGTCGATGTTCAGTGCGGTGGTCGTCTCGCGCGCATTGGTCAATCTGACGTTTGGCCGGCGGCGCAAGCTGGAGAAGCTGCCGATCGGTAATGTCGACTG
The DNA here is from genome assembly GCA_964570955.1 of uncultured Burkholderiales bacterium. Lineage (GTDB taxonomy): Bacteria > Pseudomonadota > Gammaproteobacteria > Burkholderiales > SHXO01 > SHXO01. The sequence goes on along the minus strand of CAZNBS010000220.1, from coordinate 2,577 downwards.
GCAGAGCCGGCAACCCAAGCCTGCCTGAGTCCAACCCACCGATTTCCGATCGAGACGCGCCATGGAATTCTTCCGCATTCGCCGCGATATCAACTTCATGAAGCATGCGGCGATATTCAACGTGATATCGCTGATCACGTTCGTCCTCGCCGTGTTCTTCCTCGCCACGCGCGGACTGCACCTGGGGGTGGAGTTCACCGGCGGAACCGTGATGGAGTTGCAGTACGGGCACTCCGCCGACCTCGACAAGGTGCGGGGCACGCTAGAGCGTACCGGCCTGGGCGATGCCACCGTGCAGAACTTCGGCAGCTCCGAGAATGCGTTGATCCGCCTGCCGGCGCGCCAGGATGCGAGCGGCGCGCAGCTGAGCGAGCAGGTCATCGAGGCGCTCAAAGCCGAGGATCCGACAGCGCAATTGATGCGGGTCGACTTCGTGGGCTCCCAGGTGGGCAGGGAACTGGTCGAGAACGGCTCGGTCGCGCTGCTGCTGGTCTCCCTCGGAATCGTGCTCTATCTGTGGCTGCGCTTCGAGTGGAAATTTGGCATCGCGGCGATCATCGCCAATCTCCATGACGTGGTGATCATTCTCGGTTTCTTCGCCTTCTTCCAGTGGGAGTTCTCCGTCCCCGTGCTGGCCGCCGTGCTGGCGGTACTCGGTTACTCGGTGAACGAATCGGTGATCGTGTTCGACCGGATTCGCGAGAACGTGCGCAAGATGCGCAAGTCGACGCTGCCGGAGATCATCAACAGCGCCATTACGCGGACCATGTCGCGCACCATCATCACGCATGGCAGCACGCAGCTGATGGTGACCTCGATTCTGCTGTTCGGCGGGGACGCGCTGTTCTATTTCGCACTCGCGCTGACCATCGGGATCCTCTTCGGAATCTATTCCTCGGTGCTGGTGGCGAGCCCGTTGCTGATGTACCTGCGCGTGTCGCGCGAGGACCTGATCAAACCAGAACGGCCGAAGCAGGAAGCGGTCGTGTGACCCGGATCGCCGCGCGGTCCCCTTCCTGACCTGACTCTCCATGGAACTGGTCCAGTTCTTCTGGGACCTGCTGGTCCACCTCGACGATCGCCTGCTGTGGCTTGCCCAGAATTACGGAGTCTGGATCTATCTGATCCTGTTCCTCATTGTGTTCTGCGAGACGGGCCTGGTGGTGACGCCGTTCCTGCCGGGCGATTCACTGCTGTTCGTCGCGGGCACGATCGCGGCAGCGGGCGAGATGAACGTGCACCTGATGGCGGGCTTGCTGATCGTTGCCGCGATTCTGGGAGACTCGCTCAACTACGCCATCGGACACTACATCGGACCGAGGGTGTTCCGCTTCAACGACTCCTGGTTCTTCAAGAAGAGCTACGTCGAGCGCACGCACGCGTTCTTCGAACGACATGGCGGCAAGACGATCGTCATCGCGCGCTTCATGCCCATCGTGAGGACTTATGCGCCGTTCGTTGCAGGTATCGGCCGCATGGATTACGGTCGATTCCTGTTTTTCAACGTGATCGGCGCAATCGTCTGGGTGGTGCTGCTGACCTATGCCGGCTACTTCTTCGGCAACCTGCCGGTGATCAAGGACAACCTGTCCCTGGTGATCTTGAGCATCATCTTCCTGTCCATCCTGCCCGGCGTCGTCGAGGTCTTGCGGCACCGGCTGGGGCAACGCCCTCAGTAGAGCGACGAGGCGAGAAGGCGCCGGTATCGGGTGACCAAGTCGTTCTGCGGACCCAGCAGGTCGAATAGCGAGAGCATCGTCTTGCGTCCGGCCTCGCCGTTCCACTTGCGATCGCGGCGGACGATCTCCAGCAACTGTTCCAGTGCGGCCTCGTAGCGCTGGGCGCCGGCCAACGCCTTGGCCAGCGCCAGCCGTGCGTCCAGGTCGGTTGCGTCCGCGGCGATGCGGGTCTGCAGGGCATCGATATCCTCCCCGCCGCCTGAATAACTGAAGTTGACGCGGGCAACGATCGCAGCGATGCGCGGGTCATCGCTCGCCAGGGGCCCCAGCTGGCGTATCGCGGCCTGCGCATCCTCGGAGCGCCCAAGCGCGAGAAGCGCCTGCGCACGATCGGCATGGACCGCGTCGTTGTGCGCCTCGCCCGCGGCCGCCTCGTCGAGCAGGCGCAATGCCGATTCGGCATCTCCGCGCTCCAGCAGGTCAACTGCCTGCCGACGCAACAGCTCCGCAGGCGAGGGCAGGAGTCGCTCGATGAACTCGCGTACCGCCGACTCCGGCTGCGCGCCCAGGAATTCGTCCACCAGCTGGCCATTTACGAACGCCTTGACGTTCGGGATGCTGCGTACCCCGTATTCGGCGGACAGGCGCTGATTCTCGTCGGAGTTGACCTTGGCAAGGTGAAAGCGCCCCGCGTACTGCTCGGTCAGTCTCTCGAGGATCGGCTTGAGCTGACGGCACGGGCCGCACCACGGCGCCCAGAAATCGACCAGTACGGGGACCTGCCTCGAACGTTCGATCACCTCGACGGCGAAGGTCGCTTCGTTCACGTCGCTCGCATAGACCGGCATGCTTGGCTCCTGTTGAACCGCAATGCGAAGAAAGGTAGGGGCCGCGCGAG
>CAZNBS010000219.1:0-8261 GCA_964570955.1 uncultured Burkholderiales bacterium | reverse complement strand
CGCTGGTCTTCGCCGAGCGGGCCGGGCGCGTGGGTCGGCCTGCCTTTGCTCGCTTCGTAGTTTTCGGGGGCGACGCACGGCTCGTCGGTTCTGCGGCCGAGGTCGGCCACCTGGCGGTGAGCACCGTGCCGTCGGTCCACGCCGGTGCCGGACCCGTGTATCAGGGCGCAACCGACCTCGAGCGTGCGCTCGATCTCGCATTGCTCGGCCTCGATCCTGCGCATGTCAAGCGCATCGTGCTGTTCAGCGACGGCAACCAGACTCGCGGCGACGTCTGGCGTACGGTGCCGCGGCTGCAGGCGGAGGGCGTGCGCCTGTTCGCATTTCCGGCTCCGCCGCGCACCAACGGGGACGCGTGGGTGGAGGCGATCGAGGTGCCTGAGCCCGTGCGCCGCGAGGAGCCGGTGAACGTGACCGTGCGCGTCGTGGCCCAGCGCGCCGCGCCGGCACAACTGCGCCTGACCGGGGCCGGCGCCGTGTTGGCGTCCCGGGCGGTGTCGCTGCAGGCAGGCATCAACGAGGTGAGTGTGGCGGTGCGCCTGCGACGCGAGGGTGCCGTGCGCCTGGCCGCGCAGGTGATCGCGGACGGCGACGCGCTGCGCGACAACGATCGCCTCGAGCAGACCGTGTGGGTGCAGTCGCGACCGCGCGTGCTGTACGTGGAGAGCCAGCCCGACTCGGCGCGCTACCTGCGTGATGCGCTCGTGCGCGAGGGGCTGGACGTGCGCGTGGTGACGCCGGAGCGTGTGCCTGCCCGGGCGGCGCTCCATGACTACGACGGCGTCGTGCTGAGCGACGTGCCGGCACGGGCGATCGAAGGGGCGCCCATGCAGGCTCTGCGCTCCTGGGTGCAGGAAGGGGGGGGCGGCCTGGTGTTCGCCTCCGGTGAGACGACGTACGGGGAGGAAGGCTATTCGGGATCCGTGCTCGAGGCGATCCTGCCCGTGGAGTTCAAGTCCGAAGAGAAGCGCAAGGATCTCGCCCTCGTGTTGTGCATCGACCGCTCGTACAGCATGAAGGGACGCCCGATTGCACTGGCAAAGGCCGGTGCCCGCGCCGCGCTGGCGCTGCTGGAGGAGCAGCATTACTTCGGTGTGATCGCCTTCGACTCGCAGCCCAACGAAGCGGTACCGCTTCAGTACGTACGCAGCAAGCGGCGCGCAGAGGATCTCATCGACAGGATCCAGGCGAGCGGCCAGACCAATATCTATCCCGCGCTCGCCACCGCCTGGCGGGTACTCCAGAAGAACCCGGCCAAGCGCAAGCACGTGATCCTGCTGTCCGACGGCGACACGGCGCCGGCCGATTTCGAGCGTCTGCTCGCGCACATGAACGAGGCCAAGATCACGGTCTCCACGGTGACCATCGGCAAGAGCGGGGATCCGGTCCTGATGGCGCGCATCGCGGAACTGGGCAAGGGCAAGACGTACACGGCCGCGGACATCGAGCAGGTGCCGGAGCTGTTCGTCGAGGACACCAAGGACGTCTCCCGCACCTCGCTGATGGAGGAAGCGTTCCGCCCGGTGGTCAAGCAGCGCATCGAAGCGGTGCGCGGCATCGACTTCGGCCAGGCTCCGCCGCTGCTCGGCTACGCCAGCGTGAAGGCCAGGCCGGATGCCGAGGTGTTCCTGGCCACCGAGGACGACGCGCCGATCCTGGCGCGCTGGCAGTACGGACTGGGGCGCACGGTGGTGTTCGCCTCCGACGTGAAGAACCGCTGGGCGAGCGGCTGGCTCGAGTGGAGCGGGTACGGGAAGTTCTGGACACAACTGGTGCGCGACACGCTGCGTCGGGATCTTGCCGAGCAGGTCGCGTTCGGGGTCGAGCGCGTGGGCGAGGAGGCGATCGTCACGCTGCGGGCCATGGACGCGAGCGGACGATGGCAGAACGACCTCGTGCCGCGCGTGCGCATCACGATGCCCGCTGGGGGAACGCGCGAGCTCGCGCTGCGTCAGCGCGCACCCGGGGAGTACGTCGCCGCACTCCCGGTTTTCACCTCGGCATCCGCCGCATACGACTTCGAGTTGCTGGCCGACGGGGTGGGGCAGTCGATCGCCAAGCGCGCCGGGACCCGGCAGCTGTTCTATCCCTACGCGGACGAATATCGCAGTTACCCCCCGGATGTGGAGCTGCTCGCGAGCGTGAGCGCGCAGACCGGGGGAAAAGTCGCGCCCAGCGTGGCGGAAATCTTCGCGGACCGGGGAGACCGCAGTGTGGACCGGGTCCTTCTCTGGCGCTGGCTGGCCGCCGCAGCGCTCGCCTGCTATCTGCTGGACCTGACGTTGCGAAGGCTGCCCTGGGCGCGTCGCTGGTTCGAGTGACGGCGGGGTCGACGGGAGCGCTTGTCTGCACGAGGCGATCTGTGTAAGATCATTTCGCCGTTTGTATTAAGGCCGCTCTCCCTGAACGAGGCGTACGGGCGGCATGCCACGTGCATGCCGCCCATTTCTGACCGGCGTCCGTCGCACCGTCGATGCTCACTCTGTTCTCCCTTCTCGCGGTCGGATTCGCCCTCGGCTTGCGTCATGCGCTGGACGCCGACCACGTGCTGGCGGTGGCCACCATTGCGACCCGCGCGCGCGGCCTGCGGCCGGCCGCGATGATGGGCATCCTATGGGGCATCGGCCACTCGCTGACGGTCTTTGTCGTCGGCACCGCCATCCTCGTGCTCGGGCTGGCGATCCCCGAACGGCTCGGCATGGCGTTGGAATTCGGTGTGGGAATCATGCTGGTGGGGCTTGGTGCGGCTACGCTCCGGACGGCCTGGCGCGGGGCGTCCGCAGCCGTCGACGCGCCGGAACAGTCTCATCGCGCTGCCACCGCGCACTACCTCGGAGTGGGTGCATCGCCGCTCAACGGCGTGGCGGGCGGCACGGCAGGTGCCGCGCTGGCTCAGGCGCCACTGCGCTATCGCACCGTCGGGCGGAGCGCCGACAATCAGGCGCATGCGCATGCCCATGTCCATGGCGATTACGTACACACCCACGCTCATGGGCACGGCGACGGCGCGCACGGACACCGGGAGGACGACACGCCTCAGGGGCGGCTCGACCGCTGGCTTGGCGGCCTGACCTTGTATCAGATCGCGCGGCCCGTCGTAGTGGGCGTGGTCCATGGCCTGGCCGGTTCCGCGGCGGTCGCGCTCCTCGTCCTGGCGAGCGTGGGCAGCCCGGCCCAGGGTTTCGCCTACCTCGTCGTCTTCGGGCTCGGCACCACGGTGGGTATGATGCTCGTCACGTTGCTGATCGCCGCGCCGATGGCGCTTGGCTCGGACCGATCGGCGGGGCTGGGCCAGGTGCTGAAAATCGGGGCCGGTGCGCTGAGCCTCGCCTTCGGCATGTTTCTCATGTACGAGGTCGGCATCGAGCAGGGCCTGCTCGGCCTGAGCGGCGCAACCGCGTGACCGGCGGCAGGCCGGTTCAGCTTCCGTAGAAGCGGAACGCGTTCTTGCCGTTTTCCTTTGCGTGGTACATCGCGGCATCCGCATTGCGCAGGAGCGTCTCGGCGTCCGTGCCATGGTGCGGAAACACGCTGATACCCAGCGTCGGCGTGACGCACATCTCGTGCAGGTCCACGCGATACGGCTGCGCCAGGCAACCGAGGAGCTTGCGCGCCACTGCCCCGGCATCCTTCGCGTCGTGAAGCTCCGGCAGCACTACCACGAACTCGTCGCCGCCCACGCGGCAGACGGTGTCGATCTCACGCACGCAGCCGCGCGCCCGCTCGGCGATGTCGCGCAGCAACTGGTCGCCGACATGGTGACCGAACGAATCGTTGACATGCTTGAAGTTGTCGAGGTCCACGAACAACACCGCCACCAGGGAGCGATTGCGCTGCGCAGCAGCGATGGCATGCTCGAGTCGGTCGCGCAGCAGCAGGCGGTTGGGCAATCCGGTCAGCGGATCGGAGTAGGCCAGGGCGTAGATCTGCGTTTCCCAGCGCTTGCGTTCGGTGATGTCGCGCAGGACGGCGGTGAATTTCGGCGGGTAGGGGGCGAGCGAAATTTCGGACAAGGACAGCTCCAGCGGAAACAACGCGCCATCGCTGCGCCGCCCGGACAGCTCCCGACGGCCGCCCAGCAAGGTGCGCAGCCACATGCCGTTGTCCATTGCGCTGCGCGCGTCGTCCGCGGTCAGGTCGATGGCGAGCTGGCGCAGGTTCATGCCGACCGCCTCGTCCACCTGGAGGCCGAACAGACACTGTGCCACCAGGTTGATGCGCTCCAGCGTTCCATTCTCGGACAGCACGATCATGCCTTCGGCGGCATTGTTCAGAATCGACTCCAGCTGCCGTTCGCTCTGGCGCTGGGCGCGCTCGGCACGCACCCGGTCCGTGATGTCGTGGCCGATGACGGCGATGCCGCTCACCTCGCCGGCACTTCCCCGCAGCGGAGAGAGATTGAGCGACAGGTGCACCGGTTCGCCGCTGTGATGCAGGCGCACGGTCTCGAAGCGTGCCACGCGCTCGCCCGCGAGCACGCGTCGGTAGAGCGAATCTGTCTCGCTGCGGTGATCGCTGGGAATGAGCGTCAGTTCGCTGCGCCCGACGATGCGATCCGGCGCGTGCCCGAGGACCCGCTCCGCGCCACGGTTCCAAGACGACACGGTCCCGTCGGGGTCGACGCTGAAGACGAGATCGTCCGAGGAATCGAGGAGAGCCGACAACATCTGATCCCGCTGCGGCGGGTTCGCGCTTGCCGTATCCGCCTGTGCGTGCGCGGGGGAAAACATCGGAATGACAGAGCGATTCCCATGTCGTGAATCGACGTCGTCGCCGCCCTGCGTCGTCTGATGCAACGGTCCCTGCTGCAACAGACGCACGAGCGCGAGCAGCTCCTCCCGGCTCATCAGCTCGGGAGCGTGCGCGGGCGCGGATGACGGGAGCGACCTGTTCACGATCCGGGAATACGATTACAGCCGGTAGGGGCAGCGCGAAAGTATAGAGGCAATGCGCCGCCCGTATGCAAGCGGTTCGTGATGCGCTGTAACGATTGGGAGCTTCTTCCTGGGTCTGCGCCAGGTGTAGGGCCGATGCCCGGGCATGTCTATAATCGGAGTCGAATCCACCCAGGGGAGTCCGTGGCGCAGTTCATGGCGCAGGCCGTGGGCACGCCGCGACTCATCCGGCACGAGCACGCCGCATCGACCTGCCGCGACGTGGGCAATCACCGGGCCGGGTGGATGGCGCTCCGACCCCTGTATCAGATGATCGTGCGCGAGCGACCCGACCTGCTCGATTGACGAACCGGGGCGTGGCTGCACCGCCGGTACCTGTCCACCTTCCGCCACCTGCGCCCATGTTCCTGCCCATCGGCGACGAGCCGAATCCGCATCATTTGCCGGCGATCACGGTCCTGGTCATCGCCGTGAATGTTGCGGTCTTCCTGCTCGTCACGCTGCCCTTGAGCGTGCAGCCGGCGGATCCCGCCGATCCGCTGTTGCGCGAGTACCTGCGCGCGATGCTGCCGCATCTGCCTGCCGGGGTCTCGCTGGGTCAACTGGCCGCACAGGTGAGCGCGTACGACCTCATCGTGTTCCGCTGGGGCTATCGTCCGGGCGATCCCAACCTGCTGTCGCTGGTCACCGCCATGTTCCTGCATGGCGGGTTCATGCACCTGTTCGGCAACATGCTCTATCTGTGGATCTACGGCAACAACGTCGAGCACCGTCTTGGGGCAGCGCCGTACCTGTTCTGGTACCTCGTCACGGGCATCGCCGCGACCCTGTTCCATGCGCTGTTCAACCAGGGCTCCACGATTCCTCTGGTCGGCGCCTCCGGCGCGATTTCGGGCGTGCTCGGCTTCTACCTCGTGTGGTTTCCCCGCCACGTGGTGAAGGTGTGGGTGTTCCTGATTCCCTTCTATATCGGCATGCTGCGCATCAACGCGACGGTCGTGCTCGTCATGTATCTCGTGCTGGACAATCTGTTGCCGATGCTGATGAGTGCCGGACGGGGGGGCGTGGCGCACGGTGCGCACATCGGCGGATTCCTTGCCGGCATGGCGGTGGCGTTGGCCATGCGGAGGGTTTCGGGAACGCGGTGAAGATCGCGTGCGAAGCCGCGGTGTGCGCGGCTTCGCCGATCCCGCTCAGGCCCGCCTGAGGCTGTCTCGGATCTCGCGCAGGAGCACCACGTCCTCGGGCGGAGCGGCCGGCGCAGGAGGCGGCGCTGCGCGCCTGAGCCGATTGATCTGCCTGACCATGACGAAGATCACGAAGGCAAGGATGATGAAGTTCAGCAGCACCGTGAGGAAGTTGCCGTAGGCGAAGACCGGCACGCCTGCCGCCTTCAGCGCGGCCAGCGTGTTGGGAACATCCGGCGGGATCTCGGTCAGCACCACATACATGTTCGAGAAATCGACGTTCCCGATGACACGACCCACCAGCGGCATGATCAGGTCGTTGACGGCCGAATCGACGATCCTGCCGAACGCCACGCCGATGATGACGCCGACCGCGAGGTCGACGACATTGCCCTTCAAGGCAAACTCTTTGAACTCAGAAGCAAAACTCATCCTCAGGCCTCCGTTGTTCGGTTGATGGTACGAGGTGCGTTTCGCATCACACGCTGCTGCGCATTGCAGCGTCATGATGATCCGGTCAGAAACGCGAGGCACATCCTAGGGTAATCCCCGGGTCCGCACAATCAGCATGCACGGTACGGAGGCTGCAAGAGTACATCGGCTTGCGGATGCTTGCGACACGAACGCGGACGGCCCGTGGGACGCCCGCAATGCGTCCGGATGACCAGCCAGCGCGCCGGATCGTCAGCGCTTCCTGAGTTCGACGCGCCGGTTCGCCGCTCGTCCTTCCTCGGTCCGGTTCGACGCGATCGGTCGATCCGGTCCGTAGCCCACCGCAGTCAGGCGCGCAGCCGGAATCCCCTTGCCGATCAGATAGCCCCGGACCACGTCGGCGCGCTCCTTCGACAGGCGGCGATTGGTGGCGGCCGAGCCGGTGTTGTCGGTATGGCCGCCTACTTCGATGGCGAGGTCGGGATTGTCGAGCAGATCCGCGGCGACGCTGTCCAGCACCTGCATCGACTCGGGCAGCAGCTTCGCCGAGCCGGTCTCGAAGTTGACACCCTTGAGCACGACGATGTCGCCTTGCGCGACGGCGGGCACGCTGCTGGAGGCGCGGGCACCCGCGCTGTCGGCTCCCGGCTGCGCCGCACCGCCTCCCGGGGAGGCCGCCGCGCCGGTCTGGTCCAGTTCGCAGCCCATTGCATCGACCGGTGTGCCGAAGGAGGTGCCCGGGCAGCGATCGAGGTCGTCGGCCACACCGTCGTTGTCTGCGTCGGTCATGCGCGTGCACCCCTCCGCATCCACCGGGACACCGGGAGGCGTGTCCAGGCAGCGATCGATGCTGTCGGGAACGCCGTCGCGATCGCGGTCCTGGGCGCGCTCGCAGCCCTGGTCGTCGACGCTCGTCCCGGCGAGCGTGCCGGGACAGCGGTCGCGGCTGTCGGGCACACCGTCGCCGTCGCCGTCGCTTTCGCAGCCGCTGGCGTCCACGCTGGCGCCTGCAGGCGTGGTCGGGCAGCGGTCGTGGAAGTCGGTGTCGAACTCGCAGCCGTTGGCGTCGACGCGCGCGCCCACCGGCGTTGCGGCGCACCGGTCGCGATCGTCGGGAACGCCGTCCTTGTCGGCATCACCGGCGACCGGACAGCCCGATGCGTTGACCTTGACCCCCGCAGCGGTGCCCGGGCACAGATCGTTGCGATCGATGACGGTGTCGCCGTCGCTGTCGAGCTCGCAGCCTTCCTCGTCGACCTTCTGGCCGGGCGGAGTGCCGGGGCAGCGATCGACGTTGTCCATGATGCCGTCGGCATCGTTGTCGACCGGCTGTTCCACGTCGCGGCACAGCAGCACCCCGATCAGGCCGGCGGTCAGTGCGCCGGCCGCTGCCGCGCCGAAGCTGTCGAGCGCACCTAGCAGACCGCCGACGACCGCGCCAGCACCGCCGCACGTCTTCCAGTTGAGCGGAACGCCGCCGATCTGGGTCGGCATCTTCATCGACTGCATGGATGCGCAACCGCTGGTCAGTACCAGCGTTGCGGCGACGACGGCGGTGGCGAAGCGGCGCATTCCTCGATCCCCTCCCTTCATGATGGGCGAATGGTACCAGCGCGTCGCCGACGACGCGCCGCACGCAGGACTCAGCGCTTCTCGACGCCGCACCAACGCGTCATGAACAGCGCAAGCACCTTGGCGACCTGCAGCGTGCTCGACAGCGAGACCCACTCGTCGATGCCGTGGATGT
>CAZNBS010000218.1:0-8329 GCA_964570955.1 uncultured Burkholderiales bacterium | reverse complement strand
GCGTCGACTCGCTGGGCATCCGCGGCGACGAGGAGTTCGATGTGCTGGGGCTCGAATCGATCGTGCCCAGCCAGGAAGTGACTTTGGTGATCCGGCCGGCGCACGGGTCACCGCGGGAAGTGCAGCTCGTCTCGCGCATCGACACGCCGATCGAGGTCGACTACTACCTGCACGGCGGCATCCTGCCTTACATGCTGCGCGAGCTAGCAGGCTAGATCATCTGCGTAGACAGGCTTGGGTACGCAGTAGCGGCTCTTACCACGGCCGCCCCGAAGAGCTACCGTCCGAATACCGCTCGAACCGAGCCCAATCCGCCGATGCCGACATCGATCACGTCGCCGGGCGAGACAGCGGCCATCGGGCCCAGCGCGCCCGTCATGATCACTTCGCCTGCTCTCAGGGGTTGGCCTACGGCCACCATCTTGCGCGCGAGCCAGACCGCGGCGTTGAGCGGACTGCCGAGACAAGCCGCGCCGACACCGATGGACAGCTGTTCAGCGCTTCGTTCCATGCACATCCCGGCCAAGCGCAGGTCCAGCCCATGCAGCGATCTCGGTTGCGTGCCGAGGACGAACAGGCCCGACGATGCGTTGTCGGCAATCGTGTCGACCAGTTGAATGTCCCAGTTGCGGATGCGGCTGCCGACGATCTCGATCGCGGGAAGAGCATAGGCAGTCGCCCATATGACTTCAGCCACGCTGCAATCGGCTGCCGTGAGATCGCGTTCGAGAACCAGCGCCACCTCGGCCTCGACCTTGGGTTGCATGACGCGGGACAAGGCGACTTCCTCGCCATCGACGAGCGCCATGTCGGCGTAAAGCATGCCGAAATCCGGTTCGTCCACGCCAAGCTGCTTTTGCACCGCCTTGGCAGTGAGCCCGATCTTGCGTCCCACGAGGCGCCGCCCGGTACGCAGCCAATGGTCGGTGTTGGCCTGTTGAATGGCATAAGCGACGGCCACGTCTCCGGCGGGTATCTCGTCGCGCACGGGCGCGGTAGCGACGCCGGACTCTCCGGCCGCACGCAGGCGCTCCGCCAGACGGGCAATGTTGCAAGCTGATTCACTCACGGACATCTCCTCGAATTCATTTCGTCTGCCCGCCGAACCGCAACACCCTGCTTGGATTCGCCGATACATGGGCCACCGAGTCAGTAGGTCGAGCGACCGCCGGAGAGGTCGAAGGCGGCGCCGGTAGCGAAGGAGCACTCTTCCGAGGCCAGCCAGGCGACCATCGCTGCGACTTCCTCCGGCAGCCCAAAGCGCCCCATCGGAATCTTCGAGAGCATGTAGTCGATGTGCTGCTGGCTCATCTGGTCGAAGAGCGCGGTGTGCACTGCCGCCGGCGTGACGCAATTGATTCGGATTCCGGTCTTGGCGACTTCCTTGGCGGCGGACTTGGTGAGCGCGATCACACCGGCCTTGGAAGCACTGTAGGCGCTGGCGTTCGGGTTGCCGTCCTTGCCCGCGACCGAGGCGATATTGATCACGCGCCCGTAGTCTCGTTCCAGCATGTGCGGCAGCAGAACCTGAATGCAATTGAACGTGCCGGTCAGGTTGACCTCCAGCACCGATCGCCAGTCCACGAGCGGATAGTCGACGACGGGAAGTGCGGGACCGGCAATGCCCGCGCTGTTGACCAGAATGTCGATGCAGCCCAATTCCGCCAGCGACCGGTCACATGCGATCTGCACGGCATCATGTTCCGTCACGTCGACGACGAACTTCCCCACTTCTCCGCCCCGCGCAAGCTCTGCGGCTGCGCGTTCGAGAGCTTCCTGCTTCGAATCCCATAGAGCCACGCCAGCGCCGGACTGTAGGAGCCGCTGGGCAACGGCATAGCCGAGCCCACTGGCGCCGCCCGTGACGACCGCCTTGCGTCCGTGAAGATCGATCTGGTTTACCTGCATGTGCCACGTTCTCCCAATTCCGAAGGTCGACGAATGGCGTCGACTCGGTCAGGTGGAGTATCGCATTACCAAAGCGCCTCGGTGTTCTTGCTGCCGAATCAAAATACCTGGTATCAGGCGTGTCAGCTAGTCGCGTCCGGCTACGCATCACTACGCGTTATGGGGCACTGAAGAATCGTAATTTCACGAAGCAGTATCGCGGGAGCACAATCAGATGTCATTTGTTAGCCCGTGCGGCAGCCCCGCACGTTATTGCCGATCTGGGTAGCGACGACAAAGGGGGCGGCCTAAAGTACTGAGAATGTGCGCAACGGATAGCGGACTACGAGGATCGCAATGCCATTTCTCCATCGCGACAGGGAGCCGGATCTCTACTACGAGATCGACGACTACACCGATCCCTGGAAGCATGCGCCTTACATCCTTCTCCAGCACGGCTTCGGACGCTCGTCGAAGTTCTGGTATCGATGCGTGCCCTATCTGTCCCGCTTTTACAGGATCATTCGTCCGGACTTGCGCGGGTTCGGTCAATCGGCTCCAACCGTCGATCCGCCGTTCGAGTTTACGATCGACACGGTCGTCCGTGACTTCGACGCGGTGCTCGATGCGGTGGGCGCCGACTCGGTTCATTACTGCGGCGAATCTCTGGGCGGGATTCTCGGCATGGCCATCGCCGCGGAGCGGCCGAAGCGTATTCGCACCCTCACGCTCATCTCTTCCCGAGTGAAGCTCAATCAGGCCTCGCAGGAGCGCTACCGATTCGGCCAGGAGTCATGGGAAGACGCGCTGGTCAATCTCGGAGCGCGCGGCTATTCGGAGGCGAAGAACAGCAGCGATCGCTTCGGACCAGGTACCGATCCGGGCCTGATGGAGTGGTTCGCGCAGCAGCAGGGGAGTTCACGCGTCGAATCGCTGGTGGCGGTGCAGCGGCTTGCCCGGGTGATCGATACGACACCGTATCTCGCACGCATCGAGGCACCCGTACTGACGATCTACCCCTCGAAGGGGCCGATCACAACGCCCGAACAGGAAGCGCTGCTGCGCACGCATGTGCGCGATCTGCGACTGGTTCATCTTCCTTCGGAGCATCACAACCTTCATCTCACGCAGTCGGCTGCCTGTGCGACGCAGCTTCTGCACTTCGCCGCACAGCACGATGGCGTCGCGTGCCGGGAGCCTTGATGTTTCGTACAGTCAGATCGCTTGCAAGACTCGTTCTGTCGATGGCCCTCGTTGGCGCGACGAATGCAAGTGACGCCGCCGATGGTTTCCCGTCGCAGCCGATCCGTCTGGTGTCGCCGTTCGCCCCAGGCGGCGGCAACGACACGATCTCTCGCGCGCTCGCTCATGCGATGACCCGCACCATCGGCAAGACGGTATTCGTTGAAAACAAGCCCGGTGCGAACACCATCATCGGTATGGAGTACGTCGCGAAGGCTGCGCCCGACGGTCACTCGCTGGTCATGACCAGCAGCTCCCTGGCACTGAACGCCGCGCTGTATCCCAAGCTGCCGTACGACTCCGCCCGTGCCTTTGCGCCCGTCGCGCTCGTTGCGTCATCGCCGCTGATCGTCGTCGTGCATCCCTCGGTCCCCGCGAGATCGGTAAAGGAGCTCGTTACCATTGCCAAGGCCAAACCCGAAGAGTTGTTCTATCCGGTATCGGGGGTCGGAAATATCTCGCACTTCGCCGGGGAGCTGTTCAACCTGCTCGCTGGAGTGACGCTCGTGTCCGTTCCGTATAAGGGGTCCGGGCCTGGATTGAACGATCTACTCGGCGGACGTTTGTTCGTCGGATTCAACTCGGCGCTCGCGACGATGCCCCACATTACGACCGGGCGGTTGCGCGCGATCGCAGTGACAGGATCTTCACGTTCGCCGGGCCTGCCCAATCTGCCGACGGTGGCAGAGTCCGGTGTCCGCGGATACGAGGCAACCACATGGTACGGCGTGCTCGCGCCGGCCGGAACCCCGGCGCGTGTCGTGCAGCGATTGAGCGACGAGATCGCAAGAGCGCTCCAAGAAGCGGAAGTCAAGGCCACGCTTGCTGGGCAGGGACTGGACCTCGTCGGCAGCACTCCGGAGCGATTCGAGGCGTATATCGGCGCCGAGATGGCGAAGTGGGCGAAGGTCGTTACCGCGACCGGCATGACGCGGAGGCAGGTTGGTGGCTGATTTGAATCGCTGAGGACGACGTGGGGTCTGCGTGACGACTACCGGCTTTTTCACGACGCGGGACAACGCAAAGCTCCCCCAAGCATATCCGAGAGGAGCCACAGGGTTGTTACGTCTTTTGTTCATTCTTTCCATTGGTGCTGGCGCGATTGTCGGAGCAGCGCATGCCCAGGAGTTCCCAGCCCGCCCCGTGCGCATCGTGACATCGGCACCCGGCGGTACGACCGATCTCATCGCCCGCTTCATCGCACGGGGGCTTACGACGAGCCTCAGGCAGCAAGTCGTAGTGGACAACCGCCCCACCGGTATCATTCCGGCCGAGATCGTTATCAAAGCATCGCCGGACGGTCACACGCTACTTTTCCACGGCAGCAGCTTGTGGATGATGCCGCTGTTGCAGAAGGTGTCGTTCGACCCCACAAGGGACCTGGCACCTGTCACGCTAGCCACCAGCACCCCAAACGTGGTGGTGGTGCATCCTTCGGTATCTGCGGGTTCTATCAAGGAATTGATCGCGCTCGTCAAGGCGAAGCCCGGCGCCCTGAACTATGGATCAGGAGCCACCGGTGCTGCGTCGCACCTTGCGGGCGAGCTCTTCAAGTACATGGCGGACGTGAACATCGTGCGAATACCGTACAAAGGACAGGGCCCTGCAGTACTCGCGCTGCTCGCAGGGGAAGTGCAGGTCGCATTCGCGAGCACCGGTTCGGTGAGCGGACACATCAAATCGGGAAAGTTGCGTGCCTTGGCGATCACGAGCGCCAAGCGATCGGTCGTTGCGCCGGAGTTGCCGGCCGTCGCGGAGTCCGGGTTGCCGGGTTACCAGATAACGACGTCCGCAGGAATGTTCGCGCCGCTCAAGACGCCAGAGCGGCTGATCATGCTGCTCAACCGCGAGATCGTGAAGGTGTTGAACAAGCAGGAGCTGAAGGATGTTCTCTTGCAGGAAGGGAGCGAGATCGTAGGCAGCACACCGCAGGAATTCGCTAGCGCAATGCGGACGGAAGTCGCCGCAATGGCGAAAGTCGTCAAGGCCGCGGGAATCACTGCGAAATAACAGCGAAATGACTCGTGTCGCACACCGCAAGGCTGGGACGGAGGCGACTCAGATCCGACTTGCCACTGCCGTCCGGCGAAGCTGCTCCGAAAGCTGCACGACCGCACGGGATCGCGGTCGTGCCCTGGGGTAGATCATTTGCACGGTTGCCCTAACCGTCGGTCGGAACGGACGAAACGCGAGGTCGTCGAACTTTCCCGAGAGCGAAGTCACTCGATCCACGAGACCTATCCCTGCGCCTTCGCTCACCATGAGGCAGGCAGCGACCGATGATCCGGCCTCCACGGCGATCTGTGGGGGTGGCAGACCCGCTCTGCGGCATTCGGCTTCGATCAGCATGCCGAGCCGGGTGCTTGCGCCGAGCGAGATGAACTGCTCGTCCGGTAGATCGCGAATGCTGATCTGACGCTTCTTGGCGAGCGGATGCGCCTTCGGGACCACGCAAGCGATTTCGGTCGTGATCAATTCCTCGGCGTCGACGCTTGCATCGTTCGCCGGGGCGTAAATGATGCCGATATCGGCTTCGCGACGCGCGACACGCTCTACGGCAAGCGCGGTCGGAAGCGTCCGTACCAGCACGTGAAGGGCCGGGCTGCGCCTTCGCACCACTGCGAGCACCCGCGGCAGGAACTCATGGACGAGTGTCGGAGAAGTGGCAACGACGACTCGCCCCGTCTTGCCATCGCGCATCAGTTGGACGACCCGATTGAGGGTGCCGATCCTGCCGAAGATCTCGTTGACGTCCGGCAGGAGATCGCTTGTTTCTGGTGTCGGATAAAGACAGCCGCCTTTGCGTTCGAACAGCCGAAACTTGAGCTGCTGTTCCGCGTGCTTGAGCACGTTGCTGATGGCAGGCTGAGTCACGTTGAGCGCGCGCGCGGCAGCCGTCACCGAGCCGGTACTCATGATCGCGTAGAAGACTTCGAGCTGCCGGAGGTTCATTTCGCAATCGACATTACATGAAGTGATGCCTTACCGAAGAAAGGTGATTTGTGTGGCATGCACGCCTTGATGCACAGTTCCGGATCTGCGCGTCGCTGTCGAAGACCGACTTCACATCCACGTTCGATCTCCGCGGTTGTTCGTCGGTCGCGCGCGAGAACGCTCGAATGCGCTCCCGCTATTGTATGCGCCCCACGGCCGGACCGGTCTCGACCGCCCTGCCCCGGTGTGGCGGCAAACATTGGAATAAGGGATCTTCAGGAAGTCGTGTGGGTAGTTTGAGGGTATGAAACAGGCGGGAAGCGGCGTGGGTGCTGGCTTTCAAGGATTCGCGGGCGCACTGGAATCTGCGAACATGTTTGCATGGCTACCCCAAAGAAGCGAGCACGGCGGTTGTGGGATGCATATGCCTTCCCCGGATTTCGTGCACAGCCCATGGTGCGCGGCATCTTCGGAGATCCGAAGGCGCGCGTTATCACCCTTGAACGGCGCTCAAAAAAACGCTCTGCGGCTGCTGCGGTCGAGCGCACATGGGCTGGTACGACCGACGCAGGCGCCAGGTTCGCGATCTGTCCTGCGGCGACACGCGTATCTATCTCGATATCGAGGTTCGGCGCGTCGCGTGCCGAAGCTGCGGCAAGGTGAAGCGCGAGCAGCTGGAGTTCCTGGCCGACAATCCCTTCTATACCAAGCGCTTTGCCCACTACGTGGGGCGGCGCTGCCGCTCGAGCACGATCAAGGACCTGGCCAAGGAATTGCACCTGGACTGGGACACGGTCAAGGCGCTGGAGAAGCAGTACATGCAGGCGCAGTTGGTCAAGGCCGGCACGCCCGGCCCCAAGGCCATCGGGATCGACGAGATCTCGATCCGCAAGGGACACACCTACCGCATCGTGGTGAGCGATCTGATTCGGGGGCGGCCGATCTGGTTCGGTGGCGAGGACCGCTCCGAGAAGAGCATGGCGATGTTCTTCGAGCAGCTCGGGCCGAAGAAGAGTCGGGGCATTCGCCTTGCGGTGATGGACATGTGGAAGCCGTTTCGCAACGCGACCAACCACCACGCCTCGCAGGCAGCAGTTCTCTTCGACAAGTTCCATGTCATGCGCCATCTGGGCGAAGCGCTCGACAAGGTGCGCAAGGCCGAGTACGCGAGACTCTCGGGCAAGGACCGAAGCTTCATCAAGGGCCAGAAGTACACGCTGCTCTCGCGCCGGGAGAACCTCACTGCGGCCGGGCGCCAGAACCTCAGGCGGCTTCTGGCGGCGAACAAGCGCCTGAACACGGCCTATCTGCTCAAGGAGTCCTTCGGCCAGCTCTGGGACTACGAGCGCGAAGCATGGGCGCGGCGCTTCTTCGAGAACTGGCGCGCGAGCCTGAAGTGGCAGCGGCTTGCGCCTTACGAGAAGTTCGCCGACATGATCGAGCGTCATTGGGATGGGATCGCGGCCTACTGCAAGCCAGAGAACAAGGTCTCGCTCGGATTCGTGGAAGGACTCAACAACAAGATCCGTGTCATCCAGCGCCGTGCCTACGGGCTGCGCGACGAGGAATACCTACGGCTCAAGATCCTCACTTGCATGCTCCCCGAGCTCTGAAATGCTTCAGAATCACCCACTCGATTTCCTGATGAGCCGAAACCAAAAACATCGCCGCTGTTGCCATTGCGAACAAGAATGCGCGGATTGCATGGGCGCTACTCGCGCATGATCGGGAGTTCCGGGCTGACTACGCGCCGCTTGGAACCACCGCCTGAATCAGATCGATCGATGTAACAGACAAGAGGTAGAACGCAGCGACTCCACCGATTGCTCAAGCAACCATGACGTGATGGCAAGACAGGTCAGACCGCGGCTGGTCCAACCTGGGCGTTAGCAGGAGCTCACAGCTCGTAGCAGTGATCAGGAGCCGGCCGGCAGATCCCATCAGGGTCAGCGGTAACAACCGCAGCAAAGACCGGATGTATGCACGCAATCTTCACCTTCTCGCCGTCATCGACTGAGTGCTTGGCAAAAGGGGGCGTCCATGTATGCTGACAGTCGTGCTCTTCTGTCTGCGGAACCTGCGCGATCGTTGGCTGGTCACATTGCCAGCCCTGCGATCGATGCTCGCGGCGCAGTATGCCGTGACCATCCTGCGCGGCAGCACGAACAACGTTTCACGCTGGCTGAGTCAGCCCGGCTGATGCCCGTAACCGCATCGCCCTTGCTCGCAACGTCGAGCGCCAAAGCCTGAGGCGCTTTCCAAGACG
>CAZNBS010000217.1:0-8387 GCA_964570955.1 uncultured Burkholderiales bacterium | reverse complement strand
CGCACGAGGCAATCCTCGATGCCGTCCTGCGCCTGCTGGAGGCAGAGGGCTACGGCGCGCTCACCATCGAAGGTGTCGCACGCCAGGCCGGCGTCGGCAAGCAGACCATCTATCGCTGGTGGAAGTGCAAGGCGGAACTGGTGCTCGAGGCCTATGCGAACCACGCCGCCAGCAAGGCGCCGGTCCCGGACAAGGGCAGCCTGCGGGCCGACTTGGAGGCGTTTCTCTCGGTGGGGTTCAAGCGCCTGACCGACATCTCCGGGCCGATCATGCGCGGACTCATGGCCGATGCCGTGCACGACGAAGAGTTTCGCGAGGTCCTGGTGTGCGCGTTCATCGCCAAGCGCTACGATGCGCTCAAGCAGATCTTCCAGCGTGGCCTCGACCGCGGCGAAGTGAGCACGACGGCCGACCTCGACCTCGCCTGCGAACTGATTCTGGGTCCGATGTGGTATCGGCTCCTGCTGCAGCACGGCAGGCTGGACCCAAGATTCGCGCGTCAGCTCACGTCGGCCGTGCTCGCCTTCGTCGGTGTGCGGGCGGAGGGCGGGAGCGAGCGCGTCGAAGCGCTTGCAGCGCGCGAGTAGACACGAGCGCTACGCAAGAAAATCCTCGAGCGCGCGCGCCAGCGCAGCCGGCTGGTCGTGATGCATCATGTGACCGCAGTCGCGCAGCGCCACCTCGCGCAGATCCCGGAAGGCGGCACGCCGCTCGGCGAGATCCTCCTCGCCGCTCCTGAGCCAGTCGCGCATCCATTCGCCGTCGCCCCACACCCACAGAACGGGGCAGTCGACGCGCCGCCAGCATGCGAGTGCCTCCTCGATTCGATACAGGACCGGATTGACGGTCTTGTGCGCCGGATCTCCGGCCGGGAGAAAACTTCCGTCGGGTTGCTGCAGCGACCAGTGCGGGGCCAGGAAGCGCGCGCGCTCGATGCCCAGCCGCGGATTGTTCCGCATCAGCCGTGCCGCCACCTCGTCCAGCGAGGCGTAGGGTCTGAGAGCGGGCGGCGCGGCGAGTTCGTCCAGCCACTTCTCGTAGCGCCCAGGCGCGGCGGCGGCCGCGCTGCGCGGCAGTCCGAATCCCTCGAGCAGCGCCAGTCGGCGCACGCGCCCGGTGCGCACGCCCGCGAAGAGACCGGCGACGTTGCCGCCCATGCTGTGACCGACGATGTCCACCGCGGCGTCGGGCGTGAAATGGCGCAGCAGCGCGTCGAGATCGCCGAGATAGTCGGGGAACCAGTAGCCCTCGCTCGCCCACTGCGTGAGCCCGAACCCGCGCCAGTCGGGCGCCAGCACGCGGTAGTCGCCGGCGAGTTCGTCGACCAGGAACTGGAACGAGGCGGACACGTCCATCCAGCCGTGCAGGAGCCAAAGCGGGCGGCTGGCCGCATGCCCCCACAGGCGCACGTGATAGCGCAGTCCGCGCACGGTGACGAATTCGGATCGGCTCGGTTTCATGATTGCAGTCGGCTACGCTATTCCTGCCCCATCAACGGCTCGCTCGGGCGATGCCGCCGAATCGTATCCCAGGACACCAATGCCAATGCGAGCGCGATCAGTCCCATGCCCGTCCACTCCGCGGGGGTAGGGCGTTCGCCGAGCTGGATCGCGGAGCCCGCCAGCGCCACCACCGGAATGCCCAGGGAACTCATGCTCGCGGTCCCGGCCGGCAGTCGCTTGAGCACGTAGAACCACGCCATCCAGCCGAGCGCGGTGGCGATCACGCCGAGCGTGAGAAGGATGGCGACGAAGGCGAGCGTCCAGCGTATCGGCTGTGCGTGCGTGCTCAGCGTCACGAGCACCATGGGCACGAGACCGAGCGCCATCTGCCAGAAGGTGAAGTTGACCATGTCCACCGGATGGCGGTTGTGCAGGCGCTTCGAGATGACCACGCCCAGTGCCCAGCACACCCCCGCCAGCAGCGCTGCAAGCTTCGCCGGCAGCGCAGATCGCAGTCCCCACGGTTCGAGGATGAGCACCAGGCCTGCCGCGGCGGTCGTCACCGCGAGCCAGCCGATTCCGCGGATGCGCTCGCCGAGCAAGGGCCAGCCGAGCAGCAGCACCCAGAATGGCATGGTGAACACCAAGATCGAGGTCTTGCCCGCTTCGCCCTGGGACAGCGCCCAATTGTTCAGCAGCAGGAACAGCCCCGTCTGGATCACGCCCACGCCCAGCGCCTCCCATGGATGCTCGGGCAGTACGCGCTTGCTCATGAACAACAAGGTGGGGAACAGACAGACCGTCCCCACCGCGGTGCGCAGAGTGGCCAGGTCGAGCGGCCCGCAGTAGCTGAGAGCGAGCTTCGCCAGCACCCAGGCATAGCCCCACACCAGCACGAGCACGACCATGACGACGCCGGCGCGCTGCACGGTGCGAGGGTCGTTCACGGCGGGGCGGCACGAGGGTGTGCGCGGAGTCGGCGGGGCATCGAAGGGGTCGAGTGAGGGGCGCGCAATTATAGCTGCACGCAGCGTCTCGAAACGCGGCGGTGATGCGTCGACGAGCGCGCTAGAATCCATGCATGGCCGCACCGCAATTCGTCCACCTTCGCCTGCACAGCGAGTACTCCATTCTCGACGGCACCATTCGCATCGAGGATGCAGTCGCGCGCGCGGTGCAGGACGCGATGCCGGCGTTGGCGCTCACCGACCTGTCGAACATGTTCGGTCTGGTGAAGTTCTACAAGGCCGCGCGCGAGAAGGGCGTGAAGCCGATCGCCGGCTGCGACGTGTGGATCGGCAACGAGCAGGAGCGCGACCGTCCTGCCCGCGCGCTGCTCCTGTGCCAGGATCGCGCCGGCTACCACCGCATCTGCGAACTGCTCGCGCGCGCGTACCGCACCAACCAGCACCGGGGGCGCGCCGAGATCCGCCGGTCCTGGTTCGGCGAGCTCGGCACCGAAGGCCTGATCGTCCTGTCCGGTGCCATGGACGGCGACATCGGCCAGGCGCTGCTGATGGACAACGTCGCGCACGCCGAGCAGTGCGCACGTGAATGGTCGCGCCTGTTCGCGGGGCGTTTCTACGTCGAAGTGCAGCGCGTGGGCCGCGAGCGCGAAGACGAGTACGTCAACGCGGCCTGCCTGCTGGCGGCGCGCATGCGGCTGCCGGTGGTCGCGACCCATCCCCTCCAGTTCCTGAACGCGGACGATTTTCGGGCGCACGAGGCCCGCGTGTGCATCAGCCAGGGCTACATGCTCTCCGACCGCCGCCGCCCGCGGACCTACACGCAGGAGCAGTACTTCAAGAGCCAGGCGCAGATGGCGCAACTGTTCGCCGATCTGCCCAGCGCGCTGGCCAACAGCGTGGAGATCGCGCGTCGCTGCAGCCTAGAGATCGAACTCGGCAAGAGCAAGTTGCCGCGCTTTCCAACGCCGGAGGGGGTGGGACTGGACGACTATCTGCGCCAGCAGTCGTTCGCGGGCCTGGAGCGGCGCCTCGCCATGCTGTATCCGGACGCGGCGCAGCGCGAGCAGGCGCGTCCTCGCTATGCGGAACGTCTCGAGCTCGAGATCGGCACCATCGTCAAGATGGGCTTTCCGGGCTACTTCCTCATCGTCGCGGACTTCATCAACTGGGCCAAGAACAACGGCGTGCCGGTCGGTCCTGGACGCGGTTCGGGAGCGGGATCCCTGGCGGCCTATTCGCTCGGCATCACCGATCTCGATCCGCTGCGCTACGACCTGCTGTTCGAGCGTTTTCTCAACCCGGAGCGGGTGTCGATGCCGGACTTCGACATCGACTTCTGCCAGGACGGGCGCGACCGCGTCATCGACTTCGTCCGCCAGAAATACGGCGCGGACAGCGTCTCCCAGATCGCGACTTTCGGCACGATGGCGGCGAAGGCGGTGGTGCGTGACGTCGGCCGGGTGCTCGACCTGCCGTACAACTTCTGCGACCAGCTCGCGAAACTGATCCCGTTCCAGCCCGGCAAGCTGATCACGCTGCAGATGGCGCGCGAAATGGAGCCGCTGCTCGCGCAGCGCGAGGAAAAAGAGGAAGAGGTGCGCGAACTGCTCGCGCTGGGCGAGAGCCTCGAGGGCATGACGCGCAACGTCGGCATGCATGCCGGAGGGGTGCTGATCGCTCCCGGCAAACTGACCG
Source organism: uncultured Burkholderiales bacterium (assembly GCA_964570955.1). GTDB lineage: Bacteria > Pseudomonadota > Gammaproteobacteria > Burkholderiales > SHXO01 > SHXO01. The sequence continues at coordinate 4,282 of CAZNBS010000217.1, read as the reverse complement.
ATTTCTGCCCGCTGTACTGCGCCGAGGGCACGGACAGCGTGGTGAGCCAGTTCGACAAGGACGACGTCGAGGCAGTCGGCCTGGTGAAATTCGATTTTCTGGGCCTGACCACGCTCACCATCCTCGATTGGACCGTGAATTTCATCCGGCGCCTCGAGGAATCCGGCCACGGCAGCGGCCAGGTGCCGGTGCTGGATGCGCTGCCCCTGGACGATCCTCATGCCTACCGCATCTTCTCGAGCGGCAACACCAGCGCGGTGTTCCAGTTCGAATCGCGCGGCATGCGCGACTTGCTCAAGCGCGCCCGACCCGATCGCTTCGAGGACATCATCGCACTGGTCGCGCTGTACCGACCAGGCCCGATGGACCTGATTCCGGACTTCATCGACCGCAAGCACGGCCGTCAGAAGGTCGAGTACCTGGACCCCCGGCTGCAGCCCCTGCTGGGCGAGACCTACGGCATCATGGTCTACCAGGAGCAGGTGATGCAGATCGCGCAGGTCATCGGCGGCTATACCCTCGGGGGCGCGGATCTGCTGCGCCGGGCGATGGGCAAGAAGAAGCCCGAGGAGATGGCGACCCACCGCGACGTCTTTCTCGAGGGGGCGCAAAAGAACGGCCTGGACAAGGGCACGGCGCACCAGCTGTTCGACCTGATGGAGAAGTTTGCCGGATACGGCTTCAACAAGTCGCACGCCGCTGCCTACGCCCTGGTCGCCTACCAGACCGCGTACATGAAGGCGCACCACGCGGCGGCGTTCATGGCGGCCAACCTGTCGGCGGTGATGGACGACACGGACAAGGTGCACGCGCTGGTCGAGGATGCGCTCGAGAACGGACTGACCATTCTGCCGCCGGACATCAACGCATCGGAGTACCGCTTCGTGCCCGTGGATCGGGATTCGATCCGCTACGGACTGGGCGGCATCAAGGGCACGGGCGAGTCGGCGATCGCGGCGATTCTCGCGGCCCGCAGGGAGCGCGGGCCGTTTCGGGACCTGTTCGACTTCTGCCGCCGCATGGACAAGCGCGTGGTCAACCGCCGCGTGCTGGAGGCACTCATCCGCGCCGGTGCCTTCGACTGTCTGGATGACCACCGTCACCGACTGTTCGCCTCGGCCGGCATCGCCATCGAGAGTGCGGAGCAGGCCAGTCGCGCCGCCGGGCAGAATTCGCTGTTCGGCGATGCCGAGTCGGGTCACGACATGCCGGAGCGCCTGATCGAGAAGCCGCGCTGGTCGGAGCGACAGCGCCTGCAGGAAGAGAAGCAGGCGCTGGGCTTCTATCTGAGCGGACACCCGTTCAGCGACTACCGCGCGGAGCTGCAGCGCTTCGTGCGCACTACCCTGGCGCGCCTCGCCCCCGCCACCGACGGGGAGGGCGGCCAGCGCACGCAGCTGATCGCGGGCATCGTCGAGTCCGTGCACTGGGCCAACACGCAAAACGGTCGCATGCTGGTGGTCAAACTTAGCGACGGCACCGGTTCGCAGGAGGTGACCGTGTACAACGAGGTCGCCGACCAGGTGCGCGGGATCGTGAAGGAAGACGCGCTGCTGGTGGTCGAGGCGCGCGTGCGCATGATCCGCCGCGCGGTCGAGGAAGGCGAGGAGTCGTTCATGCGGGTGAGCGCCGAGCGCATCTACGACCTCGCCGGCGCGCGCGCGAAGTTCGCGCGGTGCTGGCGCCCTACAAGGCGGGCGGCTGCCCGGTGTCGATCCATTACAGCAACGGCGCCGCCGAGTGCCGCATCGACCTGGGCGACGGCTGGCGCGTCAAGCCCGAGGAGGAGCTGCTCGATGCGCTGAACGAGTGGCTGCGGCCCGAGAACGTCGAGCTGGTGTACTGAGCGCGATCGATGGCCAGGCTGACGGCAGTACGACTCGATCAAGCCCTGCAATTCCTGGCGCGTGGCGCCTGGCAGGAAGCGCACCTCATCGTGCAGCAGGACGAGGGGTCGCCGCTCGCGTGCTGGGCGCATGGCATCGTGCACGTGCTCGAGGGTGACCTGGGCAATGCGCGCTACTGGTATCGGCGCGCCGGGCGGACGTTCCCCGAGAACATCGACGCGCAGGCCGAGGTGCAGGCGCTGCGCGAGGCGGCGGCCAGGGACGGAGCGGCGTGAGCCGGGCGCCGCGGATCCTGCAGCGCGCGCGAAAGCCGGACGGCTGAGGAATCAGGTGCTGGGCCGGCGCTCGAACCCGGCAAAGGTGCCGCAGTGTGCGGCGACCTCGATGTGGGAGACGCGCGCGGCGGGCGGTCCGCGGTGTGCCCATAGAATGACCGCGTCGACGTCGTGCTGCGCACCCTGCAACACCGCTTCGACGGTGCCATCGCCGCAGTTGCGCACCCAGCCCACCACGTTGCATGCCTGCGCCTGCGCACGCAGCGCATCGCGATAGCCGACGCCCTGCACGCGCCCGTGCACGACGATGCGCCGCGTGATCACGCGCGCTATTGCACCTTCATGCCGGGCTGCGCGCCGTCGTCGGGCGTGAGCAGGAAAATGCCGGGGCCCTCGCCGCTGGCGGCGAGCACCATGCCCTGCGATTCGCCGAAGCGCATCTTGCGCGGCTGCAGGTTGGCCACCATGACGGTGAGCCGGCCCTTCAGCGTCTCCGGGTCGTAGGCCGACTTGATGCCGGCGAACACCGTGCGCGTCTCGCCGCCCAGGTCGAGCTGCAGGCGCAGCAGCTTCTCCGCGCCCTCGACGTTCTGGGCATCGACGATGCGCGCCACGCGCAGATCGACCTTGGCGAAGTCGTCGATCGTGATGTACGCGGACTTCTCCGCTGGAGCCTCCGCGGCCTGGGACGCGGACGATGCTGGCTGGGTCACTTGTTTCTCCTGATGCTGCGCGTGCCGCTGTGGCGACGGCGTCGCCTGCAGTGATTCCTTGTTGGCTTCCAACAGCGCGTCGATCTGCTTGCGTTCGACGCGAGTCATGAGGTGTGAATAGTCGGCTATTGAAATCGTTGAATCTGGCCGCCTGCTGATATCGCTCCACTTCAATGGCGGTATGCCAAAGAACGCTTCAACTGCGGCGGCCGTTTTTGGAAGCACAGGCTTTAAGTAGATCGTAAGGAGCTGAAATGCTTCCAAGGCGATGCAGCAAACTCTATGCAGCTCAAGTGCTTTGTCTGGAAATCGGGCAAGCTCCCAAGGCTTGTTCTGGTCGATGAACTCGTTGACTTGGTCCATCAGGTCCATGATTGAGCGAACGGCTTTGCCAAATTCACGCCCCTCATACAACGCGGCAATGTGAGGTTCTGCGTTGCGAATAGAATCCAATAGAGGAGAGTCGTACGGAGACACCCCTCCATCGAAGCGCTTCTTGATGAAGCCTGCGCAGCGGCTGGCGATGTTCACGTACTTCCCAACCAGGTCGCTGTTCACCCGCGCGACGAAGTCGTCGAGGTTGAGGTCGATGTCCTCCATGGTCGGCCCGAGCTTGGCGGCGTAGTAATAGCGCAGCCACTCGGGATTGAGCCCCTGCTTCAGATAGCTGCCGGCGGTGATGAAGGTGCCGCGCGACTTCGACATCTTCGCCCCGTCGACGGTCAGGAATCCGTGTGCGAACACCTTGTGCGGCGTGCGGTAGCCTGCGAACTTCAGCATCGCCGGCCAGAACAGCGCGTGGAAGTAGAGGATGTCCTTGCCGATGAAATGCACCATCTCGACGCCGTTCTCGCGCGGCCGCGCCCAGGCGGCGAAATCCAGCCCGCGCCGGTCGGCGAGGTTGCGCAGGCTGCCCAGGTAGCCGATCGGTGCGTCGAGCCAGACGTAGAAGTACTTTCCCGGCGCGTGCGGAATCTCGAAGCCGAAGTAGGGCGCATCGCGCGAGATGTCCCAGTCGTTGAGACCCTGGTCGAACCACTCGCGGATCTTGTTGCGCGCCTCCTCCTGCAGGTGCTCGCCCGATTGCGTCCATGCCTCGAGGAAGCTGCGGCAGTCCGGGTGCGACAGCTTGAAGAAGTAGTGATCGGATGCCTTGCGCACCGGGGGGGCACCGGACACCGCCGACTTCGGATTGAGCAGGTCGGTGGGGCTGTTGGTGGTGCCGCACACCTCGCAGTTGTCGCCGTACTGGTCTTTGGCGTGGCAGTTCGGGCACTCGCCCTTGATGAAACGGTCGGGCAGGAACATCGACTTCACCGGGTCGAAGAACTGCTCGACGGAGCGCACCTCGATCAGGCCGCGCTCGCGCAGGCGCAGGTAGATGTCCTCGGACAGCGCGCGCGTCTCGGGCGAGTGCGTGGTGTAGTAGTTGTCGAAGGCGACGTGG
>CAZNBS010000216.1:0-8401 GCA_964570955.1 uncultured Burkholderiales bacterium | reverse complement strand
GGGCGACGGTCTCGGCTGGCTCGGCTGGCGCACGCCCCTGCGCGCGACCGCCGAGCAGCAGATGCGGCTCGGCATCGCCGGCGACCCCGGCCCCTGGAGCCGTGTGGCGCAGGAGCTGCCGGGCCTGCACGAGGCCCTGCGGCGCCTGCCCGCCACGCTGCAGGAGCGCTGGTTCGCCAGGCTGTGGCTGGTGAAGCCGCTGGCGATCGCCGCGCTCAGCATCTTCTGGATCGCGACCGGCGTCATCGCCCTGGCGCGGCCCGACATTTCGGTGGCGATCCTGACGATCCGCGGTGTCGACCTGACGCTCGCGACGCTCCTGGTGCTCGCCGGGGGCATCCTGGACATCGTCCTCGGCACGGCGCTGCTGGTCCGGCGCTGGCTGGTGCCGGTCAGCCTCGCCATGATCGCGACCTCGGTCCTCTACATGGTCACCGGCACGGTCGTCGCGCCCGACTACTGGCTCGATCCGCTCGGCCCCTTCCTCAAGGCCCTGTCGGTGATCGCGCTGACCCTGGTGCTGCTCGCGACCGCCGAGGACCGCTGATGGAGCCGCTCGTCCTCGCCCGCTGGCTGCACGTGATCGGCGCAGCCGTGCTGCTCGGCACCGGCGGCGGCATCGCCTTCTTCATGGTGATGGCGCACCGCACCCGCGACGCGGCCCTGGTCGCCCATGTCGCCGGCACGGTGGTGATCGCGGATTTTCTCTTCACGGCCTCGGCGGTGGTGATCCAGCCGCTGACCGGGCTCTGGCTCGTCCAGCTGACAGGGTGGAGCCTCACGGAGGGCTGGATCGTGCTGTCGCTCGCCCTCTACGTCTTCACGGGCGTGTTCTGGCTCCCGGTGGTCTGGATCCAGAAGCGGCTGCGCGATATGGCGCGGATCGCAGCTGCCCGCGCCGAGCCGCTGCCGCCCGCCTATATCCGGCTCTACCGGATCTGGTTCGCCTGTGGATGGCCGGCGTTCGTCGCGGTGCTCGCGATCTTCTGGCTTATGCTCGCCAGGCCCGCGATCCCCTGGCTGACATGGACCTGACCTTGCCCGAAAAGAAGCACGACAAGACGAACGCCGAGTTCACCCCCTCGCGCGACATCGCGGACCTGACGTTCTATCCGGTGCCCATCCTCCTGCGCGATCAGCCCGGCTATCGCATCGGCATTCATGCCGACACCGGCAGCAAGGCGATCACCGTACAGTTCTATCTTCCCGCTGACGCCTCGCAGCGCCACTTGGGCACCATCTTCCACGCCGGGCGCGACGGGCAGGATGCGACGCGCACCACCGCCATGGACTTCATGCCCAACACCGGTTACGCCTTCCCGGTGGTGCCCCAGTCGAGCTGGCACAGCGTCGCAGCGACCGAAAAGGACGACGGCGAACGTCGCTCGCTCATGCTCATCTACTACGTGCAGGAGGGCGCGCGTGCGTGGTGCAAGCAGCGCTACGACCGCCTGCGCTGCCTGCTGGGAGTCGGTCCTCGCGGTTGACGCGATGTCGGCGTTCAGCGGCGCGCGTCGACCGCGGCCAGCACGCGCGCGAAGAATGCATCCGCGTGCCCGGCCTCGATCCAGCGCACCACGAGCACCATCCTGCGTTCCGGTTCCACCCACATGAAAGAACTGCCGGCCCCGATCGCGAACCAGCTCGATTCCGGTACGCTCGGAAACACACGGCGGCCGGTATTGAGCCAGGTGAGATAGCCGTAGAAGGGCGCGATGTCACAGGGGGTGAGCATTCGCACGATCCAGGCCGTCGACAGCACCTCCCTGCCTTGCGCACGCCCGCCGTCGAGCAGCATCTGCCCGATGCGCACCTGATCCTGCGCGGAGATGGACACGCCGCCGCCCCAGTGCGTACCGCCCGGCACGGACTGCATCCGGCGACCGTCGATCTCGACCCAGGCATCGTCGTAGCCGCGCCACTGCCAGTGTTCGCTCGCCCCGACGGGACGCATGATCGCGTCGCGGAACACGTCGGGAAGCGGCCGGCGGAACAGGTGCAGCAGCGCCAACGACAACTGATTGATGCGCACGTCGTTGTATTCCCAGTACGTGCCGGGTCTGCGCAGCGGCCGGGCATCGCCCTTCGTACCGGCCTCGACCCGATCGCCGTCCTGAAAGGACAACACACGGTACCGGTCGACCTGGTCAGGCAGGCCAAAACACTCGCCTTCCCACTCGCTCGTCTGCTGGAGCAGGTGCTTCCAGGTCACCTCCGCGTTGCGGCCCTCGTCGAAGCCGATGCCGCCCACGCGTGCGCCGACGCGCTCGTTCTCGTCGGGCAGCAGGCCGGTGTCGTGCGCCACTCCGACGAGCAGCGCGAGATAGGTCTTGGCGATGCTGAAGGTCAGGTCGGCACGCTGCGGCTCGCCCCACGCTGCGACTGGGTCGCCGTCGACCTGGATGACGCCCGACACGGGTCCGCGCGCGTGCACCGGTCCCCGTAGTCGGTTCCACGGCGCGGGATCCTGGTGATGGATGCCCCACCCCTCGCCGGTTTCGCGTGTCCAGTTCGTTTCGTGGGCGATCGCGAAATCGATCGCCTCGCGCAGCGCATCGTCGCGCATGCCGTCAGGGCGCCGGATGGATCGAGTCGACCCAGGGCACGTCCTCGGGCGGCTCCACCGGCTCGATGTCCAGGTTGACCACCACCGGGTCCTGGCCGCTTCGCACCAGCACGCAGTCGAGTGGCTGGCCGGGGTCGGCATTGATCTCCTGGTGCGGCACGAAGGGCGGCACGTAGATGAAGTCGCCGGGTCCGGCCTCGGCACAGAACTCCAGCCGCTCGCCCCAGCGCATGCGCGCACGCCCGCGCACCACGTAGATCACGCTCTCCACCGGACCGTGGTGGTGCGCGCCGGTTTTCGCGTTCGGATGGATGGTTACGGTCCCCGCCCAAAGCTTCTCGGCGCCCACGCGCGCGTGGGTGATGGCAGCCGCGCGGTTCATGCCGGGCGTCTGCGCCGTGTTGACATCCAGCTTGTCGCCGGGAATAACGCGCACACCGTGCACGCGCCAGTGCATCGAGTCGTTCTCGTTCATCGGTCTGATCATTGGAGTGGGCGTCGCAGACTGCAGTCTAGCAAGAGAATCCCGAAGCGCAGCGATTCCCCCACGGGACCGGCCGCGGCCGACCACTGGCGCTTATGCCACCCGCTCATTACACTTCGCCTCTTTCGTCCTTCCCGTTATATCTAGAATGAATTTCCAGCAGCTGCGCTACGTGCGCGAGGCGGTTCGCCACAACCTCAACCTTACCGAAGCCGCCAACGCGTTGTTCACGTCCCAGCCGGGTGTGAGCAAGCAGATCCGCGAACTCGAGGTGGAGTTGGGCGTGGAGATCTTCGTGCGCCGGGGCAAGCGTCTGGTCGCGCTCACCGATCCGGGTCGCATCGTGGTGCAGGTGATCGATCGCCTGCTGGCGGAAGCGGAGAACCTGCGCCAAGTTGGCCGGGAGTTCGCCGACCAGGACAGCGGCGCACTCACCATCGCCACCACCCATACGCAGGCCCGCTACACGCTGCCGAACGTCGTGCACGCCTTCCGCACGCACTATCCCAAGGTGCGCCTGTCGCTGCAGCAGGGCAGTCCGACGCAGATCGCCGAGATGGTCTGCCAGGGACGCGCGGATCTGGCAATCGCCACGGAAGCACTCGACCACTATCCCGAACTGGTTGCCATGCCCGGCTTTACCTGGCAGCACTGCGTCATCGTGCCGCCCAAGCATCCGCTGGCTCAGGCGAGGAAGCTGACGCTCGAGGCGCTTTCGCGCTACCCGTTGATCACCTACAGCCCCGAGTTCACCGGCCGCTCGCATCTGGACGAAGCGTTTGCGGCGAAGGGGCTGACCATGGACGTGGTGCTCACCGCCCTGGACGCGGACGTGATCAAGACCTACACCGAGTTGGGGCTGGGCGTGGGCATCGTCGCCGCCGTCGCGCTGGACCGCAAGCGCGACACCAACCTGCACGCGATCGATGCCGGCCACCTGTTCGGCAGCAACACCACGCGCATCGCGATCAAGCGCAGCGCCTACCTGCGTGGATTCACCTACGCATTCATTCAGACCTTCGCGTCGCACCTGACGCGGGAGGTGGTGGACAAGGCCCGGGCAGGTGGCGCGTAGTCCGGCTTATAGCGAACCAGAATAAGGATATGACTCCTTCTTCGTTCCCCAGCCGATAGTCCGTTGTTAGCATGCGGCTCTCGATAGACGAGCACGTCATGCACATCCCTCGCAGCATCGACACGCCGCGCTCCGCTGCCTGTCCGGCGAGCGCCTTCCGCGCTGCCGCGTCGACGCGCGCTCTGTCCCACACTCCAGGCTTCGCTCCCCTCGTCATGCCGGCGATGTGTCGTCGGCCGTGCATGCCGCGCTGTTGACGCTCGCGTCGGCAGCGCAGTTCCTTTCCCCCACCGCTCAAGCACTCGGTAGCTCCCGGAGCGTCATGTACCTGTACGACGACATCGATCAGCGAATCGTGGACGAACGCGTTGCGCAGTTTCGCGATCAGACGCGGCGCTTTCTCGCGGGCGAACTGTCGGAAGACGATTTCAGGCCGCTGCGGCTGCGCAATGGCCTGTACATCCAGAAACACGCACCGATGCTGCGCGTGGCCATCCCTTACGGGCTGCTGTCGTCCGCACAGCTGGGCACGCTCGCGTCCATCGCCCGCCGCTACGACCGCGGCTACGGCCACTTCAGCACGCGGCAGAACATCCAGTACAACTGGCCGAAGCTCGAGGAAGTGCCGGATCTTCTCGCCGAGCTGGCCGGCGTGCAGATGCATGCCATCCAGACCAGCGGCAATTGCGTGCGCAACATCACCACCGACCACTTTGCCGGCGTGGCGCCTGACGAGATCGTCGATCCGTTCGTCTGGGCGGAGGTGATGCGCCAATGGTCCACGCTGCACCCCGAATTCGGCTTCCTCCCGCGCAAGTTCAAGATAGCCATCAACGGCTCGGTCGAGGATCGTGCGGCGGTGCTGGTGCACGACATCGGCCTCCACGCCGTTCGCAGCCATGCCGGGGAGGTGGGCTTTCGCGTGATCGTGGGCGGCGGGCTCGGACGCACGCCGATCATCGGCCACATCGTCCGCGACTTCCTGCCTTGGCAACACCTGCTCACCTACCTCGACGCCATCCTGCGCGTGTACAACCGCCATGGACGGCGCGACAACAAGTACAAGGCGCGCATCAAGATCCTCGTGAAGGATCTCACTCCGGCCGGCTTCACCCGCCAGGTGGAGGAGGAATGGACACACCTGAAGGACGGCCCGGGCACCCTGGTGCAGGATGAGATCGATCGCATCGAGGCGCGTTTCACACGCCCCGCCTATCTCAGCCTGCACGACATCGAGCCCGGCTACGAAGCGCGCCTGAAGTCGGAACCGCCATTTGCGCGCTGGGCCGGACGTAACGTCCATGCCCACAAGGTGCCCGGCTACGCGGCGGTGTCGCTGTCGCTGAAGAAGACCGGCGTGCCGCCGGGCGATGCGACCGCCGAACAGATGGACGCGATCGCGCGCCTCGCCGACGAGTACAGCTTCGGCGAACTGCGCGTCACGCACGAGCAGAACCTGGTGTTCGCCGACGTCGCCAAGCACAGCCTGCACCAGCTGTGGCTCGAACTCAGGGCACTGGGCCTGGCCACTCCCAATATCGGGCTGCTCACCAACATCATCTCCTGCCCCGGTGGCGACTTCTGCTCGCTCGCCAACGCCGTATCGATTCCGGTGGCGCACGCGATCCAGGCGCGCTTCGACGACCTGGACTACCTGCACGACATCGGAGAGCTCGATCTCAACATCTCCGGCTGCATGAACTCGTGCGGGCACCACCACGTCGGTCACATCGGCATTCTCGGCGTCGACAAGAACGGCGAAGAGTGGTACCAGGTCTCGATCGGGGGAAGCCAGGGCAGCGCTGCCTCGCTGGGCAAGGTCATCGGCCCGTCCTTCGCGCGTGACGAAGTGCCGGAGGTGATCGCGCGTCTCATCGAGGTCTACCTCAAACATCGCGATGCGGACGAGGAGCGCTTCGTCGACGTGGTGCGCCGCATCGGCATCGAACCCTTCAAGGCTCACGTCTATGCCTACGCTGATTAGGAATCGGCGACTCGTCGCCTTCGATGCGTGGCGCATCGTCGGACTGGATCCCGACCAGCCCTCTGCATTCTCGGAGTGCGAGGATGTAATCGTGCCGCTCGCGTGCTGGAAGGGCGCTGCCGCATCGCTGGCGCGGCGTCCCGGACGCGCCGGCGTGTGGCTGGCGTCCGCGGACGACCCCGCCGAGCTGGCGGCCGTGGGCTTTCCCGCACTCGTGGCGGTCCATTTCCCGGCGTTCACCGATGGACGGGGCTACTCCACCGCCCGCCTCCTGCGTCAGCGCTACGGCTTTCGCGGGGAGCTGCGCGCCGTCGGCGATGTCCTGCGCGACCAGCTGTACGAACTGGCCCGTGTCGGCTTCGACGCCTTCGCCCTGCGCGAGGACCAGGATGCGCAGGCGGCGCTGAGCGCCTTCGCGGACTACAGCGAGCACTATCAGGCCGCCGCGGACCGCGGTCCGCTGTTCGCGCGCCGCTTCGCAGCCGGGGAGCAGCGATGATGACCCTCGACCAGCGGATCGCTCACACGGGCGCACGGCTGGTGGATGCCGTCGCCCGCCACCCTGCCGCGACGTTCGCGTCCTCCTTCGGCGCCGAGGACATGGTGATCCTGGACCTGATCGTCCGGCTGTCGATCGACGTCGAGATCTTCACGCTCGACACCGGCCGCCTGCACGAGGAGACGCACGCGCTGATCGCCCTGGCGAGAGCGCGCTACGGCCGTCCCATCCGCATGCTGGCTCCCGATTCGGCCGAGCTCGAGGCCTACGTGGCCACGCACGGCAGCAACGCCTTCTACGACAGCGTCGCGCTACGCAGGCGCTGCTGCGAGATCCGAAAACTCGGTCCGCTGCGCCGCGCACTGGCCGGCAAGTCACTGTGGATCACCGGCCTGCGCCGGGGACAGTCCGCGGCGCGTGCGGATGCCGGGCTGCTCGCCTATGACGAGTCGAACGGTCTGATGAAGCTCAACCCGCTCGTGGACTGGAGCGAGGCGCACGTCGCGGACTACGTCGCGCGGCACGACGTGCCGGTGAACGTGCTGCACGCGCGCGGCTATCCGAGCATCGGCTGCGCGCCATGTACGCGCGCGGTGCAGCCGGGCGAGGACCCGCGCGCCGGCCGCTGGTGGTGGGAGCAGGCGGGGGCGCGCGAGTGCGGGCTGCACGTGGACACCAGTGGGCACCTCGTCCGGGCGGGCGCAACCGTGTCCGCAGGCTGATCCGACGAATCGAAGCGAGACCGACATGCTGACTGTCATCGAACCCCGGCCCGCCATTCGCCGTCAGGGCGGCTGGTCGCACCTCGACGCCCTCGAAGCCGAATCCATCTTCATCCTGCGCGAGATCGCGGCAGAGTGCCGCAACGTCGCGCTGCTGTTCTCCGGCGGCAAGGACTCCGCCGTGGTGCTGCGCCTGGCCGAGCGCGCCTTCTTTCCCGAGCGCGTCCCCTTCTCGCTGCTGCACGTCGACACCGAGCACAACTTCCCGGAGGTGATCGAGTTCCGCGACCGCATCGCCCGCCGCCGCGGTCTGCGCCTGATCGTGCGCTCGGTGGGTGAGTCCATCCGGCGCGGCCGGGTCCGCCTGCGCCATCCGGACGAACCGCGCAATCCGCATCAGTCGGTGACGCTGCTCGACGCGATTGCCGAGTTCGGCTTCGATGCGTGCATCGGTGGCGCGCGGCGCGACGAGGAGAAGGCCCGCGCAAAGGAGCGCGTGTTCTCGTTTCGCGACGAGTTCGGGCAGTGGGACCCCAAGAGCCAGCGTCCCGAACTGTGGTCGCTGTACAACGGCCGCGTGCGCAGCGGCGAGAACATCCGCGTCTTTCCGATCTCGAACTGGACCGAGCTGGACGTGTGGCAGTACATCCGCCGCGAGCGCATCGAGCTGCCCTCGATCTACTTCGCGCACGAGCGCGAGGTGGTGCGCCGGGGCAGCGCGCTGGTGCCCGTCACTCCCCTCACGCCGGCGCGCGAAGGTGAGCGCGTGGAGCGCGCAAGCGTGCGCTTCCGCACGGTCGGCGACATCACCTGCACCGCGCCGGTCGCCTCCCTCGCTGCGACGCTCGACGAGATCGTGCACGAGACGCAGAGCGCGCGCATCAGCGAGCGTGGCGCCACGCGGCTGGACGATCAGGCGAGCGACGCGGCGATGGAGCTGCGCAAGAAGGAGGGCTACTTCTGATGAGCGCCACCGCACGCGCACCGCGCAGCGGCCTGCTGCGCTTCGTCACCGCAGGCAGCGTGGACGACGGCAAGAGCACGCTGATCGGGCGTCTGCTGCACGACAGC
>CAZNBS010000215.1:0-8413 GCA_964570955.1 uncultured Burkholderiales bacterium | reverse complement strand
CGGCGCGGGCTTTCATTCCTCTGAAGAGGAGTACGTCGAAGTGGGGTCCATCGTCTCGCGGTTGTGCTTCGCGAACTCGATCTGGCGAGCGGCCTCACGCCAGCGCTGCAGTTCATGGGGCGTCCAGCGCAAGGCCCATCCGCGCTTGTGCGGCTTGCACAGTGCGCAGCAGCGGCGCTTGATCTTGAATTGCTTTCTCATGAGGTCAGTTTTGTTTCTGTTCACGCGCGACCTGTGCGCGCGGTCGTTGCATCGGACCCGGACGCGGCTCTGGCTGGCTCACGGCTACCCGTCCGCGTTTGCGCGCGACACCGAGCGCAGGACTCGGCAGCACAGCTCGAGCGTCGGTGTCGAGACGCCCAGTTCCCGTCCGAGAGACACTGCGTAGTCGAGCGTCTCGTTCACTTCCAGGCGGCGGTTGCGGTCGGCGTCCTGCAGGATGGACTGCCGAAACCCGGGCGCGTTCGCGCGCATCCGTTCGCCGTGTGCCTGCACTGCCTTGACGGCATCTTCTTCCGTTCCTTCGACGAATGCGCGGCTGCTGAAGCCGCTGTCCTGCAGGGCGACGCCGTGCGCGATGGCGACGGCCGCGCACTCGCGCATCACCCGCGCGACCAGCGGAGCGGTGTCTGGATCGCTCATGAAGCGCCAGGTCGGCAGCCGGGTGAGCACGGCGAGCGTGCTGAATCCCGACCACGCGACGAATTTGGACCATTCGGCCGAGGCGATGTCGTTGGACGCTCGCGCCTCGAGACCCGCGTGTCGCATTGCATCCACGATCTGTGCCACGCGCGCGGAATCGCCGCCCGCGAGCTCCCCGATGATCGTGGGATTGGCCATGTTGTAGCGCACGGCGCCTGGCAAGTCGCCTTCGGCCTGCAACACATCGCCGCCCACCATGCTGATCGCCCCGAGCGTTGCCTGAGCGCCGAACACCTCGATCAACTGGCGATCCTTGAGCACGCCGTTCTGCACCGAGAACGCGCACTTCGTCGTCAGGCTCCGAAGGGGCGCCAGGGCCTGTTGCGTGTCGTAGGTCTTGACGGCGACGATGACCACGTCGGACTCGCGCAGGCGTTCCGGCCGGGTGACGACGTCACAGGTAGCCGTGAAGCAGTCCTGACCGGTCACGGGGATGCCGTGCCGGGCGAGCGCCGTCGCCCGGTCACCACGGGCGATCAGCGAGACACGATGCCCGTCCCGGGCGAGATAGGCGGCGTAGATGGAGCCGAGCGCGCCGGCGCCGACGATGACGAAGTGCATGCAGTTCGGTGTGTGGATGCGAGGAGCGCGGCGCGTTCCGCCGCCCTCGCAACCTACCACAGCGGAGACGACACCGCCCTGTGGGGCCGCCTGCCGCCCCGATTCTCATGACGCACGTGACACGTCATGCGCGACTCAGGCACACTGCGTCGCCATGAATGCCCGACCTGCCCTGCTCATCGCGTTGGCCGCTGCACTCGGCGGCTTGTCCGGTCAGGCGAGAAGCGACGAGCTTGTCTCCGCCGGTGCGTTCACTGTCCCCATCGCCGATGCGCGGGCGTTCTCCCGACCTGCGCCTGCCCTCAGCGAGCGACAGCGCGCGGTCTTTCTGCGTGGCCAGGCAGAGTTCAACCGCCCGTGGGTGGTGTTCTCGTTCGGCCCGGGCGGCTGGGGCCTCGGACCCACCTTCGTCGCCGACCGGTGCAGCGCCTGCCATCTCGGCGGCGGTCGGGGCAGTCTGCCGCACTCCGAGAACGCGCAACTGACGGCGATCGTCGTGCGCGTGAGCATACCGGGTTCAAGTCCACAAGGCGGACCCAAACCGCTTGCCCACTATGGCGAGCAATTGCAGAACCGCGCCCTGCAGGGCCAGCAGCCGGGAATGGCATTCGCTTATGCATCGGTTCCCGCCGAGGCGGATCTCTACGTGTCCTGGGAAGAAAATGTCGTCCGGCTCGAGGACGGCACCGAAGTCCGCCTGCGGCGACCGAGGTTGAGCATCGAGAATCCATCCTTCGGCGAGCTGCTTGCGGAGACGATGACCTCACTGCGCATCGCGCCGCCCGTGTTCGGTCTCGGGCTGCTGGAGGCCGTGCCGGAGGAATCGATCCTCGAGATTTCCCGACGGCAGCGCGAGCGCGGCTTCAATGGGCGCCCCAACATCGCATGGGACGCAATCGAGCAGCGCAGGGCGCTGGGGCGCTTCGGGTGGAAGGCGACACAGCCCGGACTGCGACAGCAGGTTGCGGCGGCCGCGCTGCATGACATGGGGCTGACTTCCGGTCTGTTCCCCCGACAGAATTGTCCCGAGGTGCAGGCGATCTGCCGCCGGGAGGTGCCGGGAAACGATCCAGAGATGATCGACTCGACGTGGGCTGAGCTGGAGATGGCCATGCTCGGGGCCGCAGTGCCCGCGCGGCGCAACCAGGACGATCCCACTGTTCGCCGGGGTGCGGAAATATTCGAGCTGCTGCAGTGTGGAGTCTGTCACGTGCCGACCTTACGCACGGTGGACTACTTCGCTCGGCTACCCCAGCTGTCGCGGCAGACCTTCCACCCCTACACGGACCTGCTGCTGCACGACATGGGCGAGGGCCTCGCGGACCACCGCCCCGACTTCGCGGCGGGCGGGCGCGACTGGCGCACGCCGCCCCTTTGGGGCCTGGGTCTGTCGAAGACAGTGAACGGCAGCAGTGCGCTGCTGCACGACGGGCGCGCGCGCAACGTGACCGAAGCGATCCTGTGGCACGGCGGCGAGGCGCAGGCGTCGCGTGACAGGTTTGCGGGGCTGTCGAAGGGCGATCGCGACGCGCTGGTGGCTTTCCTCCAGTCGATCTGACCAGTCGTCCAGGTTCAGGCGCCCGCTGGTGCGAACATCGGGACAGGCGTGCCATCCTCCGCGGCCTTGAACACGAGCCGGACGCGACCGCCGATCGCAATGTCGTCCGGATCGCAGTCGACGATATTGGTCAGCATGGAGACGCCTTCGTCCAGCGTGACGTAGGCGATCGTATACGGCGCCGGCACGCCGCGCCGCAGCGTGCTGCAGGCATAGATGACGCCCGTGCCTTTGGCGGGTACCCAGTCGGTGCGATCGGACAGGCAGTGCGGGCACAGGGCACGGGGATAGAAGTGGTAGCTGCCGCACGCCTCACAACGTCCCACCAGCAGGGTTCCCTCACGCGCGGCGTCGTAGAAGCGTGCGTTGCCCGGCGTGATCGGTGGCGCGGGGATCTGGCGCTGTGCAGTGTCGGTCATCCTCAGGTTCCTCTTGCGTCGTGTCGGTCGTCGCGCACTACGCGCGCTCCAGGATCAGCGTGGCACTGCCATGGCGCGAACCGAGATTGCCGCCCATGCCCTGCGCGAGCGCCAGCGTGCAGTTCGGCACTTGGACTTTCGGGTGCGCTTCGCCGCGCAACTGGCGGACCGCTTCGATGACCTTGGTCATGCCGCCACGGTTGGCGGGATGGTTGTTGCACAGTCCACCACCGTCGGTATTGAAGGGAAGCTTGCCGGTGCCCGAGATCAGATTGCCGTCGGCGACGAACCTGCCGCCCTCGCCCTTGCGGCAGAACCCCAGGTCCTCGATCTGCATCAGTACGGTGATCGTGAAGCTGTCGTAGATCGAGGCGTACTGGATGTCGGGCGGTTTCACGCCGGCCTCCGCGAACGCTGCAGGGCCGGACCAGGCCGCTGCCGAGGTGGTGAGGTCGATCCGGCCGCCGGCCTGTCCCTTGGGCGATTCTCCGGCGCCGAGAATGTGGATCACCGGCCGCGACAGCGATCTGGCGATCTCCGGCCGCGCCACGATGACAGCGCCACCGCCGTCCGAAACCACGCAGCAGTCCAGGCGGTGCAGCGGGTCGGCGATGATCGGCGATGCGAGCACGTCTTCGACGCTCACCACGTCGCGCAGCATCGCGTGCTCGTTGTGCTGCGCGTGATGCGACGCGGCGACCTTGATCCAGGCCAGCTGTTCGCCCGTCGTACCGTACTCGTGCATGTGGCGCATCGCGACCATGCCGTAGCCGTTCACGGTGGTCAGACCATACGGCAGCTCGAACCCGACATCCGGCGCAGCCGCACCGTAGTTGCGCGGTTGGGTGCCTGAGGAGCCTTCGGAGCGGGGACGCCCGGCGAGGGTCACCAGCGCCACGTTGCACTTGCCGAGCGCGATCGCCTGGGCAGCGTGGGCGACGTGCACGAGGTACGACGATCCGCCGGTGTCGGTGGAGTCGACGTGACGGACCTTCAGGCCCATGTAGTCGACCATCGACAGGGGCCCAAGCCCGGGCGCATCGCCGGCGCAGAAATAGCCGTCGATGTCGTCCTTGACCAGGCCCGCATCGATCAGCGCGCCGCGCGCGCATTCGGCATGCAACTGCGCGACGGACTTGTCGGGTGCCTTGCGCGTCGGGTGCTCATAGGCACCGACGATGCAGGCTGCGCGCTTGATGGTCATGGCTGCGTCCGATGGCGTTTGATCGAAGCCGAACTATAGCAACCCGGTCACCGCTTGCGCTGCGATTTGTGGCAGCCTGTCGGCTGACTGGCGCGTAGGACAAATAAGAGGAGCACTCCGATGAGCAGGATGCTGGAAGGCAAGGTCGTCGTCGTCACCGGGGCGGGCCGCGGCATCGGTCGCGATTTCGCATTGGCGATGGCTGCGCAAGGTGCGCAAGTCGTGGTGAACGACGTGGGCGCCTCGGTGGCAGGAGAGGGTAGCGATACCGGCCCGGCACAGGATGTGGTCAGGGAGATCGAGGCGGCCGGTGGACGCGCGGTGGCCAACGGCGACAGCGTCGCCGACTGGGATGCGGCCAATCGGATCGTCCAGTGCGCGCTCGATACCTTCGGTCGCATCGATTGCATCGTCAACAACGCTGGCATCCTGCGCGACCGCTTCTTCTTCAACATGAGCATCGACGAGTGGAAAGCGGTGATCGACGTGCATCTCAACGGCTCGTTCTACGTGGCCCGCGCCGCTGCACCGTACTTTCGCAACGAGAATCGCGGCTGCTATATCCACATGACGTCGACCTCGGGCCTGATCGGCAATCTCGGCCAGGCCAACTACGCCGCGGCAAAGCTGGGTATCGTCGGGCTGTCGAAGTCGATCGCCATGGACATGGCGCGCTTCGGCGTGCGTTCGAACTGCATCGCGCCGTTCGCCTGGAGCCGCATGATAGGGTCGATTCCGACCGACACCGACGAGCAGAAGGCGCGGGTCGAGAAACTCAAAAGCATGGAAACCGCCAAGATCGCCCCGCTGGCGGTCTACCTCGCGAGCGACGCGGCGAGCGAGGTCAGCGGTCAGATCTTCAGCGTACGCGCAAACGAGATCTTCCTCTTCAGCCAACACCGTCCCGTGCGCTCGGTGCAGCGCTCGGATGGATGGACGCCTGAATCCATTGCCAGCCATGCGATGCCGGCCCTGAAGGCGCATTTCTATGCGCTCGATCGGTCACAGGATGTATTCACCTGGGATCCGGTATGAAGTGCGTCATCCCGGTCTGCGAGTGGATACCAGAGGCGCCCTCGACCGCATATCGACACGTAAGTTCCATCGCTGGTCGGTGTGCTGTTACCCCTTGACAGGGTGCGAACGCCTATAGGATAAATCACCCCGCCTGCATACGTGGCGGTATGCGCCTCGCGCGCGATGCAGTAGAAGTTTCAACGTGCGAAGCGTTTCGGCCTCCACGTAAGCGGGCGTGATACACACCGTGCAGCCCCGTCACAGGGGAAACCATAGAACGAGGAGATGCAATGCGGCACTTATCCTGTCTCGTATTCACCGCACTGGTCGGTGGTGCGCTGCCCGTGAGCGTGATGGCGGACAACAACCCGGTCGACGAGAAATGGTTTCCAAGCGAGTTCGGCGCCAACGATCAGTCCGGCGCGACCAACTGGATCACGCCGCAGAAGCGCGTGGAAGCGGCCAAGCTCGTCAAGAAGGGCGAGGTCGCCACCCTTGGCATGCCATACCATGCCCGCACGCCGTTGTTCCCTGGGCGGCTGTTCTCGCTGACCATTCCCGGAGGCGGCACCCCCACGCACGATCTCGCCTGGTCGGGCGACAACTACCGGCAGACCTTCATGGATGAGTTGGTGACCTCACAGATCGGCCAGGTCGGTACGCAGTTCGACTCACTGGCCCATCCCATGATCCAGATCAAGGGCAAGCAGGGCTGGAAGGACGGCAACTACTTCTACAACGGCTTTCGGCTCGAGGACGTGGGTGGGCCATACGGGATGAAGAAGAATGGCGTCGAGAACGTCGGCTCGTTCTTCACGCGCGCGATCGTCATCGACATGGTCAAGCTGAAGGGGGGCAATCTGCCCATCGGCTATCCGATCTCGATGCAGGACTACCGCGATGCGCTGAAGATGGCCGGCATCGAGGATGCCCGCCAGGGCGATATCGTGCTGTTCCGCACCGGGTGGAACGATCTGTGGCGGGACAACATGAGCAAGTCCCAGGCGCAGGCCACGGCGGACAACGCCAAGTTCAACTCGGGTGGCCCTGGCATCTCGCCGGAAGTCTGCGATCACCTGGCTACCCGCAAGGTGGCGATGGTCGGCGCCGACAACTGGGGGATCGAACCCTACGACTTCACCGGCGAGGGTAAGTGGCCGACGAAGTTCGAGGACATCAAGGAGTGGGCCTACTGCCACATGAACCTGACGGTTCGCCGCGGCATCTACCTGTTCGAAAATCTCGACCTCAAGGATCTGGGCGAGCGCGGCCCAGGCGAGGTGCTGTTCAGCTGGGCGCCGCTGAAGCTGGTCGGTGCAACCGGTTCTCCGGGAAATCCCATCGCCACCTGGTGATCGCGGCGCACGCTGCTCGCTGAAGTCCGAAGGGCCGCCTCATGCGGCCCTTTCCCATGTTTCATCGCATCCGGTGCAGGCTTTCCATGCACCGGATGCGCCCTGCATCTAGTCTATCGCCGTGACCGCTACCCTCTCACGCATCGTCTTCCTGACCCTGATCGGTTTGCTCTTTCCTCTGCACGCTCTTGCCGAGACGCCGCGCCAGGTCACCTGGAAGGACCTGCTGCCTGAAGCCCCCCACATCGCCAATCCGTTCGCGAAGCTCACCGTCGAGCAGCGCCGGATGCTTGCCGACCTCGCCGAGATTCGTGAGCGTCGCGCGCGCGGAGCCGCGGCCGTGGCTGCGAACGACCCGGCCGACGAGGTGTTTCTGACGGAGCACCTGCGCAAGGCAGGCATCGATGCGCAGGCGCTGCTTGACGAGCGCGAGCGCATCCTCGCGCGGCAACGCGAACTCGCCCAGGCAACAAATCCGAGGCTGAACGGGGCACTCGTGCGCATGCCCGGGTATCTTCTTCCGCTCGATCACTCCGGCAAGCAGGTCAGCGAGTTCCTGCTCGTGCCGTGGGTCGGTGCGTGCATCCACACACCGCCGCCACCACCCAATCAGATCGTGCACGTCAAACTGGAGAGACCGGCGCCGTACGACGGTCTGTTCAAGCCCGTGGTGGTGACCGGCCACATGATGGCAGCGGATCGGCGCCAGTCGGTCTTCCTGGTAGACGGTGCCGCGGACATCGATGTCAGCTATGGAATGCGGGCAGTACGGCTGGAGCCCTTCGTCGAGTAGGCCGGCGGCAAGCGGATCGTTTGCGCGGGTGTTCGCGAAGTTGGACAATTGGGCTGGTTCGACGCGATGAGGTGAGTCGTGGAGAGTCCCACCGTGCTGCCGGCGGGCGGAGTCGGTACCAGGACCCGATGGCGGTGGGTGTTGTTCTGCGTCTTCCTGTTCGGCGTCATCCTGCTTCCTTTCGCGCTGTTCGATGGGCGGATGAATGTGCTGGTGCAGGACAGCCTGCAGTCCGGCACTTCGCTCACGTTGATCACGCTCGCGGTCATCGGCTTCCTGACCGTCGATGTCGCACTGCCGATCCCGTCGAGCTTCGTGCTCAGCACGACCGGTTACCTGCTCGGAATAGCTGCCGGCACCGCCGTGTGTTTTCTGGGCATGTCGGTATCGTCGGCGATCGGGTACTGGCTCGGACACTTTGCGGGTAGGCCGCTGGCGCGGCGCCTGATCGGCACGCGCGGTCTGCGCGACTTCAACGCATTGGTGCATCGCTATGGGGACGCGACGCTGGTGGCGTTTCGCGCGATGCCCGTGCTGGCCGAAGCAACACTCCTGGTCGCCGGACTGTCTCACATGAAGTTCGCTCGCTTCATGACCATCGTATCGCTCGGCAACCTGATCGTGTCGGCGCTGTATGCCTGGATCGGCGCAGTGTCGGCGGATCGATCGTCGTTCCTGTTCGCTTCCGTGGCGTCGATCGTCGTCCCGACGATCATCGTCATCCTCACCCGCCAGGTCGCCGCGCGACGCCCGAGGGCCGGCGAGGAGGACCGCACCGACGTCGAGGAGGAGGACAGGGTCGAT
>CAZNBS010000214.1:1252-8414 GCA_964570955.1 uncultured Burkholderiales bacterium | reverse complement strand
TGGCTCGCGACAGGCGCAAGATCGCGACGATGTCCGACGGGTCGTTGCGTACCAGGACGACGTCGGCGGATTCGATCGCGACATTGGTGCCGGCGCCGACCGCGATTCCGAGGTCGGACTCCACGAGCGCGGGCGCGTCGTTCACCCCGTCGCCCACCATGGCCACCGTGAGCCCGCGCGCCCTCACCTCGCGGATCTTGGTCGCCTTCTCGCCCGGCAGCACCTCCGCGAAGTAGTCGTCCAACTCCAGTTCGCGGGCCACGGATTGTGCGACGACACGGTTGTCGCCCGTGAGCATCATGCAGGCGATGCCCATCTCCTTGAGCTGGCGCACCGCCTCGCGCGACTCCGGCCGAATGATGTCGGCCAGGGCCACTGCGCCGATCGGACGCCCGCCGCGCAGCACGTATACGATGGTCTTCGCCTGTGCGCTCAGTGCCTGCACACTCACATCGTCGGAACGCAGTCCCTGCTGCTGAAGATAGCCCGGGCTCACCACGCCGATCGGCTCGCCATCGAGCTTTGCCACCGCGCCCTGTCCGGTGATGTTGCGGAACTCGGTGATCCTGCGTGGCGCAATTCCCTGCGCCTGCGCATGCTCGACGATTCCGCGGGCGATCGGATGTTCCGACTGTGCCTCCAGCGCGGCGGCCACGTCGAGCACCGAGCGCGCATCGTGTTCGCCGAACGGCACGACGTCGGTCACGCCGAACCGACCCTCGGTCAGCGTTCCGGTCTTGTCGAACACCACCGCCTTCAGATTGCGTGCGCGCTCGAATGCCGCGCGATCTCGGATCAGCAGTCCGCTGCGCGCGGCCAGCGTGGTGCTGACGGCGACCACCAGCGGCACGGCGAGTCCGAGCGCATGCGGGCAGGAGATCACCATCACGGCCACCATGCGCTCGACGGCGAACGGCAAGTCCGCGGCGAGCAACAGCCACACCACCAGCGTCCCTACGCCCACGCCGATGGCAATGAGGGTCAACCACAGGGCAGCGCGGTTTGCGATGTCCTGTGCGCGCGAACGGGACGCCTGCGCCTTGCTCACCATGTCGATCACCTGCGACAGATAGCTCTGCGCACCGGTGCGGCTGACCTCCACCGTGATCGCGCCTTCGGCATTGACCGATCCGCCGATCACCTGCTCGCCGGGGCCTCGCAGCACGGGCTTCGACTCCCCGGTGAGCATCGACTCGTCGACGCTGGTGGTGCCCTCGGAGATCGACGCGTCTGCGGGGATGCGCTCGCCGGGCTTGACCAGTACACGATCCCCGGGCTGCAAGGCAGTGATCGGAACGTCGCTCACCGATCCGTCCGCCTCCACCTTGTGCGCCGTCTTGGGGAGCAGCTCGACCAGCGCGCGCAGCGCGCCGGAGGCCCCCATCACCGACTTCATCTCCAGCCAGTGGCCGAGCAGCATGATGTCGATGAGCGTGGCCAGCTCCCAGAACAGCGGATCGCCCTCGACCCCCAGCACGATGGCCACGGAATAGAAGTACGCGACGCTGATCGCCAGTGCGATCAGGGTCATCATGCCGGGGCGCAGCTTGGCCAGTTCGGCCCACAGCCCGCTCAGGAAAGGCCAGCCGCCGTAGAAGTAGATGACGCTGCCGAGCACGAGGAGCAGCCAGCTGGATCCGGGGAAAACCCATATGCCGATCGGACCGATGGCATGGCTGCCGGTTGGCGACATCAGCAGGACGGGGACGGTCAGTGCCAGGCAGACCCAGAAGCGCTGGCGAAATGCCACGACCATCTGGGCGTGATGGTCGTGGGGGCCACCACCGTTGGGCTCGTGATCGGTCGAGGGGTGCTCAGCGTGGCTGCCGTGCGCTGCATGCCGGACCTCGTGGGCGCCCGGATGCGGATTTCCGTGCACGTGGTGGTGATTCATATCAGCCTCCTGATGTCCACCTGCGTCGAATGCCGCCAACCGCGTTACTTTGCCGGCGTTATCTTCGTCACGTGGTACTCCTTGCCATACTTGGCGATCTCGAAGTCCACGGGCATGCCGGGCTTCAAGCCATTCAGAATCGCCGGATCCTGTGCCTTGAAGTTCATTTTCATCTTCGGCCACTTCAGGCTCTCCACCGGGCCGTGCGTGATGTTCACTCGTCCGGCTTCTGCGTTCACGCTGTTCACCACGCCGTGCAGCTGGTGTTTCGGTGTGCTGTTCGCCGCCTCCTGATGATTTCCGTGCGCTTCGTCGGCGGAGAAAGCCATCGGAGCAGCAACCAGCGAAACTGCGAGCGCCATCGCTCTCAACATGGTAATGGAGTTCATTGTCGTCTCCTTCATCGAAGTAGTGGGTCTGTCACCCGCCTCATCCCAACAACTGCTTCATCTCCTCGTCACTGGCCTTCCAGGCAACCGTGCCGGGCGGATGGTCGTACCAGCCTGGGTCGCGGTAGTCGCCAGGGGACAGGTCGTCGCGGATCTTGACCACGGTGAACATGCCGCCCATCTCGAGCGGTCCGAAGGGACCCTCACCCATCATCATCGGCAACGTGTTGTCGGGCAACGTCATGTGCCCCATCGCGGTATGCGCAGCGTGCTCGGCCATGCCGTCCTTCCCCATAGCCATGTATTCCGGGACCAGCTTCTGGATGCGTTCCTCGACACCGCTCTGATCCACTCCGATCATGTTGGGGATGTCGTGTCCCATTGCGTTCATCGCGTGGTGCGACTTGTGGCAATGGATGGCCCAGTCGCCTGGCAGATCCGCGATGAACTCGCCCACCCGGACGTTTCCGACCGGCACCAGCATCGTCGTCTCCCGATATCGGGACGACTCCGGAATCCAGCCGGCATCGGTGCCGGTCACTTCGAACGCGGTGCCGTGGATGTGGATGGGGTGCTCGTGCATCGACAGATTCGCGATGCGGATGCGCACCCGCTCTCCGGTGCGGGCCACCATCGGGTCGATGCCGGGGAACACGCGGCTGTTGAACGTCCACATGTTGAACTCGGTCATCACCGATGGATCGGGTGTCGAGGTGCCGGCCTTCACGTCGAAGTTGTGCAGGATGATCCCGTAGTCGCGGTCGATGCGCGGCGTCTCGGGCATCTTCGGATGCACGATGATCATTCCGTACATGCCGAGCGCGAGCTGCACCATTTCGTCGGCGTGCGGGTGGTACAGGAAGGTCCCGTTCTGATCGATGGTGAACTCGTACACGTAGGTCTCGCCGGGCTGGATGTGAGGCTGGGTGAGCCCGCCTACGCCATCCATGCCGTTCGGCAGGAAGATGCCGTGCCAGTGGATGGTGGTGTGCTCGGCCAGGCGGTTGGTCACGTAGATGCGTACCCGGTCTCCCTCCACCACTTCAAGCGTCGGGCCGGGTGTAGTGCCGTTGTACCCCCAGCAGTTGACCACCATGCCGGGTGCAAACTCGCGCTTGACCGGCTCGGCGACGAGGTGGAACACCTTCACGCCGTTGTCCATCTTCCAGGGCGCGGTCCACCCGTTGAGCGTCACGACCGGCGTGTAGCGGTCTGCGCCGGCGGGAGGGCGTGGCGGACGCGTCGCGGCCGATGTTCGCTCCTGCGCCGAAGCGCCGCGGAAGGCGGCGGTGACGGCACCGCCCGTCAGGAGCGCAGCGCCGGTCTTGAGCAATTGTCTTCTGTCCATGTGAATCGACTCCATGAGGTCAGTGCATCGAGTGGTCGCGAGCCGCTGCGGGAGGTGCAGGCGGAGGCTGCGGACGATCCCCGGCGTCGCCCAGGTCGATCCGGCCGCCCGCGGCGCGTTCGAGCTCGGCCCACGCGATCCAGAAATCCTTCGCAGCGGCGATGTAGTCGCGCGCGACTTCGATCTGCTGCTGGCGCACGAGCAGGAGGTCATAAACGCCGATCAGCATGCCGTTGTAGAACTTGGTCGTCTCCTCGACCAGCTTCTGCTGCAGGGGCAGGAGGGCTTCACGGTAGTGGCGGGCGAGTTGGTAGGCCGACTGCAGGCGCAATCGCGCTTCCCGGGTCTGCGAACGGATGTCCACCGCGAGTTGCTCGAGCCGTCGCTCGGCGGCACGGAACTCGGCCTGCGCACGCGCCACGCGCGCCTGCCCCTGATCGAACAGCGGCAGCTCGAACTCCACTTCCGGGCCGAAGAAGTTTTCGTCGCCCGGTTCGCGCTTGTACGCGACTCCCACCCCGAGGAAACTCAACCAGCGCGTGCTGCGCGTGAGGCCGGACACGCGCGCCAGGGCATCCACCTCGGCGTTGGCTGCCGCAAGATCGAGGCGCTGGGACACGGCCGTCGCTTCGAGATCCTCCAGCGTCGGCAACTGGGCGGGCAGCTCCGGCAGTCGCTCGGGCACGCTCCACTGCGTCAACTCGCCAGTCAGGCCGAGCAGACGGTTCACCCGTTCCCGATCCGCCGCCAGTTGCGCCTCTGCGCGCGCCGCTTCGGCAATGGTCCGGCCGTAGAACGACTGCTGCGCCAACTGATCGCGCAAAGCGAGCGTGCCCGCCGCGTACTGACGGGCAGCCAGCTCCGCGCCTGCGGCCGTTGCGTCGGTGACCTGTTGAAGCAACTCCAGAGACTGCGCATCGGCGATCACGGAGAAATAGGCGGCTCGTACTTCCGCCGCGTGGTCGGTCACGGCCTGGCTGACTTCCAGGGTTGCCTGCCTCGCGCCCGCTGCACCGATCTTCTGGCGCGCCGAGAGAGTGAACAGGTTGATGAAATCCTGGACGATGGCGCCTTCGAAGATGTTGCCGTCGTTCCCAGACAGGTACTGGAGCGACAGCGTCGGATTTTCCGCGAGGCCCGCCTGCACCAGATCTGCCTGGACGATGCCGAGGCGCTCGTACACCGCTTGCAGAGCCGGGCTGTTGATGAACGCGATCCGGACCGCTTCGTCCCCGGTCATCCCATCCTGCAGGAGAGCCTTCACGGTCGACTCGGTCCACTGGCGGTCCTCATCCTCCTGGTGCCAGGCGATCTGCGGGTCGAGCCGTGCGCTCACCTGCGACTTCACCTCGTCCAGGCGCGGCTGAGGTTGGACGGTCGCGCAGCCGGAGACCACGGCGAGAAGGAGAGCACCTGCGATCAGGGAAATAAAGGATCGCTCAGTGCTCATGATGGTCCGGCTCCTTCCGGTTGCGCGTGTCTTCATCGGACCCGTCGCGGAGTTCGCCCTCCGTGTCGCGGGGCGGCTGCGCCGAGAAGTCCTGGTATTGGTGCAGCACCTGCAATGTGTACTCGGGGGCTGCATCTGCGGCTGGATTGGCGGGATGGCGAGCATCCAAGGGCGCCGGGCCAGGCGCAGCACAGGCCCACAGGCCGAGCGGCAGGACGACGATGCAAGTCCGCCGAAAGAACGGGGTTTTCATTCGATTCCTCCTCACTGCGATACGACGTGCGACAGCGAAGCACCGTCGCGCGACGCGACTCACAGGCGATGACGTGCACCCGGCGCAAGTGAGAACGCGCCGGGGTCAGGGCAGCGGCGGTTCAGCCGCGCAGGGGAGGCGGATTAGGCTGTTCGGGAACGAACGTGAGGAGTGCGGAAGGATCGATCGCGATCCGTTGCGAGGTGGCGGGTGGCGCGAGCGCCTGCCACAGCGGAGAAGGCACTGCTGGCGCGCAGGCCAGCTGGCAGGTGCCGCAGTCGTTGCAGCTGAGGATTGATCCGTGGTCGGAACCGTGGCCCGCGTTGTGCGAGTCCTCACTAGCGTCGTGGTGATGCTGCGAGCCATCGCGGTGGGCGCCGGGCGCGTAATCGGCGTAGGCATCCGTGCCGAAAGCGGCGGATACGTCCGTGCGTTCCGCGTGCCGGCAGAACGGCATTGCCACCGAGGCGATTCCCTGCAGGGGAAGCCAGAGAATTAGCGCCAGTGCGAGGATGGACTTCCAGCGAGCCATCAAATAAGTATAGTTCACGCGCCGACCGGCCGTACACGTTCAGTGCTCCGCCGTCCGTGCCCAGCCGGGTAGCCGCACCGTGCGGGGCTTGCGAAGCAGCAGATACGCCGCAGGCACCACGAACAGCGAGAGAAGCGGGGCCGTGAGCATGCCCCCCACCATGGGTGCGGCGATGCGTTGCATGACCTCCGAGCCGGTTCCCGAGCCGAACATGATGGGAATCAGGCCTGCGACGATGACAGCGACGGTCATCGCCTTGGGCCGCACCCTCAGCACGGCTCCCTCCTGGATCGCGTCCAGCAGGTCCTGTTCCGTCGTCTTGCCCTGCGCAACGCGCGCCTCCCATGCATGCTTCAGGTAAAGCAGCATCACCACGCCGAACTCGGCCGCGACGCCCGCCAGGGCAATGAACCCCACTGCGCTGGCGACCGAGACGTGATGTCCCAGCACCCAGAGGAACCAGATGCCGCCCGCCAGCGCGAATGGCAGCGTGGCCATGATGAGAACCGCTTCGTCGAATCGCCGGAAAGTGATGTGAAGCAACAGCAGGATGATGGCGAGGGTGAGGGGCACCACGAACTTCATCCTCGCAGTTGCCCGTTCCAGGTACTCGAACTGTCCGGACCACGAGACGGAGTAGCCGGGCGGAAGCTTTACCTGAGTGCTCACCGCCGACTGCATGTCGCGCACCACCGACTTCAGGTCTCGGCCGCGCACGTCCACGTATACCCAGCCGGACAGGCGCCCGTTCTCGCTGCGCAGCATCGGTGGTCCGTCCGCGATTCTCACCGTCGCGACATCTCCCAGGCGGATCTGCGCACCGCGTTCGGTCAGGAGCGGCAGATCGCGCAACGCCTGCAGCGAGTCGCGGATCTCGCGCGGATAGCGCACGTTGATGGGAAAGCGCTGCAACCCCTCCACGGTTTCGCCGATGTTCTCGCCGCCGATTGCAGAAGCGACGATGCTTTGTACGTCCGCGATGTTCATGCCGAAGCGGCTCGCGGCATCGCGATCCGGCTTCACGTCGACGTAGCGCCCGCCGTTCAGTCGCTCTGCCAAAGCGGAGGAAACACCCGGCACCTGCTTGACCACGCGCTCGATCTCCATGGTCACGCGGTCGATGTCCGACAACGAAGTGCCGGCCACCTTGATGCCAACCGGGCTCTTGATACCCGTGGCCAGCATGTCGATCCGATTGCGGATGGGCGGTACCCAGATGTTGGACAGTCCGGGAACCTTCACCACGCGGTCCAGTTCCTCCACCGCGAGCTCCAGACGCCGTTCGGGAGGGTCGGT
>CAZNBS010000214.1:0-1242 GCA_964570955.1 uncultured Burkholderiales bacterium | reverse complement strand
TTGGGGCTTGAAGCGGATCGTCGTCTCGAACATCTCGATCGGCGCTGGATCGGTGGCCGACTCCGCGCGTCCCGCTTTACCAAAGACCGTTTCGACCTCGGGGACAGTCTTGATCAGGCGGTCGGTCTGCTGCAGCAGCTGCGCCGCCTTTCCGGCCGACAGACCGGGCAGCGCCGAGGGCATGTACAGCAGGTCGCCCTCGTCCAGGGGCGGCATGAATTCGCCGCCTAGTCTTGCGGCAGGGATCGCGGTGAGACCCGCCACCACGATCGCCACGACAATGGTGAGGACCGGGTGTGCAAGCGTCACGCGCAGGGCCGGGCGATACAGGGCGATGAGCAGCCGGGTGAGCGGATTGGCGTTCTCGCTCGGAATGCGCCCGCGGATGAGATAGCCCATCAATACCGGGATCAATGTGACGGCGAGCCCGGCTGCTGCCGCCATCGCATAGGTCTTGGTGAATGCGAGTGGACCGAACAGACGCCCTTCCTGCGCCTCGAGTGCAAACACCGGTACGAAGGACAACGTGATGATCACGAGCGAGAGGAATAGGGCCGGTCCGACTTCCGCCGCCGCATCGCCGATGAGCTGCCAGCGCAAGGCCGGCGTGAGCTGCGCCTGGGCGCCGTGTGCGTGCTGCCAGCGCTCCAGGTGCTTGTGCGCGTTCTCGATCATGACGACCGCCGCGTCGACCATGGCGCCGATGGCGATGGCGATGCCACCCAGCGACATGATGTTGGCGCTTACCCCCTGATAGTGCATGACGGCAAACGCAGCAAGGATGCCGAGTGGAAGCGACACGATCGCCACCAGGGCAGAACGCAGGTGAAACAGGAACACGGCGCACACGATGGCGACGACGATGAACTCCTCGAGCAGCTTGTGCCAGAGGTTGGACACCGCGCGCTCGATGAGCGTTGAGCGATCGTAGACGGTGACGATCTCGACGCCCTCCGGCAGGCTTCCCTGCAGTTCGGCGAGCCTCGCCTTCACGGTTTCGATCGTATTGATTGCATTCTGTCCCGATCGCATCACTACGATCCCGCCCACCACTTCGCCCGCGCCGTCGAGCTCCGCGATGCCCCGGCGCATCTCCGGACCAATCTGGATCGTGGCGACGTCGCCGAGGCGAACGGAAACGCCGGCATCCGTTAC
The DNA here is from genome assembly GCA_964570955.1 of uncultured Burkholderiales bacterium. Taxonomy (GTDB): domain Bacteria; phylum Pseudomonadota; class Gammaproteobacteria; order Burkholderiales; family SHXO01; genus SHXO01. The sequence goes on along the minus strand of CAZNBS010000214.1, from coordinate 87 downwards.
CGTCAGCGGAATCCGACGGAAGTCCTCCAGCGATTCCAGGTAGCCGCTCGCCCTGACCATGTACTCGGCCTCGGCCAGTTCCACAAC
>CAZNBS010000213.1:7430-8468 GCA_964570955.1 uncultured Burkholderiales bacterium | reverse complement strand
CAACGCAGTGCTGGCGATGCCCGAGGTGCGCGAGAAGCTGCACGCGCAGTACATGGAGCCGATCGGCGGCTCGACCGACGACCTGCGCAGGTTCATGCTGAAGGAGCGCGAGGTGATGACGCCCGTCATCCGGCGCAGCGGCGCGACGATCGACTGAGGTTCGCGTCGTACGCGCGCGGGCGGCCGCTCGCGTCGCCACGGGGCCCACGACGATGCTGATCGACACGCATTGCCATCTCGATGCCCCCGAGTACGACGCGGATCGCGACGCGGTGCGCGAGCGCGCGTTCGCCGCGGGCGTGGCGGCGATCGTGGTGCCCGCGGTCGAAGTGGCGAACTTCGGCGCGGTACGCGCGCTGGCCGCGGGCGATCCGCGGATCGGCTACGCGCTGGGTATCCATCCGCTGTACGTTGGCCGGGCGGGCGAGGGCGATCTCGCGCGCCTGCGCGACGCGGTCGAGGCCTCGCTCGACGATCCGGCGTTTCTCGCGATCGGCGAGATCGGCCTCGATTTCTTCGAGCCGGGCCAGGATCGGGCGCACCAGGAGCACTACTTTCGCTTCCAGCTGGAGCTTGCGCGCGAGTTCGGTTTACCGGTGCTGATGCACGTGCGGCGCTCGCAGGACACGATCCTGAAGCACCTGCGCAGCGTGCGGCCGCCCGGAGGGATCGCGCATGCGTTCAACGGCAGCCTGCAGCAGGCGGCGCAGTACCTCGGGCTGGGCATGGTGCTGGGTTTCGGCGGCGCGATGACCTTCGACCGGGCGCTGCAGTTGCGTCGTCTGGTGCGCGAGCTGCCCCCCGAGGCGCACGTCCTCGAGACCGACGCGCCGGACATTCCGCCGGCGTGGATCGCGCGACGCCGCAACGAGCCTGCGCAGCTGGCGCGGATCGCGCAGGTGTTCGCCGATCTGCGCGGCGAGCCGCCCGGACTGGTCGCCGAGCGCACGGCCGCCAATGCCGGTCGCGCGATACCGCGGCTGTCCGCGCTATTGGCGCGACTGGCCTGATCGCGTCAGCTCCCTTCGGACAAAGTGG
>CAZNBS010000213.1:0-7420 GCA_964570955.1 uncultured Burkholderiales bacterium | reverse complement strand
GAACGCGATGCGGCTGCCTAGCATCGGCGAATGCCATCGATCGGCGTGCTCGTCGGCTCCGTGCCCCTGGCCACGGCCATCGTGCTCGCGGCCCTGCTGATGCATCGTCTGCCCGCGCTGCCCGGGCCGACCGTCGCGCTGAGCCTGCTCGGCACGGGCGTCGTCATCCTCGGCGCGGCGTCGCGCCGCCGGTCGCATCACGGATGGCGGTGGCTGGCAGTGGCCCTGGCCGCTGCCGGCTGGACCCTGCAGGTCGCCGAGCGCGCACTCGACGAGCGCCTGCTGCCCGGGCAGGAAGGACGCGATTTCGTCGTCGTCGGCCGCGTCGCGTCGATGCCGGTCGAGGCAGAGCGCGGCACGCGGTTCGCGTTCGACATCGAGCGTTGCCTGCAGGCGGCCGCGCCGTGCCCGGAGCGCCGGCGCGTGCGCTTGAGCTGGCAGGGATTCGGCCCTGCGGGCGACGCCGGCGACGCGAGTCGCTCGGCACCGCCGGCGAGCCCGGCCCCCGGCGAGCGCTGGCAGCTGAACGTGCGGCTCAAGCGCCCGCATGCGCTGCACAACCCCGGCGTCTTCGACGCCGAGTTGCGCGCGCTCGAGGAAGGCATCGCAGCCAACGGCAACGTGCGTTCGTCGCGGCGCCTGGCGCTGCCGAACCAGCGGCTCGACGAAGGGCCCACTGTCGCCACCGTCTTCGAAGTCGCGCGAATGCGCCTGCGCGCCGCGATGCGCGAAGCGCTCGCCGGAGCGCGCGAGGACGCCGCCGGCGTGCTGGTCGCGCTGGTGGTCGGCGACCAGGCGGCGATCCCGGGCCGCTGGTGGGAGATCTTCAACAAGACCGGCATCGGCCATCTGATGAGCATCTCGGGGACAACAGGACACCATCCGGCAACACGACAAGCTCGCGTCTCTGTCCATCCTCGGCTTGCACGACGACGACGACAGCCCCATCGGGTCGCTTGAGGACCGCGACAAGGGCGCGCTTGTCGCGCTGAAGCTGAACGTCCCGCGCCGGAGGTGCGCTACGCGCCTTCAGTTCACCCATAGCCAACCCCTCCAAAGGTGCCGCACAGTGCCCTTAGGATGGACCGCAGGGCACTGGAGGGGAATCGAACGGGAGGACTAGGACGACTGGCTACCTTGGGCGTGGACTACTGGATGTAATTTCAGTACTCTGTCGGTGTCGCCAACCTAACTGGGTCAGCCGATCTCGCCGGCCTCTGGAGCGCCCAATGTCAAGACGAAAGCAGCAACTGACCGAGGTCTACGACGCCGTGGACGAGGCGGGGAACACCCACCGGATCCATGTCTTCACCGAGTTCATCGACGCCTCCGCATTGAGCGGGCCTCCGCAATGGATCGAGGGGCTGAAGGCGCACAAGATGGACAACGGGAGCGCAGTCAACGTCGAGCCCGACGGCACACTTATCGACGTCCAGACGGGCCGGAAGATGCGCCGTCGCTGAACTTGCGGCAGCGGACTCGGTTGATCGCTTGACTGGCCGACCCGCGCAAACCTCGTAGGACAATCTCGCACTAATTGCCGCGACGCAGTCCTTCCACTCGATCCTTCCGTCCGTCCGCAGCGCCACGGCTTCCAACTCCATCACCGGCACACGCTCGCAAGGCCCCACCGACAGAGGGAACTCACGGGATCAAATGGAGGCAGCTTTCACATGACAGTCAACTCGTACTGCCCACTGTGCTCCTTCTTGGGGGTCCGGCCAACTGAACCTGCCGGCGGGGATAGTGCCCGATTCGACTGTCCGAACTGCGGCCTCTTCACGGTATCCGGCACTTTATTGCCTCAACTTGCTGGGCTCTCACCGCGACAGAAGCGTGTGCTAAGCCATACGTTGAGGCGGATGCAGCGGGCCAAACCCCATCCACCGCCCCTGCTGACGACCGCGCTCATGAACGAATTGCTACGGTCGTCGGATCTCCCGTCGCCATCCGGCCTGATCGACAACTTGATCATCCACATGGGCCAGCGCTCCGACGGTCCTGGCGCGGAGTTGCGACTGGAAGCACTTGAGATCCAGGCCGTATTGGGGGCCCTTGATGAGCGTGGCGTGAACTGGGCCACGAAACACGCTTTCGACGAAGGGTACCTATCTGGCATTCGCACAGAAATGTCAGGGGGCACGGTTGCAATTCCGAACGCGTCGCTTACGCCGAAAGGGTGGCAGCGCTATGAGGAGCTTCAATCGGCCGCCACGGAGTCGAGGCTTGCCTTCATGGCGATGAAGTTCGGTGATCCTGTGCTTGACACTGTCTTTGCCGGCACATTCAAAGTTGCGGCGAAACGTGCTGGTTACGACCTACGAAAGCTTGATGAAGAGCCACAAGCCGGCTTGATCGACGATCGCCTGCGTTTGGAGATCCGACGGTCTCGCTTTACCGTTGCGGATCTCACCCACGGCAACCGCGGTGCTTACTGGGAGGCCGGTTATGCTGAGGGGCTCGGCCGACCGGTCATCTATACGTGCCGTACCGATGTCTTCGCGGACAAGACGCACGAAGATCACCCCCATTTCGACACGAATCACCGCTTGATGGTGCTTTGGGATCCAAACAAGCCGGAGGAGGCTGAGGAGAGCCTAGTGACGACCATCCGTGCAACTCTTCCTGCCGAAGCCGTCTTGGACGATCCCACGTGAAGCGCCGCCGATTTGCCCTGTTAGCACTGCGGCGAGGAGTAAGCTCGACCCACTGACCGATGAATGGCTATGCCTCTGATCTAAATCTAAGAGAGCAACGCCGAGACGATCGACGCTCTATCGATCGAACAAATTGTTGCCAATGCAGGAGACGGAACGGTCACGGTTGGAGATCGTCACAGAAGTGCCTAAGCAGCAGAAATAGCCAAGGGAATTGGTTCTGCTGAAGCAATCCGACGTTGTACGCGGACATATTGGGCGGGAGCGAAACCAGATCGCCCAAGTCCCTGATCGTGTACTTGTAATTCGCAGGGTCAGGCGCACCGGCCGTCACGCAAGCACGGATCAATGCAACGCAGACTTCAAGAAGGCACGTCTGTCCGCCGAGGAAGTCCCACCACTCCTTCCCGACTCGGACGGTTGCTGTAACGGGAACACTGTCCAACGAGAATGAACAATCCCATCGATATTGCGGCGACACCGAGAAGGAAGTTGCTCCAAGCTTGTCATGTACCGAACGAAGGATGTGCCAGTCCTTCTTGTTGGACTGCTTTTTCGTGCCATAAAGAACGCCGTAGGTGAAATCGAGGGTGGATGATTGGAAGTGTGAGACCCACGATGGCCCGTGGTTGATTATCGCGTCCGCGAAATTCTCGACCATCTCGTCGTTCAAGCATCGTGGGCCGCTCTTCAGCGTGGCCACGAACAGATCGCTGCCTCGCACGTAGACCCCATCCAACGCGGAATTCTGCGTATGCATCGCGCTTGGGACTGCGCTCCAACCGTATACCGGCAGTGCAACATCCTCGACCATTCGTCCCGCCGATGTCTCCATGGAAGAAAATAGCTTCGCCGGAAGAATGTCGCCTTCGATCTCGCTGATCCTCACGTAGTGATTCTTCAGCGCAAAAATCATCAACACGAAAGGGCTCGTATTGAAATCCGCGAACGCGCCATTGCCGTGAAGTAGGGAGCCAATGTGAGCGGTTATTCGAGTCCGAAATCCCGCCTCAAGCGAGTAGATTCGCTGCTTGGCAGAAATCGAGTTGTCGATCGTCGTCAATTGCCCAAGAACTCGGGCTTTTGACTCAACGACCGCAGGGGTGCGTCGCGGCAGCCACGGGTGGCCTCTAGCCATCGGTTGACCAGACGATGTCGGTTGACTCGACACGCTTGACGCGGCGCTTTGTCTTCGCTGCAGCGTATTGCGCCTTCGGTTCCGCAACGCCCTCGGTCCACAGAATCGTTTCGCCGTTCTTGAACCACTGGCGAGTCCGAACATGGGATTGGAGATAAACGATGCGGTAGGACTCAAGCTGCTTTGGATACGGCTTCCACCGACGCGTTCTGAGCTGCTCCAGCGACTTCGCGATCACGTCACCAGCCACCGTCCCAAGCCGCGTCGGGACCGCATTGCCAACCTGCGCGTACTTCTCCGATAGCTTGCCCACGAAGATCCAGTTGTCGGGGAACTCTTGAACACGCGCGCATTCGCGAATCGAGAGAGCCCGTGTGGCCGTCGGGTGGCAGAGTGACGTGCTGGCATGGTTTGGAAGTGTCACCAATGTCGGGCAGGGGAGATCGAAGGTGAGCCGCCGCCACCAGCCTGACCGGCCGCCCTTGGCGAGCCAAGCAGAACCCATTGATTCCTGTTGAAGCTCGAGTGGCAGGCTCCGCCAGTTCGATCCTGGAGGGACACGCTTCAGATAACTCTTCTTCCGAGGGCTGAAGTCGAGTACTTCTGGCGCCTCTTCATCTAGGTTACCGATTGCATCGCGCAGCGTGGCCCAAGGCTTCTGCCTCGACTTGTCCGCCTCGGGCCAAATCTCGGTTTGCGTGGGCGTCGGTCGATTGATTGCACCGGGGTTCGTGTGCGTGGGGGACGGAAAGTCAATCTCGGCGTTGTAGCGGTTGCCGATGAAGAGCACACGTTCTCGAATCTGCGGAGCCCCATAGTTAACGGCGTTGACCTCAAATATGTCGACGTGGTATCTGACATCACTTAGAGACTGCAAGTCTCGTGCGAAAAGGCGGACGACCGAGCCTGGTTGCTCCTCGGGCAGCAGGGCCGGCCCGCCCTTTTTGGGTCGCTCGCTAATCGGGCGATGCTTGAGTGCAGCAGAGATCAAGCCGCGCACGTTCTCCATCAGGAAGAACCGCGGCTTCATGGCCTCAACGTAGCGCAGGTACTGCCATAGCAGCGTACCGCGAGGATCCTGGATGCTGCCCCGCTTGCCAGCCGTGCTGAAGGCCTGGCACGGCGGACCGCCAATTAGAAGATCCAACTGACCGGGTTTGAGTCCTACGGCCCGCAGAATTTCCAGAGGCTCGAACTCTTCGACCCCGCCCTGAAACACCAGTGGAGCTGGCTTCAGATTCCCGGCAGCAATGTTGGCACGTATGGTCTCGCAGAAGACTGGTTCCTTCTCTACACAGGCGAGAACGTCGAACTTGCCGGTCGCGTGAAGCCCCAAGTCGAGGCCCATCCCGCCTGAGAAAAGCGAGATAGCCGTGAAAGGTCGGGTGGAGTCAGTCGTCATGGCATGGCAGATCCATGTTGTGTATTCTGTCACATACGATCCACATCGTAGGTTCCGAGCGTCGGCGGCGCTGTTCGTCTTCAGATGCTCGCACCGGGCAAATAGGCTCGCTGTCGGAAACGTCCTATCGATGGTCTCCTTCAAGGGCTTCCAGCCAGAGTCCGAAGCTCGTTCGCGCATCATGCGAGCCATAGGGGGCAAAGGAAACCGCTCCACCGAGTTGGCGCTGGCGTCTGCTCTCAGGAAAAGCGGGCTGAAGGGTTGGCGTCGCCACCTTTTCCTTCCCGGTTCGCCAGACTTCGCCTATCCCAATGCAAGACTCTGTATTTTTGTGGACGGCTGCTTCTGGCACGGCTGCCCCAAGTGCTATCGAGCGCCACGTTTCAACAGTGCGTTCTGGTCCGCAAAGGTTGAGGCGAACCGTCGCCGTGATCGGCGAGTGACACAGGCCTTACGCCACCGAGGCTGGAGGGTCTTTAGGATCTGGGAACATTCGCTCACGACGCCGGGCAGGGTGGTCGCCCGCATTGCGGCAGCACTCGCACACAGGTGACCTAGTCAAGGCGATTCGGCGTCAACGTGTCCGACGGAGATGCCCGAGCCGCCGTTGACTCCCACTACGACTTGCCTGGGCCTCCCCTCAGCATCCCTCCAGACCACCACCACCACCGCCCCCCCAGCGCCCCGCAGTACCGCAAAGGTACGCTCGGCCACAGCCGCGTCCAACGACGCCTGTAGATTAGCCGCAAGTGGGCTGGACAAAGGGCCAGCCGTCCGAGCGCAACTCCGAGTACCACCTAGCCCTGCCACTGCTGATCCCCCGGCTCGCCTCGGCCCGCCTATCGATCACCGATGGCTTCGTCGAGTCGGCTGAGTTGGTCCGACGCGAGATGTCCCGCGATGAACGCAGGATGTCGCTGGCGTTTCCCATTGTCCTGTCGCCGACCGTCGACATCGAGGACGTGGTTCGGGCCATCGGACGGGCACAGGCGGAGGTGGGGAGCCAGCGGGCACACGGGGGAGGCAACAAGACGCGGCGCATCCTGCTGGAGGTCGCCAGCCGGCGTGACTCGAAGCCCGGCGTTGATCTGGCCGAGTACCTATCGACGGGTGTGGCCTTGGGTGGCCGTGGGGTGCCGCTCGGGCAGGTGACTGCCGATCAACTGGAGGAGGCGACGGGGGAAGTCGACGACGGGTTCGATCCAACGAATCTTGAGGATGCGCGGAGGAAGATCCTTGCGTCTATCGCGATCCGTCAGGGTCAGCCGAAGTTCCGCAAGTCGCTCCTCGCTGCTTACGGCTCGCGTTGCGCGATTACAGGCTGCGATGCAGTGGACGTGCTGGAGGCAGCGCACATCGTTGCCTATGCGGGCCCTGACACCAACCACGTCCAGAACGGCATGGTGCTCGATCCGTGGGCGCCGCTGGCGGCCGGGTTCTGGCTGTCGTTCGCCGCAGTCGGCGCGATCACGCTGCACGGCTCGGCGCGCACGGCGAGGGCGGCACGGCCCTCCGGCTGGCGGCCGCGTGCGCAAGCGATGCTGCACGAGGCGGTGCGCACGCAATGGGCCGCAACGCTGGCGCTGGTGCCGCTCGGCGCGCTGTTTTTCTCCTCGGTGTCGCTGGTCGGGCCGATCGCCAATGCGCTCGCGATCCCGCTGGTCTCGGCGCTGATCACGCCGCTGGCGATGCTCGGTGCTGCCTGCCTTCCGTGGGCACCTGCGGCGGGCTCGGTGCTGCTGTCGCTCGCCACGCTCGCCACCGGCGCGATGCTCGACCTGCTCGAGCCGCTGGCCGCGTCGCGGCTATCGATCCTGGTACTGGCCCAGCCCGACGAACCGGCGATGCTGTTCGCGGCGGCCGCAGTGGCGCTGCTGCTGTGGCCGGTGCCGGTGCCGGCGCGCCCCGCAGCGTTCGCGGGCCTGCTGCCGCTGCTGACGCCAGGGGGAGAACTGCCGCCCGACGGCGCCTTGCGGGTCACTGCATTCGACGTCGGGCAGGGGATGGCAGTGCTGGTCGAGACGCCGCAACGGCGCCTGCTCTATGACGCCGGTCCCCGGTACGGCGGCGACTCCGAAGCCGCCGCGCGGGTGATCGTCCCGTGGCTGCGCGCCCGCGGGATCGACCGGCTCGACGCTCTGGTCGTCTCGCACCTCGATTCGGATCATTCGGGCGGGCTGCCGACGCTGCTGCGCAACCTGCGCATCGACTGGCTCGCCGGCT
>CAZNBS010000212.1:0-8592 GCA_964570955.1 uncultured Burkholderiales bacterium | reverse complement strand
CTGCGGAGCAGTTGGACGGTAAATCGGTCTGGCATCGCTGCTGCGAGCATCTCAAGCAGGTTCTTGCTGCGATTGGGCCGCCGAAAAAGGCGCTGGCAATAACGTTCGCGAGCGGCTAACTGCCGTTTTTAGGTTCATCGAATGCTTGACCGCGCGCCTGCCGGCCGACGTGAACGACTTCCTGACCCGCATTTCGATCGTCGATGCGGTCACGCCGGAACTATGCCGCGCGTTGACCCAGCGTGCGGATGCGGCGCCATTGTTGTCGACGCTGTGCAACACGACGCCGATCATGATCGAGGCCGAGGATTCGGAATGGATGCGAATTCATCGCCTTGCGCGCGCCTACCTGCGCACGCGTTTCGATACGCTGCCCGCCGTGGAACAGAGCGCCCTGTACAGTCGCGCTGCGCAGTGGCTGGCCGACCACCAGTTCTGGGAGGAAGCGGCCAGGCATGCACGCCGGGCAGGATTGGACAGCCTGGCCTTCGATCTGGCCGAGCGCAGCATGTACGAGCTGATTATCCGGGGCCGCTACGCCAAGGTCATGGGCTGGGTCGGGCACGTGCCTGAAGAGGTGATGAAGAGGCGGCCGCGCATGTGCCTGGCCGCCGGCTGGGCACTGGCGATGAGTGAACGGCACGATGAAGCGGCGCAGATGGTGCAGCCGGTGCTGGAGGGTCCGGACATGAAGCTCGCCGACCGCTGCGAGGCGGCGGTCGTCACCGCTGCGGCCGCGTACTTCTCCGATCGGCTCGACGACAGCGCCGCGATTCTCGCCCCCTGGGCGGATCGCGATGTCGGCGCGGCGCCGCACGTCCGCTCGGCGATGGCCAACCACCTCGGCGCGTTCGCCGTGCTCGCGGGTGATCCGGAGCGTGGGCGCGAGCTGCTCAAGCAGCGAACCAGTTCGGTCGAACTCGGCGTCAGCGGCTGGTTCGACTTCTACATGGGAGTCAGCTACCTGTGGGAAGGCCGGGTCGTGCACGCCGAGCAATGCCTGCGCGAGGCCTTGCAGCGCGCCGAGCGGGCCATCGGTCGTCGGGGATCCTTGTCGTCGATGCTGGCAGCGGCCCTGGCGGCCGCGCTGTGGGAGCGCGATGAGACCGAAGAAGCGATGCTGCTGCTGACCCACCGGCTCGACATCCTGGAACGATCCGGGGGTCCGGATGCGCTGATCCTCGGCTACGTGACCGCGGCCCGCGGGGCGGCATTGCACGGCGACGAAGGCCGCGCGCTCGACCTGTTGGAGGCGCTGTGCGCAATCGGCAAGGCGCAGGAGATTCCGCGTTTCAAGATCGCCGGCCTGGCCGAGCAGACTCGCCTGCACGCGCTGAAGGGTCACGCCCAAACCTGTGCGAAGTTGGTGCAACGCCTTGATTCGATTGTTCCCGCAAGCGTGCGCGAAGGCATCGGCCTGCTGGCGCCGGTCATGCAACTGCAGGTTGCGCTGGCGCGGGTGTACGCCATGCAGGCCCAGCGGGATTGGGAAGGTTCGTGCGTCGCACTGCAGGGTGCCGCACAGACCGCCGAACGCCTTCAGCGAGGCCGCGACGAAATCCAGATCATGCTGTTGCGCGCACTGGCGATGAAGCGCCTCGGTCAGGACGGGACGTCGCTGTTCAACGAGGCGTCGGGGCTGGCCGCCACGTTTGGCTTGAACCACATCCTCGCCGATACGCATCGCGATCTCGTCGAATGGGCAAGAGACGTCGACGGTCCGGGTTCGGCCCAGGCCGGCGCGCCAACCGCGTCGGCGCTGCGCGAGCCGGCGACCCTCGCGGTGACGACCGGCCTGCAGAGAGGCAAGATCGTCCCCAGCCCACTGCTGTCGCTCAAGGAGCGCAATGTGCTGCAACTGGTCGAACGCGGACTGACCAACAAGGAAATTGCCCTCGGACTGGGGGTGACCAACGAGACGGTCAAATGGCACCTGAAGAATCTCTATGCCAAGCTCAGCGTGGGTTCGCGCAGGCACGCGGTTCATCGCGCGCGCGTACTGGGAATCATCGAGAGTCCAGGCTGAACGGATGATCCCGGCCGCTCGGCCCTAATGCACCTGGCGCGTGCTGTCCTTCCAATACTGCTCACGCAGGGCGCGCTTCTGCACTTTGCCGTTGGCGCTGCGCGGCAACCGGTCGATGAATTGCACCGACTTGGGTGCCTTGACGCTGCCGAGCCTGGCCTTGCACAGCGCGAGGATCTCGTCTTCGCTGACCTGCTTGCCGGGATTGAGCTCGATCACCGCCCTGACGGCCTCGCCCCACTTGTCGTCGGGCACGCCGATCACCGCGCAGTCCTGCACCGCCGGGTGGCTGTTGACCACGCCCTCGACCTCGACCGAATAGACGTTGAAACCGCCGCTGATGATCATGTCCTTCTTGCGGTCGGTGATGTGCAGGAAGCCCTCGGCATCCAGGTAGCCGACGTCGCCGGTATGCAGCCAGCCGGCGACGACCGTCTCCGCGGTCTTGTCGGAAGCCTGGTAGTAGCCTTTCATGACGTTGTCGCCCGCGACGCAGATCTCGCCGACTTCACCGTCGGGCAATTGCCTGTTCGCGTCGTCGCGGATCGTCACGCGCAGGAACGGAAAGGGTCTGCCGCACGACGACAGGCGTGATTCCGGCGCGATCTTGCCTTCGACGAAGTGGTCTTCCGGGCGCAGGCAGCTGATGCTGGCGGCCGCCTCGGTCTGGCCGAAGGCCTGGATCATCACCGGCCCGAAGGTCTCGAGCGCGCGCCGCAGTTTCTCGGGCGACATCGGCGCCGCGCCATAGAGAAAGTAGCGCAGCGACGAAAAATCTCGCTCATCGATCCCCGGCAGGTCGAGCAGCACGTAAATCACCGTGGGTGGCAGGAAAAGCTCGGTCACGCGGTGCTTTTCGATCGTATCGAGCATCAGGGTCGGATCGGGCCGCGGCAGGATCACCACCTTGCCGCCGCGCAGCGTGGCCATCAGCGAGAACACGCCCGCGGTATGGGTGAGCGGGGCCGCCGCGAGGTTCACCGGCCGCTGGTCCGCCGGGTAGTTCAGCACCGAAAGGTAGTTGGCCACCATCATCTGCAGCGAGCGATGCGTCGTCATCACGCCCTTGGGCTTGCCGGTCGTGCCGCCGGTGCTCATCACCGCGCAGACGTCGTCGCCGCCGCAGGCGACCTCGACCGGTTCTTCCGGCTGCCGAGCCGACCATGCCGGCAGCGAGATCGAATCGGGCACCTCGCCATCGATGCAGATGAAGTACTTCACCGTCTTCAGCCGAGGGCGCAGCGTAGCCACCTGCGAGGCGAAGGCCGCCTGGAAGAAGAGCACCTCGCAATCGAAGGCGTCGAGCACGTAGCCGTTTTCGTCGATGGCATTGCGGGGGTTGATCGGCAGCCAGGCCATTCCCGCGCGCCAGATCGACAAGGTGCACAACCAGCCCACCGGGTCGTTGGCCGACCATACCGCCGCTTTCGCTTGCTTCTCGCACCCGAGCGCCAACAGGCCGCCGGCAACGCGGTAGGTGAAGCGCTGTGCCTCGCGATAGGTGGCTCGCTGCTCGCCGAAGCCCGGATACATCCGCGAGCACGGCGTGCACGGCGTCTGGGGCTACTACCATAACCTGCGTGAGTTCCTCGGCCGCTATGGCTGGCAGCTGGCCGAGACCATCGAAGGCACGATCTACAACTATCACGACCGCGAGCTCGGCGCCGCCAAGATCTCGATGCCGAGCTGGCCTGCGCCCTACGACAGCCTGCAGCTGGCCTCGCACATTTCGAACTTTGACCTTTTGACCAGCGAAGAGCGGAAGAGCCTGGTGACGCTGATCGGCAAGCTCATCAGCCTGGACTTCACCGATGAGAAGCAGGTTCTCTATCTCGACAGCATCACCTTCGCAAACTACCTGAAGAAGCAGGGCTTCTACACGCCGGGCATCATCGCGTTCTTCACCTCGATCTCCGAGCTCGGCTACTACGAGCAACTCGACAAGGCGTCGGCACTGCCGCTGGCCAGGCTGGTCCAATGGGGCTTCGGCAGTCCGAGCGACCTGAAGCTGAATTTCTATCGCAATCCGACCGCCGAGTCGTTCCTCAAGCCGATGGTCGACTACATCCGCGGGCGCAGTGGCGAGGTGCTGTACAACACGGAGGTCAACGGTGTCGAGATCCGCAACGGTCGGTTGACCGCCGTCAAGGCGCTGCCCGTGACGCGCAACGTCGTCAAGCGTTGCTCGGTGTGCGGCAACCTGATCTTCGACGGCATGGAAGTGGGCCACGAGTGTCCGTATTGCGGTGCGCACGCGGACATGCTCAAGCCGATCACGGATGTTCAGCGCGGCGAGCGCACCTTCAAGGCCGACTACTACGTCTGCGCGCTCGACGGACCGGGATTGAGCGACTTCATCGGCAGGAACATCGAGGCCTTCGGAAACCATGACTACTTCCAGAAGGCCGGCGCGATCCGCTCGAAGTCGGTCTACGTCTGCAACCTGTGGTTCGAGGGCAAGGGCTATTGGGAGAGGGCCCAGGAGGCGATGAACCAGGGGCCGAGCCCGGTGCTGATCACCACGGGGTATCGGAACATGAGCGTGATGATCAACCGGTCGATCCGAATGTGGGCCGACAGCGGCAGACACTGGGTCTGGTCGGACGAGTACGTCGACAAGAACGTGACGGTGCTCGAATGTCACATCGCCAGGGCCGAAGAGGTCTCCAACCTGGATAGCAGGGAGATCTCCGCCCTCGTGTACGGCGATCTCAAGAAGTTCATCCCGGACCTGCCCGAACCCAAGGGGCAGTACGTGAACCGGTGGAACACCTACCTGAACTGCAACGTCGGCGAGGAGGCCAGGCGGCCTGCGATCCAGTCGCCCATCGACAACCTGCTGTTCATCGGCGACGTGGTGTGGCTTCCCCATAGCTCGCAGTGGATGGAAAAGACCAACGTCACTGCCAAGTGGGCGACCAATCTCATCCTGGACAAGGCGGGACAGAAGGAAGGAAAGATCACGATCCTGCCGTCGGCGATCCTGAGCCTGCCGATGAAGGCACTGGCGTCACGACACGACGTCTATCTTCCGGAAGACGAGCCTGCGTAGGTAGCCCTCCCTGTTCTGGGTGGGGCGCGGAACACCCTGATTGTGGTCTGCTCGAGAACCGTCTCAAACCGCCGCGACGTGCAATCGCAGACTCGCCGCATGACCCACAGCACCTGATCCTTTCCCTCCGACTCCGATCGCGGCGAACTCGCGGCCCGCGGCTACTACTTCGGCTGGAAACTGCCCACGGTCGCCGCATGGCTGGCCGTGCTCGTCCTTATCGAACGAACGCCAGCGGATTCTCCGATGGCACTGGCTGCAGACAGCCGCACGATTCTTCAGTTCAAAACACGAGGAAACCCCATGAAGATAGATCTGACCGGCAAGGTCGCCGTCGTTACCGGCGCGGGCGCCGGGCTTGGGCGCGAACACGCACTCCTGCTGGCGCGACTGGGCGCCAGGGTTGTCGTCAATGACCTCGGCAGCGACTTGAGCGGCCGCGGTGGCTCGGTTTCGGCGGCGCAGAAGACGGTCGACGAGATCGGCGCCCTGGGTGGCGAGGCCATGGCCAACGGCGCTTCGGTGACCGACTTCGACGCCGTCCAGCAGATGGTGGCCGACACCGTGGCGCGCTGGGGCCGGGTGGATATCCTGGTCAACAACGCCGGCATCCTGCGCGACAAGACCTTCGTCAAGATGGAGATGGAGGACTTCCGAGCGGTGGTGGAGGTGCACCTGATGGGCGCCGTCCATTGCACCAAGGCGGTATGGGAGACGATGCGCGAGCAGAAGTACGGCCGCATCGTGATGACTACCTCCTCTTCCGGTCTGTACGGCAACTTCGGCCAGGCCAACTACGGTGCCGCCAAGATGGCGCTGGTCGGCCTGATGCAGACGCTCGCCCTCGAAGGCGAGAAATTCGACATCCGCGTCAACTGCCTCGCGCCGACCGCGGGCACGCGCATGCTCGACGGCTTGATATCCGAAGACAAGCTCGCCGCCCTCTCGCCCGCGGCGGTCAGCCCGGCCATCGGTGTGCTGGTCGGCAGGGACGCACCCACGCGCATGGTGCTGTGCGCCGGCGCCGGCAGCTTCGAAGCCGCGCACATCACGCTGACCAAGGGCATCCACCTTGGCACGGGCGAGCAGGTGGTGCACGAACTGGCCGCCCGCCTGCCCGACGTGGCCGAGCGCGCCGGTGAAACGGTGCCCTCCAGTGGCGCTGCACAGGGCGATCTTGAGTTGAGGAAGGCTGGCTTCACCAGTGTTTCCGCAGTCGCCTGACACCGTCGCCCAACACGAATTCCACTTGCAAGAAAAGAAATGATCGAAGCCGTTATCGTCTCAACCGCACGCACGCCCATCGGCAAAGCCTTCCGGGGTGCCTTCAATGACACCAAGTCGCCCACGCTGCTGGGCCACGCCATCACCCATGCGGTGCAGCGCGCCGGTATCGAGCCTGACCGTATCGAAGACGCCGTGATGGGTTCGGTTCTGACCGCCGGCACTGCAGGTTCCAACATCGCACGCCAGGCCGTACTGGCCGCCGGCCTGCCCGCGACGGTGGCGGCGCAGACCATCGACCGACAGTGCGCCTCGGGGCTGATGGCGATCGCCACGGCTGCCAAGCAGGTCATGGTCGATCGCATGGAAGTCGTGCTCGCCGGCGGCCAGGAAAACATCTCCGCCGTGCAGATCCGCTACTTCGAATGGGTGACCGCCGAGCAGGATGCTAACGTCCTCGACCGCGTGCCGCATGCGTACATGCCGATGTTGCAGACGGCCGAATTCGTCTCGCGCAAGTACGGCATCTCGCGCGACGCGCAGGACCAGTACGCGCTCGAGTCGCAGCAGCGCACCGCCCGGGCACAGGCCGAAGGCCGCCTCGACGCCGAGATCGTTCCCATTGCGACCCAGATGCTGGTGGCCGACAAGGCCACCGGCGAGACGAGCCGCAAGCAGGTCATCCTCGCCAAGGATGAAGGCAACCGCCCGGAGACCACGCTCGCAAGCCTGCAGGGGCTCAAGCCCGTGGTCGAAGGCGGCGTGGTCACGGCAGGCAACGCGAGCCAGCTGTCCGATGGCGCCAGCGCCTGCGTGGTGATGAACACCAGGCTCGCCCAGCAGCTGGGCCTGGCGCCGCTGGGCATCTACCGCGGCATGGCGGTGGCTGGCAACGCGCCGGAGGAGATGGGGATCGGCCCGATCTGCGCAATCCCCAAACTGCTCAAGCAGCACGGCCTGAAGGTCGAAGACATCGACTTGTGGGAGCTCAATGAGGCCTTCGCCTGCCAGGCGCTGTACTGCCGCGACCAGCTCGGCATCGACCCCGCGAAGTACAACGTCAACGGCGGCAGCATCGCCATCGGCCACCCCTACGGCATGACGGGTGCGCGCCTGGCCGGCCACGCGCTGCTCGAAGGCAAGCGCCGGGGCGCACGGCGCGTGGTGGTGTCGATGTGCGTGGGCGGCGGCATGGGGGCTGCAGCGTTGTTCGAGATTGCCTGATGGCAATCACTTCGGTCCGGTGTCGTATCCGCATCGGATGCACGCTTGGAAGAATCCACCGAAGACCTCGGCATCTTCGGCCGCGCACGAGGAATCAACATGAAGAGCTATGAGAGTCTCGCAGACCTCAAGCCGCTCGTCGGCGAGATCATCGGCACCAGCGACTGGATCCTGATCGATCAGGACCGCATCAACAAGTTCGCCGACGCCACCGGCGACCACCAATGGATTCATGTCGACCAAGAGCGCGCCAGGACCGGCCCGTTCGGCAAGCCGATCGCCCACGGCTTCCTCACCCTGAGTCTGATGTCGGCGTTCTACTTCAGTGGCTTCGAGATCCGCCAGAGCACGATGGGGGTGAACTATGGACTCAACAAGGTGCGCTTCATCAATCCGGTGCCGGTGGGCAGCCGTATGCGCGGCCACTTCAGGCTGCTGGCCTGGGATGCGATCGAAAACGGCGCACAACTGACGATCGAAGTGGTCATGGAGATGGAAGATTCGGAGAAGCCAGTGTGCGTGGCCGAATCGATCACCCGCCGCTTCTGATTTTTTGGTTTTCTGTTGAAGGCCACTGCCGCTCGTGCAACCGCACCCGAAGGCCCACGACACCCGAGATGCTGTGTTATCCACGCTCGTTCTGGGAGGAGCACGAACGTCAACACATTGCCAATGGCATGTCGATTTCGCAGTGCTGCGAGCAACACGGCCCGGCGCTGTCGACTCTGCGCCGCTGGAGCGCGCAGTTGCAGGGCTCGTCACACGTCACCGCGCAAGCGTCGTCAACATGACGCCGCAGGACCACTCCGGCTACGACAAGCGCGGACGCGTACTGCTCGTCGCTGCGACCACGCTTGCCGACGGTCATCGTCCTACAGGTGCTTCTTGTAATACCCCCATTGCACCCCCGCCAGGCAACCGATCAGCATCGCGAGCAAGACGACGCATACGCTCCACGCCACCGTCCCCGGCCACGTCAACAGCGCCATACCGCCCAAGCCCAACAGGATCAACTGCAGGTACTTCGCCCGGTGATACAGGCTCGCCGACTCGCGTCCGCCGCCTG
>CAZNBS010000211.1:0-8616 GCA_964570955.1 uncultured Burkholderiales bacterium | reverse complement strand
GTTCGCTGCGCTGAGACGCTCATAACCCAGCCCCCACTTCTCCAGCGCCCCGGGGCGAAAGTTCTCGACCACGATGTCGGCCGTCTGCACCAGCCGCCGCACGACTTCCTGTCCGGCCTCGACCCGCAGGTTGGCGGTGACCGACTTCTTGTTGCGAGCCTGTACGGCCCACCACAGCGAGGTCCCCCGATGCAGCTTGCGCCATCCGCGCAGCGGATCGCCGCTGCCGGGCGCTTCGATCTTGATCACTTCGGCGCCGAATTCGGCCAGGAGGCGCGCGCAGAACGGCCCTGCGATCAAGGTCCCCAGTTCGACGACGCGCAGGCCGGCCAGCGGTCCGCTCATGCCGCAAATTCGCGCAGCACGCGTCCGGCAGCCGGTGCCTCGGGAAGAATGCCCTCATCGCCGGCGACCTGCACGCCATTGACCCACACGCCGTGCACGCCGACCGAGGGCGTGTGCAGCCGCGACGCGCCGGCGGGCAGATCGTACACGCGACGTGCCGGCCCGCGCCCCACGGTCGCGGGATCGAACAGCAGCAGGTCTGCCCGTGCACCCTCGACGATGCGGCCACGATCGACAATGCCGAACGCATCGGCAGGGAAGCTGGTCATCTGGCGGATCGCCTGCTCGAGAGGCATCAGCTGTTTGTCGCGCACCCAGTGTCCGAGGAAATGCAGGCCGAAGCCCGCGTCGCACAGGAAGGTGAGGTGCGCGCCGGCGTCCGACAACGACAGCATGCTGTGCTCGTCGCGCAACATGCGGCCGACCGCCTCCTCGTCCGAGTTGAGCAGCGTCGCGGTGAACAGCGTGTCGAGATTCTCCGCGAGCGACAGGTCGAGCAGGAAGTCCATCGGATGCACGCCGCGCTCGGCTGCCAGCCTCGACAACGGCATGCCCTCGAGCTGAGCGTTCCCGGCCGTGGCGGCCTGGCGCACGAAGATCTTGTCCCACTCGCCGTTGAACATGCGCCGCCCGTGCTGCGACAGTTCGTTCTTCACGCCGGCGCGGAATGCCGGGTCGCGATACAGCGCTTTTGCCTGCTCGCCGTGCAAGGCCATGGCAGGCTGCCACGACACCAAGCCCTCGAATACATAGGGCTCGTGCATGGTGAACTCGAACACCAGCGGCGTGCAGGCGACCGCGCCGTACATGCGGTGGCCGCGTCGGCAGGCGGCGGCGATGTGATCAAGATCTTCGAACGTCGCCTCGGGAGCCATGTTGCTGTGAAGCAGCGCGGCGACGATGAACGGGCGGCCGGCCAGGGCAGACAGCTCCTCGAGCCAGGGTACGGGCGTGGTGCTGGCCTTGGTCATCATCAGCACGCCGCGACCGACCTCGCGCAGACTTCCGCACAGCGCTTCCATCTCGGCCTTGTCCGCGAGCCGGGAGGGCATGGGGATGCCATTCTCGCCGTTGTGCTGTCCGGACGTGGTGGTGCTAAATCCCACCGCCCCGGCGCGCATCGCCTCCACCACGAGGGTGCGCATGCGCATCACCTCATCCGGGGTCGCGGCCCGCTTGGCCGCGTCCGCGCCCAGCACGTAGGTGCGGATCGACGAGTGACCGACGAAACACGCGACGTTGGGACCCACGCCGCGCCGCTCGAGCATGTCCAGGTACTCGGGAAACGACTGAAAGTCCCAGCGGATGCCCTGGCGCAACGCCTCCAGCGACATGCCCTCGACGTGCGTGAGATTGCGCATCACCAGGTCGCGATCATCCGGCCGGCACGGAGCGATGGTGAAGCCGCAGTTGCCCATGATCACCGTCGTCACGCCCATCGAGGGCGACGGATTCACCATCGGATCCCAGGTGATTTGCGCATCGTAGTGCGTGTGCGTGTCCACGATGCCGGGCATGAGCGCGAGGCCGTCGGCGTCCACCGTCTCGCGCGCGGCGCCACACTCGGTACCGACGGCGACGATGTGCCCGTCGCGCACCGCGACATTCGCGCTTCGTGCAGGCGAGCCGAGCCCGTCGTGCACGCTGGCGCCGCGAATCAGCAGGTCATGCATTGTCTTCTGTCCTTGTTCTGGGTCGAGGCCGGAGCGTTCTGGGCCACGGCCGGAGCCACGGTCAATACGAGATCGAGAGAATCTCCAGGTCCACGTCGCCCGCCGGCCTGCGCCACTTCACCGTGTCGCCCACGCGCGCACCGATGAGCGCGTGCGCCAGAGGGGCCTGCCAGCTGATCTTGCCGGTGTGCACGTCGGCCTCGTCTTCGCCGACGATGCGGATTCGGTGCAGATTTCCTTCGCTATCCTGCGCTTCGACGGCAGCACCGAAATGCACCTCGTCCTGCGGCTCCTTGCTGGTGTCGACGAGGATGGCGCTGTCCAGGCGCTGCGAGAAGTAACGCAGGTCGCGCTCGATCGCGCTCAGTCGCGGCTTGTCGAAGTCTTGTTCCGCCGCCTTCAGCGCAGCATGCTGCGCCGTGAGCGCGTCGTAGCGCGCTCGCAGCAACGCGAGGCCTTCCGAGGTCACGTAGTTGGGGTGCGGGCTGATCGGGCGCTCGGGCAGTTCCTCGCCCGACAGTCCCGCGTCGTCGCCTTTCACGAAGGCACGGCTCATGTCGATTCCTCCAGACAGCTATCCGCCGGGCACCGGTGCGGGCCGGCAGATCAGGCGCGGGGGGTGGAGATGGCTCCCATCGTCGCCGGCGTCCACTGGGTGCACCAGCCTTCCTTGCACCACGCCTTCGACGGTGACTGGCTCACGGGCGCAGTTCCGGGGCGAATACCTGTTCGATTATACCGGCGCGACTCACGTGCGGTGGCGCTCGAGCACCGCCCGATCCACCTCGACACCCAGGCCCGGGCGCGTGGGAATGTCCAGCCAGCCGTCGCGCTGTTCGAGGGGTTGCAGGACCAGATGCTGGCGGAACGGATGCGACGAACGGTCGTACTCGAAGATCGGCTGCTGCGGAAAGACGTTGTGATGTGCGACCGGGACGGCTGCGATCATTTGAAGGGATGCCGCCTGGGCGATCGCCGAGCCCCACACGTGCGGGTTCACCTGCACGCCGTGCGCATGCGCCAGCGCGACCACGTGCCGGCATGCGCTGATGCCCCCCACCGACCCGAGGTCCGGCTGAGCGACGTCCACGCAACGCTGCCCGATCAATTCGCGAAAGCCGAACAGGGTGTGCTCGTTCTCGCCGCCGGCGATCGGCATCGATAGCTTGTCTCGCATCTGACGATAGCCGGCATAGTCCTCGGGCGCCACCGGCTCTTCGTACCAGCGCAGGTCGTACTGCTCCAGATCGCGTCCCAGCTGCAATGCCTCGGCCACGCCGTATCCGTGGTTGGTGTCCACCATCAACTGCACCTCGCGCGTACCGAGCGCACGACGCACTTCCTTCATTACCGCCATGTCGTCCCGCACGCCATAGCCAAGCTTGACTTTCATCGCGCGGAAACCGGCTTCGTAGTGCGCAACGGCCTCCTCGCCCAGGCGCGTCGCCTCGCCCTGTCCCGAGATCCGGTAGAAACCGGTCGCATAGCACTGGACCTTGTCTCGGAATGCACCGCCCACCAGCTGGTACACCGGCTTGTCGTAGACCTTGCCGGCGATGTCCCACAGCGCGATGTCGACGGCACTGATGGCCGCCACGACCGAGCCCTTGCGCCCGTAATCGCGCGTCGCATGGTACATGCGGTGCCAGAGCACTTCGATGTCCAGCGGATTCGCACCGATCAGCAGCGGCTTGAGGCCGTGTTCGATCGCTGCAGCGGCGATCTGCGGCGGCTCCAGCCCCTGCGCGAACGCCTCGCCCCAACCGACGATGCCCTCGTCGGTGACGATCTCGGTCAGCGTGGCGGAACGTCGGCTCACCCAGCCCTGGGAAAACGCGAACGGTTGCGCAAGCGGGCTCTGCAGGATGTGGGTCTTGATGTCGACGACCTTCATGATGCCGTTTCCGATTGGGGGAGACGACAGTTTACCGAAGCAGCCCCTGGGTCGAGGCGCACGCAAAGAGGGCCGCCTGACGGCGGCCCTCGCCGATGCCGCGGACGCGCCGCGGCAAGTCGAAACCGGGCACCTCAGCGCCCGGACTGATCGCTCATCCCATCATCCTGCCAGCGCTCTCCGGACATGGCGCTGCCGCGCTCTCCCCGGTATGGATCCGGATAATCCCAGCGCCCGGACATGTCGTCCATGCCCTGGCCCCGGCTCTGCCGCGGATAACGCTCGTACATGTCGCCCTCGCCCCAGCGGTCCCCGTGCCAGCGTCCCCCACGCCATTCACCCCCGTCGCGGAAGCCCTGCATGTCTCCGCGCCAGTCGCGGCGATCGCTCCAGCGGTCGCGCGGCGCCCAGTCCCGCCGTGCCGCCCAGCCATCCTCGTCATACGCACCCGGTCCACGACCGTAGCGTCGCTCGTCGTAGCCGCGTGGACCGTAGGGATCGTCCCGGTAGCCGTATCGCTCGTCGTAGCTGCGCGGACCGTAGAAATCGTCTCGGTAGCCGTATCGCTCGTCGAACGAACGGCCGTAATGCGGCCCGCGCCTGTCCCTGCGATCGTGATAGTCGTCACCGCCGCCACGGCGGTAGCGTGGTGCCCGATCGTAGTAGTCGTTTGCGCCCCAGCGATCGCCGAAGTCGTCGTAGTCGCCGCCGCGCGCGCCCGGCATGTGCCGCTGCGCCATCCGCTCGTGCCAGCGTCGCCACGCCTCGATACGCGCGGCATCGGCCTGCGCGTCCTGCCCCTCGCCCATGTCGTGTCCGCGGTCACGCGCGCGACCCGACGTGCGGTCCTGTCCCGACATCGAATCCGGTCCTGATGGACGATCGGACGCAGTGCGCCCCGTTGCCGGCGACGTCCCCGCATCGGGACGCGAGCCGACGGGGTCTTGCGACTGTGCACTCTGCTGCGTGTTCGATGACGTCGAATCCGAGCCGGACTGAGACGCCGAACCGGCAGGCGCGTCGGTCCGACCGGGCTGCGTTGCAGCCGAGGTGGCGTCGTCCGCGCTCAGGTCCGTACTCGACGAATCGCCGGACGACTGCGGGCTGCCCGGTGAAGCAGGCAACCGGGCCCCGGCAGGCGGATCGGCATTCGGCCCGTTCGCGTTTGGGGTGCTGTCGGTGGATTGTGCAAACAGCGGACTCCCGCCACCCAGCGCGCACGCCCCCAGCAAAGCGAGACTGATCGTCGTCTTGCGCATGATTACCTCCATCCGATTGATGTTTCCGCAGAGGCGGAATACCTTGGAGCGGCAATGGGTGTGCCGTCGGTTCACTAGACACGAGGCACTCAACACCTGCCTTGCGGCGTCGACTGTTCCTGCGCATTGACACTGAATTCGACATGCGTCTGTTTGCCGGGGGCGTCACGGTCGCCCTCGGTCGCGCGCTCGACGGCGTACACCTGCTCCGCCCTGCCGCCCGGCGCCTCCCAATAGTCGGCGCTCGTGATCTCGACCTGCAGCACGGCAACGTTCTCGTCGTCGGGCCCGCCGGGGAACCAGGTCTGGAACTGCGGCTGCCAGAGTTGGTGCGCCCTGGCACGATCCCGCAGCACGCGAGCGGTGCCGGACACCGAGACATAGCGGCCGCGCTCCGGCGCCGCGTAGCCCAGGTTGACCTTGGGACGCTGTTCGATGTCCAACGCCTTGAGCGAGTCGGCCGCGGCAAGGAACCACAGCGTGCCGTCGAATTCGGTCTCGAGCGTGGTCATGGGACGGCTGCTGAGGGTGCCGTCAATCGCACGGGTGGTGAGCATGGCGAACTTCATGTCGCCGATGAGATCGCGCAGGCGCGCGGCCTGAGCAGAAGAAGGGGAAACGGTAGGCATCCAGGGTCTCCTGTTCGTGGACAGCGAAGACCATCAAGCGCCGTACCCGCAATCGGCCGCTCAACCAAAGCGAAAAGGCCACCCGCTCACGGGTGGCCTTTCGAGTCGACTGGTGCCGGTGAAGAGAGTCGAACTCCCGACCTTCGCATTACGAATGCGCTGCTCTACCAGCTGAGCTACACCGGCAAGGGGCGCAATTATAGCCGCTTGGCCGACGTGCGTGAGCCGTATGCCCGAATCGTCGCAGTCAGCGGTTCTGGAAGCCCGGCTTGCGCTTCTCGACGAAGGCTGCCATGCCCTCCTTCTGGTCCTCGGTCGCAAAGGCGGAATGGAACAGGCGCCGCTCGAAACGCACGCCTTCGGCCAGCGTGCTCTCGAATGCACGGTTGACCGATTCCTTGGCCATCATGACGATGGGAAGGCTCAATTCTGCGATCTTCTGGGCCGTGCGCACCGCCTCCTCCACCAGTTCCGCCGCCGGAACGATGCGGCTCACCAGACCACAGCGCTCCGCCTCTTGCGCGTCCATGAAGCGTGACTGGCCCAGGAGCACCATCTCCATCGCCTTCGACTTGCCCACGAAACGAGGCAGCCGCTGTGTCCCGCCCGCCCCCGGGATGATGCCGAGATTGATCTCGGGCTGGCCGAACTTCGCCGTGTCAGCGGCGAGGATGAAGTCGCACATCATCGCCAGTTCGCACCCGCCGCCCAGCGCGAAGCCGGCCACCGCAGCAATCACCGGCTTGCGGCAGCGCCCGACCGACTCCCACTCCGCGGTGATGAAGTCGGACTTGTAGACGTCCATGTAGCTCCACTGCTTCATTGCCTTGATGTCGGCGCCCGCGGCAAAGGCTTTCTCGCTGCCCGTGATCACCATTGCACCGATCTGCTCGTCGGCCTCGTATGCCTGCAGCGCATGCGACAGTTCGCGCATGAGATCGGGGGACAGCGCGTTGAGCGCCTTGGGTCGATTGAGCGTGATCAACCCGACTTTGCCGCGCGTCTCGGCCAAGATATGCTCGTAGTTCATGATCCAATCGTCCGTGTCAGAGGAGTCCTATAATCGGCCATCGACAGCGCAGGAGCACGGCAATGCCCTTCCAGAACATTTTATTCGACATCGCCGACGACATCGCCACCATCACGCTCAACCGGCCGGACAAACTCAATTCCTTCACCGAGCAGATGCACGAGGAACTGCGCGAAGCGATGGCGCGCGTACGCGCGCAGCAATCGTTGCGGGTGCTCATCCTGACCGGGGCGGGACGCGGCTTCTGTGCAGGGCAGGACCTGGGCGAGCGCGTGATGTCCGGGAACGCCGCCAATTCCGAGGTGGGCTCGACGCTGGAGCGCAACTACAACCCGCTGGTGCTCGGCCTGCGCGAACTGCCGATCCCGGTGATCTGCGCCGTGAACGGCGTGGCAGCGGGCGCCGGCTGCAACTTCGCGCTCGCTGCCGACATCGTCATTGCGGCCCGTTCGGCGCGCTTCATAGAAGTCTTCAGCCGCATCGGGCTGATTCCGGACGCGGGCGGCACCTACTTTCTGCCCAGACTGGTGGGGCAGGCTCGCGCCCTGGGCATGTCCCTCCTCGCGGAGCCGGTCTCCGCAGAGCAGGCGGAAGCCTGGGGCCTGATCTGGAAGTGCGTGGACGACGCGGCGCTGGCCGACGAGACGCAGCGCATCGCCCGGCAATTCGCAAGCGGTCCGACGGTCGCCTATGGGCTGATCAAGCAGGCGCTGTACGCTTCGTCACAAAACAACGCGCAACGTCAACTTGCACTCGAGGCCGAACTGCAGCGCATAGCCGGTCGGACGGCCGACTTCCGCGAGGGCGTTGCGGCGTTCATGGAAAAGCGGTCCGCGCGGTTCCAGGGTTCCTAGCGACCGTCGCGGGTCTGGGGGGCGTCCGGATCCGGGGAGCGAACCCGCAGAATGATCTCCACGCCCTCCGTCACCACCCCGGGAGGCAGTTCCGGCAAACCGGAAACACGCACGGAATCGGCGTCGATATCGGTCAGACGACCGGTCCGCACATCGTAGAGGTGATAGTGCGGCTGGGTGTTCGGATCGTAGAAGACCTTGCTCGGATCCACGATGACCTCCCGGATCAACCCCTTCTGAACGAATAAATTCAAGGTGTTGTAAACGGTAGCCCGAGAAGTCTCGGGGTGTTCCTCATTGACCAGGGCCAGCACCTGGTCGGCGCTCAGATGCTCGTTGCGGGCAAACAGAGCGTGGGCAATCTCGATCCGCTGATGGGTCGGATTGATGCCGTGCCGCCGCAGGACGGCAGGCAGGCTGGTGCGGGAATACCGAACTGACTCCATTGTAGTCGGCAGTATAGTCCGGCAGTTGGACTGTGTCTAATTCGCATCTAGACACATGGCGCCCACGCACCCATTCCCGCCGCCTCTCCGGACGTCGATCCCCGTGCGAGCGGTGGCACCGGTCTTGCGCCTGCCCGCCCTCCGCCGGTTCCCCATCGGTCGTCCGCCCGGTCCGACCGCTCATCCCCTCCAGACAACCGGTCATCGGCCGATTTTGCCGCATGTCAGGCGGATTTCTACGATCCGGGCAACTGAAACGATACGAGGTCTTCGTCATGGTCAGGCAGCGCGGTTTCACACTCATCGAAGTCATGATCACGGTTCTCATTCTGTCGATCCTGGCCGCGATCGCCATTCCAGCCTACGGCGAGTACGTGGTCCGCGGCGCCCTGCCGGAGGCGTTCTCGACGCTCTCGGCGCATCGCGTGAAGATGGAGCAGTACTTCCAGGACAACCGCACCTACGTCGGAGCGTGCGCCGCCGGCA
>CAZNBS010000210.1:0-8649 GCA_964570955.1 uncultured Burkholderiales bacterium | reverse complement strand
GGCTGCAGCTCCGGCTCACGCGAGAGGAGACCGAAGCGATCCTGGCGTGCCGGGGCGTCCTCGACAACCGGGCCGTCGACCAGGTGCACGAACGTGCGAACGGCTGGGCAGCAGGCGTGAAATCGAAGCCGGTCGCCCACCGAGGCGTCCGATGTCGTTGGCATTGCTGCGCATCTACCAGGCTCGTCGCGCTCATCACTACGGGCGCTGGACCGAAGCAGGGGAACTGGCGATCGCATCGGACGAGGCGATCCGTCGCGTCGGCGCTCCGCAGAACCTCATGTCGTTCGGTCTATTCAATGGCGAGGTGCTGATCGGAGCGGGCAGGATGGACGAGGCGCGGCCGCTGCTGCAACGTTCGATCGACGTCATCGCGCGCAGTCCGCAACTGGCATGCTGGCGCCCAGCCGCGATGCTGTGCGAAGCCTTCCTGGCCTGTCGGGAGAGCCGCCTGCCCGCGTGCGTCGCGCTTCTCACGCAGGCGTTGTCGAGCGCCGGCGAGGGCGTCGGGAAGTACTACCTGCGCTATATGGAATGCTCCATGCCGCCGATGTTCTCGCTTGCCCTGCGCGAGGGCATCCAGGTCGAGTTCGTGCAGCAGTTGATTCGCATGTTCCGGCTCAGGCCGCCAGCCGATGCGCCGGATCGGTGGCCGCGGCCGATTCGCATCCGCGCGCTCGGGTTGTTCGAGGTGGAAGTCAACGACAAGCCTCTCGAGTTCTCGCGCAAAGTCCCGAAGAAGACACTCGCCCTGCTCAAGGCGCTGGTGGCCTATCGGCACGAGGATGTCCCGGAGCAGTGGCTGTGCGATGCACTGTGGGGCGACGAGGAGGCGGACGCGGCCAGGCAGGTGCTGGGGGTGACGGTCATACGCCTGCGCAAGCTGCTCGGTAGTGACGAGGTGGTGGGGCACCAAGGGGGGCAAGGTCTGGCTTGACCGTCACAGCTGCTGGTGGACGCATGGCGCTTTGAAGCCGCGCTCGAGGAGCCGATGACGCCCGAGCGCATGCGCGCGTTGCTCGATCTGTACGCGGACAGCTTCCTGCCTGAGGACGACGACCAGCAGTGGAGCGTGGCCATGCGCGAGCGCATCCGCGGCAAGTTCATCCACGCACTGGCCACGCACGGGCAGGCGCTGGAGGCATCCTGCAATCTGGAGGACGCGGCGCGGCTGTATCTGCGCGGAATCACGCCGATGTGGTGGTGGAGGACTTCCATCGCGGCCTGATGCGCTGCTACTGGCGCATGGGCCGGCTCACCGAGGCAGTGAGTGCCTACCGGCGGTTGCGCCAGACGTTGTCCGCCGTGCTAGGCGTCGAGCCGTCAGCGGAGTCCGAGGTGATCTACCGTGAAGTCCTGAATGCGCTGGCGGTGGCGCCCGACCCAGACGCCGTCCGCCACTGACTACTTCGGTCAGTCGAACCACGCCGCCACCGTCCCGATTCCCGAGAACGTCGTGCGCACCGACGTCCCGGCCTGGATCGGCAGCGGCTTGGTGAAGGACCCGGTCATGATCCGCTCGCCCGCCCGCAGGCTCCGACCGAAGCGGTGGAGCGTATTGGCCAGCCAGGCGAGCGTCTGTAGCTGGTTGTCGATGGCGTCCCTGCCCACCACGTCGGCGACGACCTGGCCGTTGACTTCCACCTTGGCCTGCACCGCACCGAAGTCCAGATCCGTGCCGAAGTCGACCGGAGCGCCGTGCACGAAGGCGTGCTGCGAGACGTTGTCCGCGATCGCCAGCCCCAGGTCGCGGCGCATCTCGGCGCGTCCCAGTTCGACGATTTCCAGCGCCGGGGCGATGGAGGCGATCGCGCTGCGCGCGGACGCGGGTGTAGCGGACGGACCGATCAGATCGCTGGCGAGCGTGATCATCAGCTCGCTCTCCACCGCCGGGCTGCGCAGCGTAGCGTGCGTGAAGCGGTGGCCGCTGTCCTTGCGCGCGGAGGCGAGCAGGTGCCCGAACACCGGGTCGGGATGGTGGAACATCTCGCGCATGTGCGGGGCGGTCAGTCCGACCTTCCACCCGGCCTGCTGTTCTCCGCGTGCGAGCTTGCGCGCGAGCATCCCCAACTGGACGGGATAGGCCTGCTCGACCGACAGCTTGCCGGTCCAGGCGGCGGGCTGATAATCGCCGCTTTCGAACGCGGCCCAGAGCGATTCGACGACTTGTTCCGTGGACATTCCCCTGTTCCTTCCTGTGGTGGTTATGCTGGACGGGCGCGCCAGACGCGTCCTGTCAGCTCCGACGGGCGCTTCCTTCCCGTCGAAGCTGGCGTCTTGCCGGCGGCCTCCGCATCCATCCCGCGTCGCAGAAGACTGTTGGCCAACACTTCGCGGCGTTCGCGCGGATCCAGTCGAGGAATCGCTCCGGATCCTCATGCCGTAGGATCTCGCGCACGGCGGCGTCGACCAAGTCGGTCGACGCGGCAGTCCCTGGTTCTCTGGTCTCGGACATGGCGGCTCGGTGCGGGGGTACGCGCCGTCACGCGTAGTGGTGACCTGCCAGTATACGATCTCGCTGGACGCTTACGCGCCGCACGGTCACTGCCGCACCGGATCATGCCGACGTTCGTGCGGTAGCGGTCGAGGGCGGGGACATTCGAATAACGGGAGAGGAGATGGTTGGAGTCATGAGCGGTGTGGCGGTGGTGACCGGCGGCGCCAGTGGCATCGGTGCCGCGTGCTGCCGGGAGTTGGCCGCGCGCGGTGCGCGTGTGGCGGTGCTCGACCGCAGCGAGGCGGCGTACGGCGTCGCCGGCGAAGTGGGCGGGCGTGCGTTCCTGGTGGACATCGCGGACGAGGCGGCCGTGGCTGACTGTGCCGCGGCGGTCGAGGCCGAGTGCGGGCCGGTCGAGGTGCTCGTCAACAACGCCGGCGTCATTCAGGTGCCGCTGCCGCCGGGACAGTTGTCGATGGCGGACTGGGACGAGGTCGTGCGCGTGGATCAGCGCGGTGCCTATCTCGTTGCCAGGGCGTTCGGGATGCTCATGACCGGGCGCGGGCGCGGCAGCATCGTAAACATCGCCTCGATCGCCGGCATGCGCTCGCTGCCGCTGCATGCATACGCGCCAGCCAAGGCGGCCATCATCGCCATGACCGAATGCCTCGCGGCCGAGTGGGGCCCTTGCGGCGTGCGCGTGAATGCCGTGTCTCCCGGCCACACGCTCACGCCGGCGCTGCAGGCGGTGGTGGACAAGGGCGAGCGTGACCTGGCGCTGCTGGAGCGCTGCACCGCGCTTCGCCGGCTGGTTCGTCCCGAGGATGTCGCGCGTGCGGTGGCGTTCCTGGCCGGGCCGGAGGCATCCGCTATCACCGGCGTCAATCTTCCTGTCGACAGCGGCTGGCTGGTTGCGGCGTCCTGGCAAGGGTACGGTGGGCTGCGCAAGGGATGAATGCAATGGACACGACGATCCTCGTAGAACGAACAGAGCGCATGGCAGTGGTTCGCATGAACCGGCCCGAACGGCGCAATGCCTTGTCCGTGGAGTTCATGCGGCAACTCACGCGCACGGCGGAGTCGCTGCGCGACGAGCCGTCGCTGGACGTCGTCCTCGTCACGGGAGCGGGCGGCTGGTTCTCGGCTGGCGCCGACCTGAAGGACCAAGCGCGCTGGGCGATCGCCGACCAGCCGCTGCAGGTCCAGCGCGACGTGAACCAGGTCGGCTATCGGATGGCGCGCGCCTGGGAAGAGCTCCCGCAGATCACCATCTGCGCGATCGAGGGCTATGCGATCGGCGGCGGGCTCGCCCTGGCGCTCGCCTGCGACTGGCGTGTGATGGCGGCCGACGCCTTCGTGAGCCTTCCGGAGATCGCGCTGGGACTGCCGCTCACCTGGGGCACGCTGCCACGCCTGATTGCGCTCACTGGACCGGCGCGTGCGAAGCGGCTGACCATCCTGTGCGAACGCGTCGGCGCCGAGGACGCATTGCACATGGGGCTGGTCGACTATGTGGTCCCAGCCGGCACGACGCTCGAGAAGTCGCTGGACATCGGGCGCCGCGTGCTGGAAATGCCCCAACCGGCCGTGCGCATGAGCAAGGAGACGATCAACGCCACGGCGTACGCGCTGGCGCATCTCGCCTCGCACGCGGGTGCCGATCAGTTCAATCTGGCCTCCACCAGCGA
Source organism: uncultured Burkholderiales bacterium (assembly GCA_964570955.1). Lineage (GTDB taxonomy): Bacteria > Pseudomonadota > Gammaproteobacteria > Burkholderiales > SHXO01 > SHXO01. Next base: position 4,524 of record CAZNBS010000210.1, on the reverse strand, counting down.
CGAGGCGAATGCGGCACGAAGGCGGTTCGAGGGATCGTGATACTGCCCGTACCACCGGCCGGGCGCGGGCCCATGCCAGTGCCGATCGGCGGCACCGGGCGCTGCCACGCGGCCAGCGCAGGGTCACCGAGCAGGCGTGCGCGGCCGCGGAGTACACTGCTTCACGGTGATACGGTGCGCGCCGTGACCACGAACAGGAGGAGACCGACATGATTCAGCGACACACGCTGGCGGGGCAGTATCCACCCGTCAGCCACTACTGTCACGTCGTGCGGGCCGATCGGCACGTGTGGGTTTCCGGGGCGGTCGGTCTGAAAGCCGATGGCACCGTGCCGGAATCGACGGTGGAGCAGTTCCGTGTAGCGATGGAAGTCGTCGACGCGAGCCTGAAGAAGGTGGGCGCGAAGCCTGCGCACGTCGTGAAGGTGACCATCTTCATGACCGACATCGACGAGCGCCCGCTGATCAACCCGTTGCGCATCGAGTACTTCGGCGAGCATCGCCCGGCCTCGACGCTGGTCGAGGTGAGCAAGCTGGTCGATCCGCGTTTGAAGGTCGAGATCGAGGCGATTGCGTACGTGGACGATTGAGTGCCCACGCGCGAGCGTTCGTTCCTCCAACCCAGATTGCGAACCACCATGATCCAGACCCGTCCGCTGTTCACTCTCACCATTGAAGTCCCCCGCGTCGTCGATCTCGGTGCAACACCGAACGGACATCGACGCATCGCCACGGTCGGCGGCGGCTCGTTCGTCGGTGAGCGTCTCCGAGGAACCATCCAGCCCAGCCCGGGCGGGGACTGGCTGCTGCTGCGCCCCGACGGTGCGCTCGTCCTGGATGTGCGTCTTACGCTCGAGACCGACGACGCCCAGCTGATCTACATGACCTATCGCGGACTGCGGCACGGACCGGCGGATGTGATCGCGCGCCTGAATCGCGGCGAGGCGGTGGATCCCGCGAGCTACTACTTCCGCACGACACCGGTGTTCGAGACCGCCTCCACGAAGTACGACTGGCTCAATCGGATCGTCGCGGTGGCAATGGGTCGACGCGAGGCGAGCGGGCCGATCTACGAGGTGTACGAGGTGTTGTAGGCGAGGCCGGCGATACCCGCTATAGTCGCGGTCGCTTTCTGACCAGAAGAAGAACTGCCATGGCTCGCGCAGCACTGTTTCAGCCCTTGACGTTCGGTCCCTACACGCTCTCCCATCGCGTCGTCATGGCACCGCTCACGCGCATGCGCGCGACGCGGCCCGGGAACGTCCCCAACGCGCTCAACGCCGAGTACTACGCACAGCGTGCCACGCCGGGCGGTCTGATCATCTGCGAGGCCTCGCAGATCTGCCCGGAGGGGCAGGGGGTGCCGGCCTCGCCCGGCATCCATTCGTCCGAGCAGGTGGCGGGCTGGAAGCTGGTGACCGAGGCGATCCATGCCAAGGGCGGGACCGTGTTCCTGCAACTGTGGCACGTGGGCCGGATCTCTCACCCGTCGCATCAGCCAGGAGGGAAGGCACCGGTGGCACCGTCTGCGATCGCGGCTCAAGGCATGGCCATGACCGCCGACTTCCAGCGCGAGCCGTTCCCCACGCCACGGGCCCTCACGCGCGAAGAAATCTCCGGAGTGCTGCACAGCTACGAGCAGGCCGCCCGCAACGCGCAGGCAGCCGGCTTCGACGGAGTCGAGATCCATTCCGCCAACGGCTACCTGCTCGAGCAGTTTCTGCAGACCCGTTCCAACCAGCGCACCGACGAGTACGGCGGCTCGATCGCGAATCGCTGCCGGCTGCCGGTGGAGGTGGCGCGCGCCGTCGCGTCGGTGTGGGGGGCCAACCGGGTCGGCATCCGCCTGTCGCCGTTCGGAATCGCCAACGACAGCGGCGAAGCCGACCCGCTGCCGCTCTACAGCCACCTGGTCGAGGAGTTGGACAAGCTGGGCCTGGCGTACCTGCACCTCATCGAGCCGCGCGCGAGCGGAGCCGGGCAGAAGGAGGTCGACCACAAGAACGTGCCGTCGGCGTGCGAATTGTTTCGCCCGCTGTGGCACAGCGTGCTCATTACCGCGGGCAACTTCAAAGGCGGCGAGGCCGATGCCACCGTCACGAAGGGTGCCGCGGATGCGATTGCCTTCGGGCGGTACTTCATTTCCAATCCGGACCTGCCCGAACGGCTGCGGCGCGGCGCCGAGCTCACGCCCTACAACCGCGCGACCTTCTACGGCGGCGGACCGGAGGGGTACACGGACTATCCCACCGTGGTTTAGACGTCGTCTCGCTCGGTGGCGTCATGCTTCGCCTTCGGCGTCAGTTGTCGCCTTTATCTCGACGAAGAAGCTGACGGAGAACGTCGTGTGTCAGCACCACGACGCGCCAGCCGGCGCGCGCAGCAGTTCGCGCACGTTTGCCTCGATCACCCGGTAGCCGACGTTTCCTGTGAGCATCTGCCGGCCTTCGTTGAAGAGCAAGGTGGGGCTGGCTCGCACCGACAAGTCACGCGACAGCGCAATGTCCTCCGACAGCAGTGCGTGTGCGGCGCCCGAAGCGAGAATGGTCTCGATCTCGGCAACGGGCAGCGCCAACCGTTCCGCGATGGCCAGCAACGCGTGCTGCTGTGACACGTCCGTAGTCTCGACGAAGAAGCTCCGGCGCACCTCCCACGCGACGCGCTCGAAGGGGGTGTTGCCGTGCGCATCCGGTGTCCGGTCGTTCAGCAACCTGAGGGCGCACAGGAACAGGTGCGCCGGCATGGACGAGCGCGGCGTGGTGCTGACCCATACGTCCGGGTGGATCGGACAATGCTCGAACTTTCCCACCACGTCCCTGACGTGCCGCCCGTAGGCTTCTACGCCGCCGCGCTGGGTCCATTGCGCCTGCAGTTTCTGATGCGCGTGCCCGAACACCGGGACGTAGTGGTAGTCGAGTTCCACTTGGTCGCCGAACTGCTGCTTGAGCTCGTCGATGCGCACCTGGGACACGTACGCCCATACGCACAATACGTCGGAGAAATGCTGGATCCTCACTTTGTCCATGATGTGCGTGCCTGACCGGAGTTGTTACAAGTCGTTATTCTGAGCGAAAGCGAACGCGCGGGCGTACGCAAGGGATCCCCGGCTTTCAACAGGCACCAACCTCCTGGTACGCTTCGGGGGGTATTCGCCCATTTCGGGAAACCCGATGGCCCGATCGATCGCTGCGCTCTTCCTCGCACTCCTCGCCGCATGTGCGCGGGCCGAACCGGTCGAAGCGTTGTATTCCCTGGCTGGGAAAGAGCGCGCCGCCGTGGTCGATACGCTGCGCACGCTGGTCGAGGTGGAGTCGGGCAGCCGCGACTTGGAGGGGTTGGAGCGCCTCGTGGGGCTGCTCGCGCGGCGGTTGACGGCACTCGGCGCGGAGGTCGAGATCTATCAGCCCTCGCCCGCTGAGACCGTCCGCCTGTTCGATACACCCGAGCGCGTGGGACCAGTGGTGATCGGTCGCCTGTACGGATCCGGCAGGCGGCGCGTCATGCTGCTGGCACACATGGATACGGTCTACCCGCGCGGTACGCTGGCGACGCGTCCGTTCCGCAGGGATGCGGATCGACTGTATGGGCCCGGAATCGCCGATGCCAAAGGCGGGGTCGCCTTGATCCTGCACGCCCTGTCATTGCTCAACGCGATGGAGTTCAGGGACTTCGGTACCGTGACCGTCGTGGTCAATGGGGACGAGGAGATCAGTTCGCCGGGTTCGCGCGCGATCATCGAACGCCTGGGCGCAGCGCACGACGTCGTGCTTTCCGGCGAGCCCCCGCTGGGTGTCGCCGATCAGATTGCCCTGGCGACCAGCGGCATCGGCCTGGTCACCCTCACCGTGACCGGCAAGCCCGCACACGCCGGCGTCAATCCCGAACAGGGCCGCAATGCCATCGTCGAACTCGCCTACCGACTGCTGCAGACGGTCGACCTGGGCGATCGCGAGCGGCGCGTCAAGTTCAACTGGACGCTTGCCAGTGGCGGGCAGGTCCGCAACATGATCCCCGACCGTGCAAGCGCGACGGCCGATGTGCGCGTGAACCGGCTGGCCGATCTCGACTGGATCGAGCGGCGACTGCGCGAGCGCATCGCCTCGCATCCGCCGCTCGTGGCCGGGACCATCGTGGACGTGAAGTTCGAGACGCGTCGTGCACCGCTGGAGGCGAGTGCTGCCTCGCGGGCGCTGGCGCATACTGCGCAGTCGATCTACGCCGAGATCGACCGGACGCTCATGGTGGACGACAGCGGAACTGGGGGCGGGACCGACGCGGCGTTTGCGGCAGCCTCGGGGCGCCCTGCCGTGGCGGAGAGTTTCGGCCTCGTCGGCGCGGGCTTTCATTCCTCTGAAGAGGAGTACGTCGAAGTGGGGTCCATCGTCCCGCGGTTGTACCTGCTGACCCGGTTGATCGTGGAAGCAACGCGAAGCGCCGACTGGTAGCCGTCTTCAGGTCCGGTTGCTCTCGTGCTTCGCGAACTCGATCTGGCGAGCGGCCTCACGCCAGCGCTGCAGTTCATGG
>CAZNBS010000209.1:691-8669 GCA_964570955.1 uncultured Burkholderiales bacterium | reverse complement strand
GCAAGGAGCGGAACGACGCCTGGCGGCGAACCGTGCGGTTTTTCGTCGACGGATCTCTGACTCGGGACACTCTAGCGGAGAGCAGCCGGTGCAGCGCGCTCGCGCCCGTGGCACGCCGCGCCCGTCGCCGACGTTCCGGCGCACCAGCGGTTGCGAATCGACCGATCGCGCGCGTACCCGCGCGCCCTGGTATGCGTGACCCGTCGCAACCCGGCCGAGCGGCCGTCACAGGCCGAATGTGCCGAGATCGATGGCGTAGACCGACGAGGTCGCGGTGATGAACAGCCGGTTCTTCTGCGGGCCGCCGAACACGCAGTTCGACACCGCCTCGGGAACGAGGATCTTTCCCAGCCGCCTGCCCGCCTCCGAATAGACCTGTATGCCGTCGCCCGCGCTGGTGAAGACGTGGCCGCGCCGGTCGATGCGGAATCCGTCGGCGATTCCCGGCTCGATCACCGCGAAGACGCGGCTGTTGCTGAGGTACCGGCCATCGACGACGTCGAACATGCGAATGTGATGCTTGCCGTTCGGATCGTGCGAGCGCGACGAATCGGACACGTACAGCTTGTCCGCGTTCGGACTGAACGCCAGGCCGTTCGGCTTCTCGAAATCGTCCGCGACGATGCTCACTTCGCCCGAGACGGGATCGTAGCGGTAGACGTTGTTGGCGCCGATCTCGCTCGGGGCCGCGTAGCCTTCGTCGTTGCTCATGATCCCGTAGTTCGGGTCCGAGAACCAGATCGTCCCATCGGTCTTGACCGTCACGTCGTTCGGCGAGTTGAGCCGCTTGCCCGCGTAATGGCCGACGAGCGTCACCACGTTCCCGTCGGGCTCGGTGCGGCTGATGCGCCGCCCCAGATGCTCACAGGTCACGAGCCGGCCCTGCAGGTCGCGGTAGTTGCCGTTGGCGAACTGCGAAGGCGCGCGGAAGATCCGCGCACCGTCCTTCCGCGTCCACTTGAACATGCGGTTGTTCGGAACGTCGCTCCACACGAGCGCGTCGTCCTCGTGGAAATAGACCGGGCCTTCGGCCCATTTCGCGCCCGTCCACAGTCGCTCGAGCCGGGCGTTCGCGACCAGCAGTTCCTCCATCGATGCGTCTTCGATGACGATTCCTTCCCAGCGCATGGAATATCCCCTCCTGAACGGACACCGCGGCAGCGCCGACCGATGCCGCGTCCCTCAGCCGAGCATCGCCGCCTCGGCCGGTGGCCTGGCGACCGGGCCGCCGGCACCACCGCTGGCGGCAGCATGTCCGAGCGCTCCCCGCCTCAGCGTTGACTTATGTTAAAGAACCAGCGCACCCCGGCATGCAAGTGTTGCATGCCTATCATCGATCCGGTCCACGCGGGCAAGGACGAGAACATGACCGGCAGCGAGCTTCCTCGACCCGATTACGCCACTGCAAACATGCGCCTGGTCGGCTACAGCGACCAGGGCGGTCGACCGGACGGCGTCCAGGTCATGGTGCACGGCGGCTACGCCTACGTCGGGCACATCTTCTCCAAGGGGTTCAGCGTCATCGACGTGCGGGACCCGGCCCGCCCGGGGACGGTGAAGTACGTCGCCGCGCCGCCCAACACCTGGACGCTGCACCTGCAGCTGGCCGACGAGCTGCTGCTCGTCATCCACAACAAGGACATGTTCGCGCAGGCGGAGCTCGCCGACGAGAAGGCCTACTACAAGGGTGCCGTCGACCATCACGCGAAGGCCGAGACCGGGCGCGACTGGTCGGCCGGCATGGCGGTCTACGACGTCTCCCGGCCCGGCGACCCGCGCGAGATCGGTTTCATGCCGGTCGAGGGCACCGGGCTGCACCGCATCTGGTACGTCGGCGGACGCTGGGCCTACGCCTCGGCGCTGCTCGACGGGTTTTCCGATTACATCCTCATCACGATCGACCTGGCCGATCCGACGCGCCCGGTGTTGACCGGCCGCTACTGGCTGCCGGGGATGAACCTCGCCGCCGGCGAGCGGCCGGACTGGCCCTCGCAGAGCGGCCGTTACGGGCTGCACCATCCGATCATCCGCGACGACATCGCCTATTGCAGCTGGCGCGACGCGTGCCTCGCCGTCGTCGACGTGAGGGACAAGGCCCGGCCGCAGCTCATCACGCGCAAGGTCTGGGCGCCCCCCTTCGGCGGCGGCACCCACAACGCCTTGCCGCTGCCCGCGCGCAATCTCCTGGTGGTGGTCGACGAGACGGTGCTCGACGATCAGGAGGACGGATTCAAGCCGATCTGGATTTTCGACAACCAGGTCAAGTCGAACCCGATCAGCGTCGCGACCTTTCCCGCCCCGTGCGACAAGGACTATCTCACGGTCGGCGGCCACTTCGGCCCGCACAATATCCACGAGAACCGGCCCGGCAGCTTCGTCAGCGAAGAGCTCATCTTCGCGACCTATCAGAACGCGGGTCTGCGGGTGTACGACATCCACAACCAGTTCCGACCGACCGAGGTCGGCGCCTTCGTTCCGCCGCCGCCGGCGCGCTGGGTCGACCCGCGGCCCAACCGGCCGGTCGTGCTGCACTCGGCCGACGTCTTCGTCGACCGGAACGGCCTGTGCTACCTCTCGGACTTCAACGCCGGCCTGTACATCGTCGAGTACCGGGGTTGACGCCGCCGGCCGCGATCGCGCGCCGGCCGCCACGGCCCCGCCGCGCGGTCCACGGCCGCTACAGATCCTTGCGCGCCTTGTTGTAGGGGTGCTCGGGGTCGATGCCGAACACCGAACGATAGGTGTCGTACCGGCGGCCGTGGTGTTCCAGCACCACGCACAGCACGATGATCACGAGCAGGGTCGCGAGCGTGATGGCCGTCAGCACCGGCATCCGGTATTGCACCAGCCCCGAGGCCACCGCGCCGAGCGCGAACATGCCTGCGAAATAGCCGACGTTCTTGTGGAACGCCTCGAACAGGCGCCGGCGCGGCGTCATGCTGTAGTGATCGCCATGCCATGTCGTCGGATCGTCCGGCTTGGCCATGTGATAGTAGCGGCCGCCATGCGTGCCCCGGAACCAGGTCGACGCCACCTGCAAGCATCCGAGCACGACCGCCGCAATCCCGAAGAGCGAGTGCACGGACCCGCTGAACCCGCGGCTCACCGTCATCGCCACCGCCGCGCCCACCACGGCGAGCCCGATGGCGGCGTACAGCACGTACTTGTGGACGTGAAACCACCACCACGCCGCGTTCGAGAGCTTGATCTTCTCCCGAATGCCGTGCTGCGTCGGCTTCGGCTTGCCGTAGCGGATCGTCATGACGCACAGCGGTACCAGGACCACCCAGATCACGAACATCAGAACGGCGTGAAAGTCCCACCGGATCTCGACCGTCCGCCCGAGAAAATCGAGATACACCTCTGTCGGAATATGGGCTTGAGGGGTGCTCATCGAATCCACCGGTGGCAGCGGCCGCGACGCGTTTCGTCCGGCACGAAGTATTGCAAAATCGCGCCTCCGGATTGCGGCGTCCGCGCCGTTGCGTGACCTGTGCTAAATGTCCACCGCCCCAGGTGTGCGGTGTCGAGTCCGATCAAGCCGACTGCTCGCATGCTCGGCTCGCGGAAGGCTTGTCTTTCTCGCCTGCTGCGATCGTGGCCGGCGCCGACGCCCTGCCCTGAGGGCAAGTGCGTCGCGCGCGGAATTTCCGTCTTGCAAGCCCTTTGCCTCGGGTGGATCACTCCCCGAATCCGAACCCGGGCGAGCGCGCGATTGGGGGGACGGAAAAGGCCCGCATCGTTGCAATCCCTGCGATTCGCCGAAGTGCGGGCGCTTTCCCTCAGGCAGCATACGAATCGGGCGCAGAAGCACGGAGCCTGCTAGACTCCGGTCTTATTCGAGGGTCGGCGATGATGAGCAGAGTTCTGCAGTGCCTGACGAAGCACGGTGAGCAGCTCGACTTCGAAATTGCAAAAGAGCTGGGCATGCCGCTTGCAACCGTGCGCGAGCACATAGCCGGCTTGGCGGCCACGGGAGCCGTGGTCACCTGCAATCTGACGCGCTTCGAGAACGCCAAGCGGATCGAAGCGTGGGTATGTCGGGTTTCGGGCTACTACCCGCCGGCAGCCGCCGGGCGGAAGCCGAAACCGACGACATAGGCGGCCACCCGCCGGCCGCTCTGCGGTCGCGACGACTCGCCTTCGCCTGGAAGGCGATCCGGCGGCGTGGTGCTCGTTTCCTTGCGACGATCGCCCGACTTCCGCAGTCGCGCAACTCCGGCCTTTGTATCAGCGCGCCCTCGCGCCGAGGCGACCCGCGGACGCCGATCGCGGTGGCCTCGGCGCTGCCGCTGCGTCGGCACGCTGGCGCGATCCGTCGTTCCGCACGAGTGCCGGAGTCGGCGGCGTTCGCCGCCGGGCCGTTCGTCACCCGCCGCGATCGTCCAGCCGCTCAACCCAGGCTTGGCGGCATCGCCCTCGGACTGCTCGGGGTCGCGCAGCTCGCGAGCCAGGATCTTGACCATGCCCCCTCGCAGATCGTGTCTTTCCACGCCATCGCCGCGTCCCGGTTGGCGTTGCGATCGAGAGACGTGAACGTCTCGACGGCGACCGGAACGGACCCCTGAAGCCTCGCACCGGCCGCTCGAAGGCGATCCCATTGCGCCCGCGCCGGGGCGTGTAGCGGGCCACGCGAAAACGCTAGGGCGATCCCCGCGCCGCGGCGACGAGCGGGGCCTCGCGCTGCCGCATCAGGGCTCGTCGTGAGCTCTGTCGTGCTCCACCAACCGCCGTTCGCTGCGGCTTGCGATCCCAAATTAGTTCAAAAAATGACATGCGTCGGCAATCGCGCGGCCGCCGCAAGGTCCATGGAGCTGACCGGTGGCGCCCGCGCTCAAGTGCCCTTCGCCCGTCAGGTTCCAGGAAATTCCGCACAGTCGAGACGGATGGCAGCGTACCTGCCTTGGCTGAAGAGTCAGACAAGACGCACAGAGCCCCCGTCCTCCCCGGCTCGTCTACCCGCGCGACTGCTCGCAGCCGAGCGACCACGCGCGGACGACGTCCTGCGCAACCCGTAACCGATGCCGAAACCTCTACAGAGCTGCGCAAGATCTCGACAGTCAAACCGGAACACTCGCAGAGCGACCGGCGCGTGGCCACAAGGGCAGTGAGAATAAGTGCCCACCTTGCCTTGCGGCATGAGGCCTCCCGAGCTGCTCCTGTGACTTGAGCATCGCCCTGACGCGATGACAGGTCGGAACTGGCGCGTTTGTCGCTCGAAAGCGCTCCATTGACCGGACATAGGTCGCTGCTGTGCGACTCAGCCAGGGAAGCTTGCTTCCTGCAGACGTATCCGATCGCCGGTGCCTGTGGCGAGCAGTCAGTCGTCTAACGGGGCGGTGCTTTCCAAGACCCCCCTCCGCCGCTCAAACGCAATCGCCGTCCTCCGCGCTTCGCCCTCAATGACCGGGCCCACCGGCGCGCCGGTGACATTCAAAGCGAGACTGATACCCCCCATCGATTACGGATTCGGATACGCGCTACCTGAACAGAACGGTCGTTAGGACGACTCATGGAATCCTCGCGTCATTCGTCGAAAACCCAGGGCATTACCCGCCCTCAGCGACATCAGAGGAACGACAGCGCGCGAGCTCTCTCACGACGGCACCTCATCGGCTTCTCATTTGCAGCCGTTGTTCTCGCTGCGAATGCCCTCCTCTCGCACCACACGGTCCTCGAGCTGATGAACGCGCAGGTGTCCGGCGATGTCAGTCTGACGATCACCGGCATCCTCAAGGACCTGCGCGCAGATGCCACGCAGATAGAGGATGCACGGCGCCGATACATTCTCAGCGGAAAGCTTGATCACCTTCATCAGGCTGTCGAGCGTCTATCGGCGTCGCTCGAGCACACGCAGCGCCTTCGAACCCTCGGCAGCGATGGCCAGAGGGAGATAGCGCAGATCGACCGCATGGCCCTTCTCCTTTCCAACGAAGCGCAGAGTCTCAGGGCACTCATCGAGACGCATCAAGCGAGAGGACGCCCCGCGGCTATCAGGGCGATTCGGGAGGCCGCGCCGGCTGAGCAGTTCGCGCAGATCGACCGCCTCCTTGCCAGCCTCACGGCGGCTGAAGCAGACGGAATGCGGCAGAGATCCGAGGCCTCCAAACACCGCGCAGCTCTGCACATCGTTACGAGCTGGGTCGCCAATGGGTTCAACGTGGGTCTTCTCGCGTTGATAATGTACCTTGCGTATCGCGAAGTCCGCGAGAGACGTGCGTCGGAGCTCCTGCTCAGATTCAATGCGACTCACGATTCTCTGACCAACCTGATGAATCGACATGCGCTCGCCGAGAGAGTGAATCTCGCACTGGCGCGAGCAGGCGCCAATTCGTCGAAGGTCGGTCTCCTGTTCCTGGATCTCGATCGCTTCAAGCACATCAATGATACTTTGGGGCATGAGATCGGCGATCTCGTCCTGCAAGAGGTGGCGGCTCGCCTCCTGAGATGCGTGCGGAAAAGCGACTTCGTGGCGCGCCAGGGCGGCGATGAATTTGTAGCCCTCATCGAGGATATCGCGGATCAGGCGGTCCTAGCCCGGATCGCAGAGACCATGTTGACTGAGGTGGCTCGTCCGATCTTGATCCGCGATCGGGAGTTTCGCGTCACTGCGAGCATCGGGATCAGCTCGTTTCCTGATCACGGGGGTGACCTGCAGGTACTGCTGAAAAACGCAGACATCGCAATGTATCGCGCGAAGGACAAAGGAAAGAACACGTATCAGTTCTATTCTATTCGTGAGGATCGGCACTCGCTAAGGCGCCTGGATATGGAGGCCGCCCTGCGCAGGGCGATCGAGAGCGAAGACCTCCTCATGTACTACCAGCCGCGGGTGTGCGCGTCTACTCATGAGATTGTCGCCGTAGAAGGTCTGCTGCGATGGCCGCAGTCAGATTCTCGGCTTGTTGCGCCGGGTCAAGTCATTCCGCTGGTGGAGGAACTTGGCTTGACCAGGCAGCTCGGCATATGGGCGCTGCGCACGGCATGCGCTCAGCACGCACGCTGGACACGCGAGGGCATGCCGGCCATGCGCGTGGCAATCAATGTAAGCCCAAGGCAGTTGATCGATACGGAATTTGTGTCGGACGTACGAGCCGCGCTGGACGAAAGAGGCCTCGCAGCACGTTGGCTGGAGCTTGAGATCACCGAAGGCGTCATGATGCGGGAACCACAGAAGGCCCAGGCGATACTCGAGGAGTTGAAGAGCATGGGCGCATATATTTCCGTAGACGATTTCGGCATCGGCTACTCGTCGATGGCATACCTGAAGCAACTGCCGCTCGACTGCCTGAAAATTGATCGAGCGTTCATCCGCGGCTTGCCGAAGGACGAGAGTGATGTCGCGATAACAAGGGCAATCGTCAACATGGCGCACAGCCTCGGACTACGCGTAGTGGCAGAGGGCGTCGAGACCAAGCAGCAGGTCGAGTTCCTGCGCGAGCACAACTGTGACGAATTCCAAGGGTACTACTTCGGAAAGCCGATGCCGCCACAGCACATAGTCGATCTTGTCCTGGCGCCGCGCAAGGCGGGGTCGCAAGGGCGGCTCCTTCAGCTTCCACGACAGGCGCGCCTCTGACCGGCAAGCGGTCAGGCCGGAGATGATCGCGGCTCACGTCCTGCCACGCACGGACCGGATGCACGTGCCAGACTGCTGGTCTGCGTACGCTCGACGACAAGGCCTCGAGTGCGAATGCGGCGGATCTCACGTGACGAGTCCGGCAAACATCCAGGAGCGCGCCCCGCGGGATGTCCCTGCAGCGTAGTGCAGAATGTTGCATCCGAGAGCCCCCCAAGAGTTCCACACAAGAAGAAGTCTTGATTACCGGTGCGATCACATCCGCGCCAGCCGGGTCCGGCATTTGCCTCTAGCGTACGTCCGGGGTCCTCCGTTGGGGGGACGCGCGGGACGGGGTCCGCCCCACCGCCGGGGGGTGGACGCGCGCGCCGCCAACGGTTTATTTGGGCAACCGCTTCC
>CAZNBS010000209.1:0-681 GCA_964570955.1 uncultured Burkholderiales bacterium | reverse complement strand
GGGCCGGCATTTGGCCCCGCGGTTCCGGGGGGGGCCCCGGGGGGGGGGCGGGCCCCCCCCCCCCCCGCCACTCCGCCGAGGAGGTCTCGCGCGCGCCGCAGACGGTTTCTTAGGGCAACCGCTTCCGTGTCATCGAGTTGCGCGACGCGCTGCTCCGCGTCCGCGAAGAAGGCCTCGACGCGCCTAGCCTCGGCCCCGCGCTCGATGATCGCCGCGAGTTCGTCCCGGCTCTCTTTCAAGTCCTCGGCGGTACCTCGCGGATCCCCCTCTGCGCATTCCGGCCCAACGTGATCAGTTATTGCGGAGCGTGATCGCCCATTTCGGTTGATCGTGATCAGATTCCGGGGAGCTTCCGGTACGGCAATCACGATGCCGGAATCGGTGATCAGGATGCCAGAGCGCGGGGTGCCGGTCGGGGCGGTGCGGCAACGTTTGCGCATGGACAGGGGCTGCAGGCAGCCTTTCGGCCTTTTTGAGAGGAAGGAATGCCGGCCCCGAGGCTTGCCATGCACCAACTCGGAGAAGTTCTTCGCTTGAAGCTGATGTGCGGGCTGTCGCAGCGCGAGATCGCCCGGGCGGTGGGCGTGAGCCTGGAGGCGATCCCGCACCAATCAGAGGGTCGCGGCTTCCGAATACTGGTTCAATATTCGCTTGACAGGGAAGTGCGGCCGAAGGCACATT
>CAZNBS010000208.1:0-8681 GCA_964570955.1 uncultured Burkholderiales bacterium | reverse complement strand
CTGCCGCAATCTCCGGGGACGGTTCAGCGACCGCGCCTCAAACGACTCCGCTAGAGGGTCGTACCCGACCGGCACTCCTGCTGCTCGGCTCCACGTGGGCCGAGCCCTCGGCGCAACCTGTTCGCGCCCGCCAGGCCATTACGACAAGAACAACGCGTTGCTCCGCTCGAGGCCGCCATCACGGCGCCGCCTCACTGGCACCTGCTTCGCGCGCCCGCTCCTGGGACAGCGCTACGTTCAAGACAAATCATTTTGGGAGGATTTCGTGGACACATCTCGCATCGTGAGGGTGTTGATGCTGCTGACGGCAACATCGGCGCCCGGCATTGTCGCCGGGAACGACGAACTGGCGAAGCTCAGTTCGGATCCCGGCAACTGGGTGATGCAGGCGGGCAATTTTGCCAATCACCGCTACAGCGAACTGAAACAGATCGACAAGGACAACGTCGGCAACCTGCAGGTCGCGTGGATGTTCTCCACCGGCGTACTGCGCGGGCACGAGGGATCGCCGCTCGTCATCGGGGATACGATGTATCTGCACACGCCCTTCCCGAACAACGTATTCGCGATCGATCTGCCGACGCAGAAGATCAAGTGGAAGTACGCACCGAGGCAGGACAGCGCGGTCATTCCGCAGATGTGCTGCGACACGGTCAACCGCGGGCTCGCCTACGCCGACGGCAAGGTATTCCTGCAGCAGGCGGACAGCATGCTGGTGGCGTTGGACGCGAACAGCGGCCAGGTCGTCTGGAGCGTCAAGAACGGTGATCCGAAGCTGGGGGCGGTGAACACCAATGCACCTCACGTGTTCAAGGACAAGGTGATCACCGGCATCTCGGGCGGTGAGTGGGGTGTGCGCGGCTACCTGTCTGCCTACGACATGAAGACTGGAAAGCTGGTGTGGCGCGGGTACAGCACCGGACCCGATGCGGAGATGCTCGTCGACCCGGACAAGACCATGACCTGGACGGACGGTCGGATGCAGCCGGTCGGACGGGACTCCAGCCTGAAGACCTGGCAAGGCGATCAGTGGAAGATCGGGGGCGGCACCACGTGGGGCTGGTACAGCTACGATCCGGATCTGAATCTCGTGTACTACGGCACCGGCAACCCCAGCACCTGGAATCCCGCGCAGCGGCCCGGTGACAACCGCTGGTCGATGGCGATCTGGGCACGCGACCTCGATTCCGGCAAGGTCAAGTGGGTGTATCAGATGACCCCGTTCGACGAGTGGGACTTCGACGGCATCAACGAGATGATCCTGGCCGACCTCGACGTCAACGGCAAGGCGCGGAAGGTCCTCGTGCATTTCGACCGAAACGGCTTCGCCTACACCCTGGACCGCGTAAGCGGCGAACTGCTGGTCGCACAGAAGTACGATCCGGCGGTGAACTGGGCGACGCACGTCGACATGAAGAGCGGACGACCACAGGTGGTTGCGCAGTACAGCACCGCGATCAACGGACCGGATGTGAACACCAAGGGGATCTGCCCGGCGGCACTCGGTACCAAGGATCAGCAACCTGCCGCCTTCCATCCGCGCACGCGCCTGTTCTACGTGCCTACCAATCACGTGTGCATGGACTACGAGCCCTTCGAGGTCGAGTACGTGGCCGGCCAGCCCTATGTCGGCGCGACGCTGTCCATGTACCCGGGGCCGGGCGGCACGATGGGCAACTTCATCGCGTGGGATGCAAGTGCTGGCAAGATCGTCTGGTCCAATCCGGAGAAGTTCTCGGTCTGGAGCGGCGCGCTCGCCACCGCGGGCGACGTGGTGTTCTATGGAACGCTCGAGGGCCATCTGAAGGCCGTCGATGCATCCAGCGGGAAGGAGTTGTGGCGGTTCAAGACCCCGTCGGGAATCATCGGGAACGTCTTCACCTACCTGCACGGCGGCAAGCAATACGTGGGGGTGTTCTCCGGTATCGGGGGCTGGGCCGGCATCGGCATGGCCGCAGGACTGGAGAAGGATACCGATGGCCTCGGCGCAGTGGGCGGGTACCGCGAGTTGCGCGAGTACACCGACCTGGGCGGACAGTTGACCGTGTTCACCCTGCCTAACTGAACGCCCACCACTCGACCGCGCCGGCACCTGCTGCCGACGCGGTCGTTTACCTCCCGCGGGGAACGAGAATGCCGAGGAACTGGTTGTGGATGCTGGCGGCGCTATGCTTCAGTCAGCAGGGCGTGGCGCAGGAAACCGACAATGGGTTGTACCGCGTCGTGGAGGGGTACAAGGTGGACGCCGATACGATGCAGGGATTCCGCACGTGGCGCGCGGCGGCCTGCGACCGCTGTCACGGAGCCAACCAGGAAGGACTGGTCGGGCCCTCGCTCCTCGAGAGCCTGAAGGCACTGAGCAAGGAAGAGTTCGAACGCACCGTCCTGAACGGCAGGCTCGACAAGGGCATGCCCGGCTTCGCGGCGAGCAAGATGGTGACGACGCACATCGACAAGCTCTACGCCTATCTCAAGGGTCGTTCCGACGGGGCGATCACGCGCGCGAAAGTGGAATTGCTGAAGTGACGGCGACCCGGCCGCGCAGGCGCGATACCCGATTCGTCAGCACGATGCTTGCGGCGCTGGCGCTTGTCGCGCTGGCGTTGCCGGTCGGCTCGCGGGCACAGGAGCAGCGGCGCGCGGCGTTCAAAGTGTGCCAGGACCCGGCGAACCTGCCTTTCTCCGATGCGCAGGGGAACGGGTTCGAGAACAAGATCGCGCGCCTGCTCGCCGACAGTCTGGGGCTGCCCGTCGAGTACTACAACTTTCCACAGCGCCTGGGATTCATTCGCAACACGCTACGCTTCCGTCTGCCCGGGGAAGCCTATGCATGCGACGTCGTCATGGGGGTACCGGCGCAGTCGGATCAGGTGGCCTCGACGCGACCGTACTACCGTTCGTCCTACGCCCTGGTCCTGGGAAGCCGGCTCTCCCATATCACCTCCGTGTCGGCGTTTCTCTCCCTGCCCGCGACGACGCGGGACAGCCTTCGGATCGGCGTGTACGATCGCTCACCGGCCTCGGACTGGCTGGTCCGCCACGAATTGCTTGCGCAGGCCCGTCCGTATCCGATGCTGAATGCGGACCCGGGGCACTACTCCGGACAGATCCTGGATCACGACCTCGCGCACGGCGAACTCGATGCGGCAGTGATATGGGGACCGATCGCCGGCTACTTCAGTCGACGGGTGACCGAGGCGGATCTTCGCGTGCTTCCCCTCGCGTCCGAACCCGGGCTGCCGCTGGAATTCGACATCGCCGTCGGGGTTCGCCAAGGAGAAACCGAATGGAAGGAGACGCTGGACAGGCTGCTGTCCACGCATCGCCGGGAGATCCTCGCGATCCTCGAGGAATACGGTGTGCCCCTCCTGCCGGTCGACGAGGAGATACGGCGGTGAATCGTCCCTGGGACATCGGCGTCACCTGCCGATTCGCGGTGGCGACGCTTCTCGCCCTGGCCGTCACGGCTGCAGGGCCGGCCATTGCGGAGGAAGCGGCGCAATCGTATCCGACCATCGATCGCGTTCTCTTCGTGCAGGCATGTGCGCGGGACAGACCCGAGCGCCCTCATACCGAGATGCTGTACAAGTGCTCCTGCGCCATCGATGCGATCGCCGGCGAGCTCGATTACGCCGGATACGTCGAGGCCTCCACGGCGTTCCACGCATCACAGATTGCCGGGCCTCGGGGAACCGAAGTGCGAGAGAGCACGCTCGGCAAGGAGTGGTCAGAGCGCTATCGAAGGGTACGAGACCGGGCACACAAGAGATGCTTCCTCGAGTGAACTGCAGACCCGGGGCGGGCATACGGGCGCCACTGGCAGGTGTCGCGCTCGCCCTCGTTCTGCTCGCCCAGTCCCCGCTCGCACGCCCGGATGCGCCGCCCGACGCGGCTGCCGTGCCAGTGTGGCAGCAGCTTCGCAATCAGCTATTCGGCGACCGGCCGATTTCCCAGGACACGACAGGAATCGTTCGCTTGCGAGTGCCTCCCCGGGCCCAGGATCCATCCACGGTCCCTGTGGCGATCAGCACGAGCCTCGAACAGAGCGAGCAGCGCTATATCCGCGCGTTGTACTTGGTCATCGACAGCAATCCGTCTCCGCTGAGTGCGACATTCACGCTCACCCCGCGAAGCGGCCGCGCGGACATCCAGACGCGGGTACGCATCGAGGACTACGGCTGGGTCCGGGCAATCGCAGAGATGAATGACGGCAGCCTCTTCATGGACCAGCACTACGTGAAGGCGGCCGGAGGTTGCTCGGCACCCGCTGGGGCGGCGGGCGACTTCGAGGCGTTCGAGCCGCGCGCGGATCTCGAACTGCGCCCGAACGAACGAGACCCGGGCCTCGTCCTGGCGCAACTCAAGATCCTGCATCCGAACTCGAGCGGTCTGGCGAGAGACCCGATGACCCAGCTGTTCGTTCCGCCCTACTTCGTGCGTGAAGTGGACGTGACACTGGACGATGAGCCGGTGTTACGAGTGCAGACCGATTTCTCGCTCAGTTCCAATCCGAACTTCCGCTTCTACGTCAGGGCGGCGGCGCCGGCTGAACTGCGCGCGGTGGTCGTTGACACCAAGGATCGACGCGTCGAGGTGCACGAACGGATCGAGCGCGGGCAACGATAGCGGTACGCAGCCTAGACCGCGACCACTTCGATGTCCGGATCGATGCGGCGGACCATGCCCTCGATGCCGGCCAGTGTGCCCGAGATCGAACTGGGGCAACTTCCGCACGCCCCTTGGTAATGGACCTTGAGGACGTTGCCCTCGAGTCCCACCACGTGCAGATCGCCGCCATCCCCCTGCAGGTAGGGACGCACCTGCTCGTCGATCAGGTCCTGGATGACGGCGAGCTTCTGCTGCTCCTCCTCGGTCATCTCGCGCGACAAGGTGGGAATGCCATCCACCTGCCCGGACCCGTCGTTGATCAACGCCTCGGAGCGCTCCTGCGCAGACGGTGCATCGCGGATGGGCACCGCCAGCTCCCGCAGCAGCTCGGGCCAGTGGGCACGGCCGTCCTGCGTGACGGTGAGCCAGTAGTCCACGTAGAAGACATTGGTGACGTGCGGAATCGCGAACAGCCGCGCAGCCAGCTCGTCGCCCTGCGCCTGTTCGGCGCTCTCGTAGGAGCGTGCGATGCCGTAGGTGAGCGGATCGCGCAGGATGAACTTCCTGGCGTTCGGATTGGGGGTGAACTCGATTTCGGCGATGCGCGGCATGGTCTTGAAACGCTATACGCGAGGAACCGTCGGAACGCGACGGCACGGGATTGCCTGACGAGCCAACTCGCGCCCGCTTCGCGGTCCTTGCGTTGAAACTTCGTCCATCAAGTGGCAACTCCCGAGAAAGGGTCCTGTTCGCCCTCGGTCGAGGCGCTGCTCTCCCGCGCAAGCGCGGCGTGCAGGGTGTGCCAGGGCAGGATCGCGCACTTCACGCGCGCAGGCAGGTCCTTGACACCCGCGAAGACCGAGAGGCGGCCGAGATGATTCGGTTGCTGCGCCACGTCGAGCTTGCCGGTGGCCATGTCGCGGAACTCCCGGATGAGCTGCTCCGCCTCCGCGACCGACTTCCCCTTGACGTTGGTCGTCATCATCGAGGCTGACGCCTTGCAGATCGCACAGCTCTGGCCCTCGAATGCCATGTTGGCAACGCGGTCGCCCTCGACCACCACACTGATCCAGATGTGATCTCCGCACAGGGGGTTCAAGCCCTCGGCATGGTGGCTGGGGTGCTCGAGACGCCCCCAGTTGCGTGGTTTGCGGTTGTGATCGAGGATGACCTCTTGATACAGCTGCTTCGAATCCATTAGGCGAACATCTGCTGCGCGCGGCGGATGGCGGCGACCAGCTGGTCGACCTCGCCCATCGTGTTGTAGAACGCGAAGGAGGCGCGCGCCGTGGCCGGCACGCGGAAGCGCTGCATCACGGGCTGGGCACAGTGGTGTCCCGTGCGCACCGCCACCCCTTCTTCGTTGAGGATCGTGCCCACGTCGTGCGGGTGCACGCCTTTGACCTCGAAGGACAACACGGCCGCCTTGTCCGGCGCAGTGCCGATGATGCGCACGCCCTCCATGGCCTCGAGTTGCCTGGTAGCGTACTCGAGCAGGCTGTGCTCCCAAGCGGCGACGTTGTCGATGCCGACCTCGGCCAGGTAGTCGAGCGCAGCGCCCATCGCGATCGCACCCATGATGTTTGGCGTGCCGGCCTCGAACTTCGTGGGAAGCGGTGCGTAGATCGTCTTCTCGAAGGTCACCGACAGAATCATGTCGCCGCCGCCCTGGTAGGGCTGCATCCTGTCGAGAAGGGCGGCCTTCCCGTACAACGCGCCCATCCCGGTCGGACCGCACAGCTTGTGTGCCGAGAAGCAGTAAAAGTCGCAGTCCAGGTCCTGCACGTCGACCGGGATGTGCGGTGCAGCCTGGGCGCCGTCGACCAGCACCGGCACGCCGTGGGCGTGGGCTGTGGCAATCATCCGTTTGACCGGATTCACGGTGCCCAGCGCGTTGGATACGTGGGTGAAGGCGACCAGTTTCGTGCGCCCGTTGAACAGAGCCTCGTACGCCTCCAGGTCGAGCACGCCGCGATCGTCGCAGGGAATCACGCGCAGCCTGCACCCCTTCTCCTCGCACAGCATCTGCCAGGGCACGATGTTCGAGTGATGCTCGAGCTGCGAGACCACGATCTCGTCGCCTTCGCCCAGAAACTTGCGGCCATACCCGTGCATGACCAGGTTGATCGCCTCGGTCGTGCCGCGCGTGTAGATGATCTCGCGCTCCTCCCTGGCATTCAGGAAACGACGCACCTTCTCGCGAGCCGCTTCGTAGGCAGCCGTGGCGATCTCCGACAGATGGTGCACGCCCCGATGGATGTTGGCGTGCTCGCGCATCTCGTAGCGCACGATCCGGTCGATCACCGGCCTGGGCATCTGCGCACTGGCGGCGTTGTCCAGGTAGGCCAGCGGCTTGCCGTTCACGGTCAGTTCCAGAATGGGAAAATCGCTGCGCACACGCGCCAGGTCGAAGGACGGCACACGCGGCGTGCGTGACGGTGCGGGTTTCGGGACGGCACTCATGGATGGTTCCTGTTCGGTGTCGACTTCTGGGTCTGCTGCAGCACGGTGCGCTCGAGCTGCGCGGCGAGCGACGGCAGCGGGATGCGCCGGACGATCTCGGCTGCGAAGGCAAAGGTCAGCAGGTTGCGTGCACTCGCCTCGTCCAACCCGCGGCTCTTCAGATAGAACACCTGCTCCGCCTCGAGCTGACCGACTGCAGCGCCGTGGGCGCACTTGACGTCGTCGGCGAAGATCTCCAGCTGCGGCTTGGTGTTCACCCGCGCATGCGGTGAAAGCAGCAAACTGCGGCTCTGCTGCGAGGAGTCCGTGCGTTGCGCGCCCTGGTGCACGAAGATCTTGCCGTTGAACACGGCATGCGCGCCATCGTCCACGATGCTCTTGAACAGCTGGCGGCTGCGCCCGTGGGGTTGACGATGATCGAGCAGGCTGTGCGTGTCGGCAAGCTGCTTTCCGGCGATCAGTGCCAGCCCGTCCAACGTGGACTCCGCAGCCTCTCCTGCCTGCACGACGTTCAGGTTGAAGCGCGAGATGCGCGCCCCGAGCGCCACGGCGCTGCTCGAGTAATGGGCACTGCGTCCGATGCGCACCCCGCAGGTGCCGATGTGGAATGCCGCGCCGCTCTCGCGCTGCACCCGCGCATGGCGTACGTGTGCACCCTCCCCGATTTCGATCTCCGCGACGGCATTGGTGAGGTACTCGCCGTCGTGCAGCGCGATGAAATCCTCGACCACGGTGCAATCGCTGTTTGCCTCCGCCACCACCAGGAGGCGCGGATAGCCGGCCGCTCCGGCTCGCGTGCTCACGCACAGCACATGCACCGGAGCCTGCGCTGACGCGCCCGCGCGCACGCGCACGAGCACGCCGTCCTGCAGCCAGGCGGTATTCACCGCGACGAACGCATCGTCGCCGAGCGGTGCGTGGCGCGCAAGGTTTGCCTGCAGCGCAGGATCCTGATCGCCGAGCGCCTCGGAGAACGCGCGCACGCTCAGTGCAGCGTCATCACAGATGCTGGAGAGCGCGGCCGCGTAATGGCCGTCGATGAACACCAGCCGGCAGCCGGGTTCGGGAAGGATGTGCGCGTCCAGTGCGGCGGCGGGCGGCATGGCCCCGGCAGGCGTGCACTGAAAGCTCTTCTGGTACAACGGCGAGAGGTCGGTGTAGCGCCATTCCTCGTCGCGCGTGGTGGGCAGACTCAATGCGTTCGCGCGCTCCAGTGCGTCGGCGCGCAGCGCGTCAAGCCATCCACGCGGGCTGGACGGCAGGCTCGACTGTCCGTGCAGGAGGCCGTCCAGGTAGCTGTTGCTCAGAACCTGGGTCACGCCGCCACTCCCGAGCCCTCTTTCGCCACCCACTCGTAGCCGCGGCTCTCGAGGTCGCGCGCCAGATCCTTGCCGCCGGTGCGCAGCACGCGTCCACCGTCCATCACGTGCACGAAGTCGGGAACGATGTAGTTGAGCAAGCGCTGGTAATGCGTGACCAGCAGCACGGCGTTGTCGGCCGTGCGCAGCCGGTTCACACCGCTGGCGACGATGCGCAGCGCATCGATGTCGAGGCCCGAATCGACCTCGTCCAGGATGGCCAGCGTCGGCTCGAGGATCGCCATCTGGAGG
>CAZNBS010000207.1:0-8708 GCA_964570955.1 uncultured Burkholderiales bacterium | reverse complement strand
CTCTACGAACGTTTCCACACGCGCTGCCATCCGGCATTCGGGATCGGCACGAACCTCACCAACGACCTCGGCTACAGGCCTCTGCAGGTGGTGATCAAGATGACCCGATGCAACGGACAACCGGTGGCCAAGATCAGCGATACGCCGGAGAAGACGATGGACTACGATCCCTCGTACGTGAATTACCTGCGGGAGGTATTCGAGGTTAGCGACCTGCCCGCGGAAGCGCCGGAGTGAGGCCGCTCCATCGCGCGGCTGCGCTCAGTGACGCGTCAGCTCGCGTTCGAGGGATTCGAGGGTCATGCCCCAGCGCTCGAGAATGTAACCGAACACCGTCAGTTCGCTGTCGTCCAGCCGCCCGTCGGCGTTGGCGATGTTGAGGATCATCCCGCAGGTATCGACGCGCTTGCGCGGATCGTCCACGAGGTCCACGATCCGGTCGATGCGGGATTTGTCTACCAGTCGGATGCGCCCGTCCGCGTTGCCGTCACGGACCAGCTCGGCGCAGTAATCCCGCACCACTTCGGAAAACGCGCCGCGCGAGATGCCGACGATGTCGAACACGCGCAGGTGGTCGAGCACCTCTACCTCCCGGTCGTCGAGTTTTGCATCGGTGATCATCATCATCGCCAGAATGCGCGCTACGGCTTCCGGGCTGTTTCGTTCGTAGTCTGTCATGCGCATCGACGCGTCTCCGTGAGGAATCGGCGCGCCACGCGCGCCTTACGACGATTTGACCGGCGCCGGCTGCGAAGTTCCCCGCTCCTGTCGGCGGCTGCTCCACCAGCTGGCCGCCACCGAGGTCGCGAGCACGAGCGCAACCACACCCAAGGCAATGCCGATGGGTATCTTGTAGAACTCGATTATCAGCATCTTGGTGCCGATGAACACCAGAATCACCGCGAGGCCATAGTGCAGCAGTGTGAAGCGGTCGGCGAGCTCCTTGAGCAGGAAGTACATCGAACGCAGGCACAGGATCGCGAAGATGTTCGATGTGAACACGATGAACGGATCCTGCGTGACGGCGAACACGGCCGGGATGGAATCCACCGCGAAGATCAGGTCCGTCAGTTCGACGAAGATCACCACGATGAAGAGCGGCGTGGCATAGCGGAGGCCGTCCCGGACGACGAAGAAGCGGTCGCCGTGGTACTGATCTACCATGCGAATGTGGCCGCGCAACCACTTCAGCAGTCTGTTCTGTGACAGGTCCGAGTTCTCCGGGGACGCGAACCACATCTTGATGCCGGACACCACCAGGATCAACCCGAAGACGTAGAGGATCCAGTGGAACCGCGCAATCAGCACCGCGCCGACGAAGATCATGATGGCGCGCATGATGACCGCACCCATGAGGCCATACACGAGCACGCGCTTCTGGAACTCGATGGGCACCGCAAAGAAGGTGAACAGCGTCACCCACACGAATACGTTGTCCGCGGCCAGCGCCATCTCCAGAAGGTAGCCCGTGGCATACTCGAGAGCCAGTTCGTTCGCCACCTCGCGGCCGAAGCTGCCATCGAGATACCACCAGTACCATCCGCCGAATACCACCGCGGCGGCGACCCAGATCGCAACCCAGCTCCCCGCCTCGCGCGCCGAGATCTTGTGCGAGCCCTGCTTCCTCAACTGCCACAGATCCACCGCCAGGAGGACGCTGACGATGGCGCCGAATACGAGATACAGGAGGGGTGTGCCGGTGGTCTGGACCATGGCCTTTTGGATGTCCGAACGGGGGTTGTGGGGCAAGCGACAACCCTGGACCGAGTCGGACCGGAAAAGTTTCACGTCCGCCCCTGCCGCGATGTGCCGAGGCAGGCGAGGCGATTTCAGCGGCGGCGACGCGCCTGGATCTCGCGAACCACGATGATGAGCAGCGTGATGATCGTGAGGGGCAGCACGAACGACAGCATCACCTGGCTGTACGCGGTGAGCGCGTCGTGTCCGGTGGCCCACAGAATGAGGTAGACCGTGTAGCTGATGTAGTAGCCGAGGAACAGCGCCCCCTCCCAGCGGGCGATGCGGTAGCCGGTGAAGAAGATCGGCAGACAGGCCACCGCCACCGCCAGCATGACCGGGATGTCGAACGCGATCAGCGACGGCGCCACTGTAAGTCCCTCGGGCGATACCAACGACGACAGCCCCAGCACGGCGAGCAGGTTGAAGATGTTGCTGCCCACGACATTGCCGACCGCGATGTCGCGCTCCCCTTTTAGGGCCGCAAGCACGGAAGCAGCGACTTCGGGAAGCGACGTACCGGCGGCAACGATGGTCAGGCCGATCACCACCTCGCTCAACCCAAGGAGGCGCGCTGTCCGCACTGCCGCCTGCACCAGCCAGTCCGAACCAAGCACGAGCAGCCCCAGGCCGGCGATCACGAGCCCGACCTGGCCCAGCAGACGGCCGCCACGTCTGCGCGCTGCCTCCCCGTACTCGCGTTCGTAGTCGGTCGATTGCGACTGCCCCTCGCGTCGCGCCGCCACGATCAGGTAGACCGTGTAGCCGACCACCAGGGCGAACAGCACACCCCCTTCGGTCCGCGAGATCTCCCCGCCCTGCGCCAGCACCAGCAGCAGCACCGAGACGGCGATCATGAAGGGTACTTCCTTGCGCACCAGTTGCTCGGCGACCACCAGCGGAGCGATCAAGGCCGACAGACCCAGTATCAACAACACGTTGAAGATGTTGCTGCCGACCACGTTGCCGACGGCGAGATCGGTCTTGCCCGACCAGGCCGACTGCACGCTCACCGCCAGTTCGGGCGAACTGGTACCGAATGCCACCACGGTCAACCCGATCACCAAGGGCGAGATGCCGAGCGCGGCGGCGAGCGTCGATGCCCCGCGCACCAGCAGATTGGCACCGGCGATGAGGGCGACGAGGCCACCCGCGAACAGGAGGACGAGGGTCATGGGAACGATCGAGGGCAAGGGCGTTGGTGCGGAGGCAGAATGTATAGAGGCTTCCGCCTCCTGTCCACGCGTGCGCGGGGACGCCACCGGCCGTACGCTCAACCGCACCGCGCACATGCCGATAAGCAGGGGATCGGTCAGCCCAGGAGATCCTCGATGCGCTGCGTGCCCGCCCTCCTCTGCCTCGCGGCCTGCTCCGCCTGCAGCCCGGTCATCCCGGACAAGACTATCGAACTGATCGCGCCGAACTGGGAGGTGGTGGAAGCGAAGCTCGCGGACAACCGCTGGCGGCTCGCAATGCGCAAGAAGAACTTCACCACCGGCGGAGACGGCGAGGCGATCCTGCTCCTGCACCGCCATGCCGAACGGCTAGCCGAGGCGAACGGCTATCGCCGCTATGAGATCCTGCAATGGCAGGAGGGCGTGCAGTCCGACATGCCGCTGGCGCACCGCTGGGCGCGCGGAGAAGTCGAACTGCGCGAGTACATGCCTCCGATTCCGGAAGGCGATCTGCCCGGCGCGACGTCCTAGGCGCCGGCCGGCCCGCCGCGCTCGCGCTCGGGAAACCCCGATGCGCGTTCCAGCACCTTCAGGATAGCGGCCGAATCCCAGCGCGTGCCCGCCTCGGAGAACAAGGCGTTGAACGCCTGCGCAGCCAGCGCGACGCCGGGCACGGTCGCGCACGATTCCCTGGCCGTTTGCAGCACGATATGCGCATCCTTGTGGTGGAGGCTGGCGTCGATGCCCATGACGAACTCGCGCTGCATCATGCGCTGGCCGACGATTTCGAGCATTTTGCTGCCTGCCAGGCCCTGCATCATCGCCTGCCACACGGGCTCGAACCCGACGCTGTTGGCACGCGCGAATACCATGGCTTCGGCGATCCCCTGGATGGTCACCACCAGCACCAGCTGATTGACGGCCTTCGCGACCTGGCCTGCACCGGGGCCGCCGATGTAGACCAGCGTCTTGCCGATGCACTCGAGCAGAGGACGCATACGCTCGAACACCGTCTCATCGCCGCCGACCATGATCGACAGCGTGCCGGCGACCGCTCCCGGCTCTCCACCGGACACCGGCGCGTCCAGCAGGTGGATCGCGCGCGCTTGCAGGGAGGCGGCGATGCTACGGATGGTGGCAGCCGGGATGGTGCTGCAGTCGATGACGACCCCGCCAGGTCGAGCTCCATCGGCAATGCCATCCCGACCCAGCACGACCTCCTCGACGTCGTGGCCGGCGGTCACCATGGTGAACACCACCTCGCTGTGGCGAGCGACCTCGGCCGGCGTGGCGCAGACCCGGGCGCCGGCATCCGCCAGCGGCTGCGTACTGGCTGCCCGTCGCCCCCACACCGCCATGTCGTGCCCACCCTTCATCAGGTTGAGCGCCATCGGGCGCCCCATCGCCCCAAGACCGATGAATCCCACCCTCATTGGTCTGTCACCCCGCTCATCCGCTCCAGCACCTTCACCACCGCCGCCGAGTCCTCCTCTGCGCAACCCATGCCGACCAGGGCATTCAGATGCTGTCCGATGAGCGCGGCCTGCGGCAGCGCGATGTCGAGCTGCGCGGCGGTGTCGGTGACGATGCGCAGATCCTTGCGGTGCAGCCTGGCCTTGAACCCGGGCGCGAA
The DNA here is from genome assembly GCA_964570955.1 of uncultured Burkholderiales bacterium. Lineage (GTDB taxonomy): Bacteria > Pseudomonadota > Gammaproteobacteria > Burkholderiales > SHXO01 > SHXO01. The sequence continues at coordinate 4,163 of CAZNBS010000207.1, read as the reverse complement.
GTCGCGGCTCACCATGCGGGCGCCATGCATCTCGAGCACACGGCTCCAGGCATAGCCGGCAAGCAGCGCCTCGCGCACGCGGGCCGGATCGACACCGTTCTTGCGCGCCAGCGTCATGCCCTCCGCCACCGCCTCGAGCGTCACCGCTGCGACGATCTGGTTGCAGGCCTTCGCAACCTGCCCCGCGCCATGATCGCCGATGCGCACGATGTTGCGTCCCATCGCCTCGAACAGGGGGCGCACGCGCTCGAACACGTCCGCCTTCCCGCCGACCATGATCGACAGACTGGCCTCGCGAGCACCCTTTTCGCCGCCGGAAACCGGCGCATCGAGCATCGCGATCCCCCTCTGCGCCAGGCGCTGCGCGAGGACACGCGTCGCCACCGGCGAGATGGTGCTCATGTCTACCACCACCGAACCGGCGCCCGCGCCCTCGATCACGCCGTCCGGTCCGAGCACGACCTGCTCGACGTCTGGCGTGTCCGACACCATGACGAACACGATCTCCGCGCCGCGCGCCGCCTCCGCAGGCGTCGCGCAGGCCACCGCGCCCGCCTCGACCAGTGGCTGCAGCGACGCCGCGCGCCGGGCGTACACGCGCATGGCATGCCCGGCGCCCATCAGGTGCAGGGCCATGGGGCGCCCCATGATGCCGGGGCCGACGAAGGCGAGATTCATGCGGGCACGTCCAGAAGACATATGCGTAGCGGCAATGCGAAAACGTCGATGCCGGTCAGAAGTGCTCACGCGCAAGCAGGTTGCGGAAAGGCAGCTGGCGCTCGCACCACATCGAGGTCGCAAGCAGGTGGTTCGATTCGCCCTGGTTGCCGATGATCTGCAAGCCGAGCGGCATGCCGCTGCTGCCCAGTCCGGTGGGAATGACGATGGCGGGCACGCCCAGCAGCGACCAGATGGTGCAGAAGCTGGGGTCGCCGGTCGTGTCGAGCGAGGCGGGGGCCTCGCCGGTAGCGGGCGGCGTGACGACCGCGTCGTAGTCGTCGGTGAAGCGGGAGAAGTCGCGCTGCAACGCCTCCTGCTTCTTGATCGCCCGCTCGTACTCGGAGGTGGAGATGCGGTCACCCTCCTCCAGGGCCTTGCGCAGCAAATCGCTCAGCCGCTCGGCATGGTGCTCGCGCACCGTACGCGATGCGGATGCCGCCTCGTACAGCATGATCGTGCGGTGCACCTTGTGCGCGTCGTTGAAGCTCGACGGCAGTTCGGTCTCGTCCACGACGGCGCCCGATTCGCGCAGCACCGCGACATCGGTGGAAAAGCGGTTGCGCTGATCGTCGCTCGCCAGGTGCCACACGGGCGTGCGCGTCGCCACCAGACGCGGCGCATGCTTGAGCGCGGAGATCTGGGGACTGATGGTCCAGCGCGAATGCGCCAGATGCGCCACCAGCAGGCCCGCGTCCTCGACGTTGCGCGCGAACACTCCTGGCTGGTCGAGGGCGGTGCTGAACGGCAGGATGCCTTCGGTGGACAGGACCGCCTTGCCCGGCTTGTACCCCACCACGCCGCAGAACGCCGCCGGACGGATGATCGAGCCGTTTGTCTGTGTGCCGATGGCCACCGGCACCATGCCGGACGCCACGGCAGCGGCCGAACCGCTGGACGACCCGCCGGGCGTGTGGGCGCGATTCCAGGGATTGCGCGTCTTCGACGGGGCCATGAAGGCGAACTCGGTGGTGACCGTTTTGCCCAGCACGAAGGCACCGGCCGTGGTCAGCCGCTCGACCACCTCCCCGTTCACGGGGGGCAGGTACCTGGCGTAGATGGGCGAGCCCATCGACGTGATCATGTCCCGGGTGTAGACCAGATCCTTCACCCCGACCGGCACACCCTGCAGCCCGCCGGGCAATCTTCCGGCGCGCATGCGAGCGTCGCACTGGCGGGCGCGCGCCAGCGCGGCCTCGCCATCGAGATAGGCCCAGGCATCGATTGCGCCATCCACCTGCCGGATACGCTGCAGCAGGCCCCGCGTATAGCGCTCGCTGGACAACTCGCCCGATGCCATGCGGCGCACGGCGTCGACCAGACTCAACCGGTATAGGTCATCCATCATCATCTTGGTCCCAGCCCCCGGATGCGCGCGCCGCTGCGGCCCGCGCTCTCGGGGACCCCCGCTCCCTGTCTGCCTGTTGGTCCGCCGGCGATCAGCCGGCCCTGGCCCCTGTCTTCCTCACCTGCGGATTGAGCAGATTCGGAGGTTCCCCCGTCGTCAGCGCCGTCACGCAATTGCGTGCCGCCGTCATTGCCATGTTTTGCCGGGTCGGTTCCGTCGCGCTGGCAATGTGCGGCGACAGCACCACGTTTTCGAGGTCGAACAGCGCCTCGTTCACCTTCGGTTCGTTCTCGTAGACGTCCAGGCCGGCTGCCCAGATGCTGCCATCGCGCAGCGCCTCGGCCAGCGCGGCATCGTCGACGATGCCGCCGCGCGCCATGTTGATGAGCACCGCCGAGCGCTTCATCTTGGCGAGTTCGGCACGGCCGATGAAGTGGTGCGTCTCGGGGCTGTAGGGAAGGATCAGGATGAGGATGTCCGACCGGGCAAGCAGATCGTCTTTCGAGACGTAGGTGGCCCCGAACGCCTGCTCGGCGGCGGACTCGACCCGGCCGCGGGCATGATAGATGACGTTGGCGTCGAAGCCGCGCAGCCGCTTGGCGATCGCCTGGCCGATTCGCCCGAAGCCGGCAATGCCGACCGTGGCGTGGTGCAGGTCGTGACCGAGAAGCTGCTTCAGGTGTGTGCCCTGCCACTGGCGCGCGCGCACGTGGCGCTCGCCCTCGCCGAGCCGGCGCAGGGTGGCCAGCGTCAGGCACAGCGACAAGTCGGCCACGCTCTCGGTCAGCACACCGGGGGTATTGGTCGCCATCACGCCGTGCCGTGTGCAGGCGTCGACATCGATGTGGTTGTAGCCGACGCTGACCGTGGACACCACCCGCAACTGCGGGCAACGCGACAGGAGCGCATCGTCGACCCGGTCGCCGGTGGTGACGAGAACGCCGTCCATCCCCTGAAGCTGCCGGGCGAGTTCGTCCGCGGACCAACGCTCGTTGGTCTGGTTGTCGGTGACGTCGAAATGCTGGGCGAGATAGGCCAGCGTCTCGTCGAACACCTCGCGCGTGACGAGCACCTTCTTCTTCATGCTTTGGATATCTCTCGGGAGCGGCTTTTCGAACCTCGGCGGCTCGAAATAGCGGCGCGGGCTCCCCGGCCCGCACGTGACGAGAGAGTACCTTGAGACCGAAGCCCTCGGCAAGGGCGGATGCGGAAACGCTAGCTGTAGAACAGGTTAGGCAGCCATAGGCCGATCTGCGGAAACATCGCCAGCAGCAGCACGGCGCCGAGTTGGATCAGCATGAACGGCACCATGCCGCGGAAGATGTCCGCCAGGGTCACGTGGGGCGGCGCGACGCCTTTCAGATAGTACGCCGCCATCGCCATGGGCGGCGAAAGGAAGGCGGTTTGCAGGTTGAGCGCCGTCAGCAGGCCGAAGAACAGCGGATCAATGCCGAAGTTCGCCAGCATCGGCAGGAAGATCGGGACGAAGATGATGATGATGACCGTCCAGTCCAGCGGCCAGCCGAGCAGGAAGATGATGAGCTGGGTGAGGAACAGGAAGCCGGCCGGCGACAGATCCATGGAATAGACGAAGTTCTCCAGCACGCTCTGCCCGCCCAGGGCGGCAAAGGTCGAGGAGAACACCCAGGATCCGACCAGCAGCCAGCACACCATCGCCGTGGTGCGCGCGGTGAGGAACACCGATTCCTTCAGGCGGGTGAGGCTCAACCGTTTGTAGGCGAGGGCGAGCAGGGCTGCACCCAGCGCCCCCACGGCGGCCGCTTCCGTGGGCGTGGCGACGCCGAACAGAATGCTGCCCAGGACGGCGCCGACCAGGAGGGCCAGCGGAATGAACGACGTGACCAGCATGCGGAAGATCTCCGCGCGCGGCACGTTCAGTTCCTCGGCCGGAAGCTTGGGTGCCATCTTCGGGTTGAGGACGGCGCGCAGCATCACGTAGCCGATGTAGAGGAGGGCCAGCATGATGCCGGGGATCAACGCGCCCATGTAGAGCTGCACGACCGACACCCCGGCCGTCGCCCCGTAGAGGATCAGCATGACACTGGGCGGGATCAGGATGCCCAGGCAGCCGCCCGCC
>CAZNBS010000206.1:0-8708 GCA_964570955.1 uncultured Burkholderiales bacterium | reverse complement strand
CCCTTAAGACCCAGGTGAAATCTAAAAAACCGAAAGTGAAGACTCATACCTCAGAAACTCTTTACGGCTTGCTCAAAGGAAGCCAGGATATTACCGCCGAAGATATAGAAGCCGTTAGGATAAAACTCAAGGAGTCTATTTAGTGGTACAGCAATCCAATCTGCTGAAGAGTTTGGACAAGTAGTATCGCTTGTTACAGCAGATAGGGCAATAACCGATTCTCATCTCGTTCCGGTAATATGGTAAACAGTACTTCCTCTGCTATTCTCTAACCTTAAATCAAAATTTCAATTTTTTGAACTTCTTTAAATCCTGAAATCCTTTTGCAGGTTCTCTTTTCATGCTGTCTCCTGACTTCTGTCTCCTGTCTCCTGTCTTGCGCCCCCTGCCCCCTGATATCTGTCCCCTTCCCGCCAACAACCCTACATAATCACAAATCAAGGTTTGACACCAACATGCCCTACCAACATGCCCTATGTGGTGGATTACGCTTGGCTAACTCACCCTACCATTTACAGTCATCCGTCTTACACGCGTTGGCCATGTCGCATTGGGCTCACCTTTTCTCGAATGTCCACTCGTAGATGGTTTCGGTCACTTCGCCAGCCGCCCAACCCCCGATTACGGCACCGCCGATCCCACCGATGATTCCGCCTATCACGCCGCCGGCGGGGACGGTGATAACCTCTTCGGGTGTGGCCACTTGGGGACCTGTCTGACCGGCGACCAATGCGATTGCGGCACCGGCCCTGGCGCCACCCCAGGCTCCGGCCTTGCCGCCTGCCCACGCTCCTGCCCAGAAACCGACCTTCTTTGTTATGGTTTTCGCTTTGTTCTCGGCATAGTAGACCTCGACGGCGTCGAGGCCGATGCCGACGACCAGGAGAATACGGCCTCCCCACTTAACAAACTGAAATGGGCGCCCACCCGCCTTGACCTTCGCAGCAGCTTCGGCCTTCGCTGGCACCTCGACCGCCTTCATCACGTAGCCTCGCCCTGGCACGTTTTCGAAACCGAGCTTTCCTAGAGCAGCTCGCACCTTCGTAGCGGACTCGCCTTTGCCATTCTTGATGATGTCCCAGACATTGGAGTTAATTCTATTCTTGAGCTCTGTTGGCGAGAGCTTGCCGGGATCCTTTATCTTCGCAAGTGCTTCGTCGAAGATCTCCTGCATCTCGGTAATCTCGCTGAATCTCCGATTTAACATGGCCTCCGGATTCTGTGCGACTGAAATCGGAGGCTTGGAGGGCGTTGCTTTGGAGTCGACGCCAAGATGTTTGGTCTGGCGATTGGTTAAAGGATCGAGAAGCTGCCGGTTACTCGGGTCGGTCGCCCTCGCGCGAGCTTCTGCTGTTGAGAGACCCTTCTGTCCAACAGGATTCGGCTCATCGATGTCCATCGTCAAGGCCTGGGATCTGAGGCCGACGTTGCCCTGTTGTTGGAAGGGCTGTTCGAGCTGATCCAGCTTTTGAATGGCTTCGTCGGCAACCTCACTCACTTCTTTGCCTTGAGTACCCGTTGGATCAACGGAACGCACGGGGTTCCCTGACACATACGCAAAGAGGTTGTTCCCATCTCGTAGACCACTTGGGTCTGTAGAGGTCCATCTTGCAAGCCAAGACGCAAAATACCTCGCCCTGTAGTAATACAACCCGCTCTCCTCATCCCGTTCCTTCCCCGTATACCGATACCGCTTCGGCGTCTCGATCTGGCTACGCACCGCCTGATACGCCGTGCTGCCATAAGGGGTGTATTCCTCGTAGGAGATGGTCTGCGCCTGGTCATCCAGTTCCAGACTGGCCGAGCCCAGATGGTTGCCGAATTGGTAGCGGATGAGTTGCGCTGGCGAGCCGTTGTTGCCCTGCGTGCGCGTCTCCATGAGCGCGATGCGCTGCTTGTCGTCCATGATATGCAGCGTCTCGCGCACGAGCGGGTTCGCACCGTTCTTGCGATAGATCTCGAAGCCGCCCAGGTAGATGCGCTCGTCCTTGACACCGCCAGAGGCCAGTTCTGTCACCTTGCGCACGCGCTGCCCGGCGGAATCGTAGACGTACCAGGTACTCTCGCCTTGCCGCCTCAAACCTTCTTCATCCGCCATATTTACCGCCTGGCGCTGGCTCATTTGCAGTTGGTCTTTGTAGTCCCACTGCATCACTTGCAACTGCGGCATGCGCAGCATGTTGCCGTGGGCATCGTAGCCGTCGCCTAAGGCGCTGTAGGTCTCGGTTGTAGCGCCGATGGTCGTGCTGGTGAGGCGGTTGCTCTGTTTGACGGGTTCGCCCAGGCTGGGTTCGTTGTAAGCGTAAGCACGTGTCCAGCCGGGGTGCAACGGATCGGTGCCGCGATGCTGCATGGTGAGAAAGTTACCGACAGCATCGTACACATATCGCTCAAGGTAGGTCCCCATGGCGTTGCCGTCAGCAGGTTGCAGCAGGCCGACGCGCGGGACATCGTTGTAGGAGTGGGGGATCTGCGCGCCGCCGACTTGTCCCAGATGCTCGCGCCCTGTCGCTTCGATCAGCCGGTAGATGGCGTCGTAGGTGTACTCGGCGCTCGGCTCGACACGCTTGTTGCGGAAGTATATGGTCTGCTGCGCGTCATCGCGGATATGCGTGATGTTGCCCACCGGATCGTAAGTGTAGTGCAGATTTTGCACCTGGCAGCCGGGCCAGCCGGCTGGCGGCGGCTGCGGACAATCACCGAGGAAGACGACGGCGTTGCGCCGGGTGAGCAGATGCACCAGCCGGAAGGTGAGCGGGTCGTAGGTGTAGGTCGTTCTGACGCCGTTGCCGTACTCGATCAGCATGCGCTGACCCTTGGCGTCGTAATCGATGTCGGTGACGAAAGGGGTGGCGACCGCCGCGCCGCGCAGGTTGGCCTCCACCCGCTCCAGCAAGTTGGCTTCGTTGTAGCCGGGGCGGATGACGCTGTTGTCCGGCGCGGTCAGTTCCGTGGGGCGGTTGAGAGCGTCGTAGCGGGTGCGACTGGTGTAAATATCGGCTTCCATAGGAATGGCTGCAGACCAGTCCAGGATCGTCTTGTATACTTGGGCAAGCTGGCGTTGGCTATGCAAAAGATTGCCCTTGAAGTCATACTCGTCGGTCGTGACCACTCCCGCCTGGTCGAAGACCTGCACCACCTTGCCGCGCAGGTTTGTGGCCTCCGGGTTGGGTCGGGTCTCGCCATAGACGCTGCGACCCACCAGTATTTCAGCACTTGCGCCTTCTTTCAGGACGGAATCCGTGGGGCGATGCAGGGGATCGTAGACGGTGCGGAACCGGTGATTGCGGCTATCCCAAGCGTAGGGCGCTTTGCCGGCCACATCATTGAGCATCCAGCGTTCTCCCGCCTCCATGCTGGCCTGGTGGATGCGGTTGCCGAGCATGTCGTAGTCGTAGCGCATGACGATGCGGTCCTTCGCATCGATGACTTCCCGCTGGTTGCCTTCGATATCGAGGATAACGCGGGTGCGGTGAAACTCCTCGGTGGGCGGAGCTGCCGGAGGTGTGTCGCTGTACTTGAATTTGTTGTGCGCGACGGTAAGGAAAGTGCGTCCGAGCGAGTCAGCGTGGGCGATGGTGGGTGTCGCTGAATGAACTCGCGTTTTCTCAGCGGCCCGCGTCTCGTTCACGCGATCGGTTACATCCGGATACCGCGCCGTGAAAGCAACCGCGTTGGCCGCGTCGGTCCGCAGGGCATACCAGGTTGGTAGGTAATCGCTGTCCGGCAGGCGGCGGAAGAAATCGCCTACATCGGGGTCGTTCTTGGGATCGGCCACCAGCACGGTATCGTTGACATCCCAAGTCTCCTGCCGCCAGGGATTAAAGATCACCTTCTCCCATGTGTGGTTGGGGTGCATGGTGGCGACCACGCGTTCGACCGGGTCGTAGAAGAGCACGGGGCTGACGCCGATGCGCACGTCGAACTCGAAGCGGTGGGTGTCGGTGAAGAACGGTTCGTACTGGCGGACGGGTTTGCCCTTGTTGTTGAACACTGTCCAGCCGCTACCCACCCAGCGGGGGCTGACGTCGTTTGGGGTCAGGACCGGCTGGCCGTCCGCGCCCACGATGATCTTGCCGCTCGCGTCGCGCTGAGGCACTGGCCCCGCCTCGGCCTGGATCTTCTTCTGTATCTCGCGGCCGTAGCCGTCCGAGTAGGAGAAGCTGTGCTGAATCTTTAACCCACCCGCAGGCACAGGATCGCTGTCGTGGGTCTCGCGGACCAGGGTGTAAACGACGGCGGGCTGAGGATTGGGTAGACTTTTCGTGCGATAGTACGCAAAGAGGTCGTACACCAGCCTGGTAGTGGCACGGCCAAGGATGACGTTCGGGTCGATGAACGGATTTGCCAGGTGGTCGAGTGTGACGGTCTCGGTCAGATCAGCGGCGAAGCCAGCGAGCGAGTCGCCCAGGCTTTCCTCGGGCTTGCCCATCAGCACCGTGCCCACCACCATGCCGAGTGCGTCAAAAGTCACTTGCATGCGATTGCGATTGGGATCCATCACCCGCCAAAGCTGGAGTACGCGGTAATCGTTGCCGGGTTTGCTGGGGTCGATCGTGCCGTCGAGTCGGCGCTCGCCCACCGTGACACGGTTGCCCAGCGCATCGAGGGTTTCCAGCATGAGCAGGTCATAAGCGTCGTAGGTGACGAAGCTTTCGGTGCTGACCGTATTGGTGTGGAACGGGTCGCGATATCGGTGTGGGAGAAAGAAATGCTGGCGGGCGTAGGCGAGTTCCTGCGCCGAGGTATCCGTGCTGCCGGGGGAATAGAATATCCGCCCGGAAGGGATCCACCAGTTCGCATCGCCATTGCTATGGACATAGCACCCCTCGGTCTCCAGCATGGGGTTGGTTATCCGCCCCCCATAGACTCCGGTTAGGAGTCCCGGCGTGAAAGCAAGCTTGTAGCTCTCATAGGGCAGGGCCAGAGATTCAAGCCCACCGAGCGGCAATGCCCCGGTCAAGTCGTTGCGGCGATAAAGCGTCCGCACATGTTCAATCAGCCGTTTCTGCAATAGCCCCGCGTTCAGGTTTTGTTCATAGGCGAGGGGCACGGCGCCAGTGCCAGCAGTCAGGATATCGGCCAGGGTGAAATGATTATGGCCCACTGGCAGGTTCAGACCGGTCAGCTCATACGTTCGCGACTCGCCAGGCAGCGGTGTGCGATAGTCGTCGGCAGCTTCTATGGAATTGGTCACACCGTTTTCGGTGTAAGTGATATGAATTTCTGCCTGCTTGGCGCGGTCTTTCAGCGACAGGGTCATGTCTGGCTGACGGCGGCCATAGCCGATAGCGGCTTCTTTCAGTACGTTGCCGTAGTCGTCGACCTCCAGCGTCAGCGCGTGCTGGATGCGCGGATCATCAGGATTGCGTTCATAGTGATAGTTGATGACTTCTTGAGGATGTGTAAAGAAAACGGCGTAGCGGTTGTTACCGCGTCGTTGAAGCACCTCAATGGTGAAGTTCTGCTCGGTGACGGTGTACGGATGTTGCGCCTTGGCCGTGCCGTCCTCGGCATACACTTCCTGGCGTAGCATTGCCCCCTTGAGGGCGCGGCAGGCCTCGCGCTCTTCTTCGAGAGTCAGCCCGACGGGCAGTAGTGTATCGCTGAGCAAAAGTTGCCGTGCTTGTGCATCGGTCAGACCCGGCTCGCGGTAGTACTCTCCCGGGTCAGTGGCATTCAAAAGACCCGCGAAAAAATTGGAGATACGGTCACGGCCCAAATATACGCCGGTGTGGAACCAGGTCTTGGTATGCACGGGCGGTACGTGGGAGGCTGCATCGATGTTAGATACCCCCTCACCCCAACCCTCTCCCACGATGGGGGCGAGGGAGTCACCGGCACTGAGGGCGGCGAATTCCTCCGTGTCCCACTGCTCGACCATGCCGAAGCCGCGGAACTCGCGCTCCTCACCATCAAAGTAGCCGTGGTGATATGCATAACGTGTGACAAAACGATTACGGCTGATATGGTCGTAAGTCTCCACGCGCTCGACCACATGAACGGGGAATGGGAGCTTGCTGATCCAGGGCTTGCCGTCGTATTTGTCCCGCAGATAGAAATAAGTCGAAGGCGCATACCGAACACGTGTTTCGGCACCCAGGTTGTTTATGGTGCGCACGAGCAGATGCGGTTTTCCCTCAGCCATGAGATTGAGGTACTTCATGGGCGCACGGCTGGCCCCCGGCAGCGGCGAGGACCAGACGAGGCATGCGGTCCCGTTTCCGAGCAGATCGACGGCGGTTACCGATGCGATATTATCGACCGGGGGAAAGACGGGCAGTTCGTTGGCCTTACTCCAGCTATTACCGGACTGATTGAACCAGAATCGCGTCTGGTTGCGGCCAAGATAGATGATGTCCGTTACCCCCGACCCGTCCGTGTCGGCGAGACGGATGTGGCGCGGGTCAAACTGATCCGGTGTGTCGAACCAGGGCGCATCGTCCATCGTGACTTTCACCCCGAACCTTCCATAGCCGAGGTTGGGCCAATAGCAGACTTCGCCATTGCGGATGCGGACGATGTCTGTCAAACCATCGCCCGAAAGGTCAGCGAGCGATATGGTTTGGGTTCCATCAGCGAATACGACCCGTGGGCCACGTTCTTCATCGGTCGGCACGGTGACTCTCGCGGCCGTGCCGAAGCCATCTTCCGCCAGGGAGGGGTACCAGGTGAACACCTGCTCCTCGATAATCAGTACATCGGCATGGCCGTCACCGGTCAGGTCGATGAATTTCAGGTTCGGGTCATTCCAAGCCACATTTGGGATTGATTGGAAGGCTCGGAAGGGTTCCCACTCCTGGTCATCGGTTCGTTCGTAAAATCCGGCGAGGGGGCGGTCGAGTTCCACCAGATCCACTTGCCCGTCGCCTGCTAGGTCGAGGAATTGCGCCTTTCCTGCCGTGAGGGGATTGCCGCCGGGTATGCGCGCGACCTGTTCGACCGGCGCGAAGCGGGCGGAATACTCTTCCGTCACGGTGTCACGGGTGAGTGCAGACTCGTTGCGTTTATAGAACCACCCGCCGCCCTGTTCCGTAAGGACTCCCGAGAGACCTTCGCCATCAAGATCGACCCACTGGTAAGCTGAACCGTCAGCACCATAGGGCAAGTTCTCGACACTGGCCGGATCGACTTCACGGATATCCTGCCCGATGACGGCCTTACTGTATTCGAACTCCAGTGGCGGCAGAGATTTCCTTAGATAGCGGGCACCCTCGCGGACATAGCCGCACTGGGTAACACCGGTAATAAACGATAAGATCGGTTTCTCGTCGTAAGTGAATTCGGTAGACCGTACCAGGCAGTCAGGAGCCCCCAACTCCGTCGGGAAGTGATGGAACATCAAAACCCGGCGACATAGGCGATAGGTGCGCACCTCAAAGCCAGCCCGATAGGAGGAGAAGGGGTCTGCACGAACCGGCCAATCGTTAGATTCGCTGGTGGACGCAGTGACGTGCTCGCGTCCTTCGGCATCCTTCGGCAGAGTCTGATAGTGTCCCTCCGCGTAATCGAACACGACTTCGAACATCCAGCCGGCGTTGTCGATATCGGCCTGCGTCAGGAAACGCGGGCGGTGACCCGCGTTATCCAGCAAAGATGTGCGGTTGCCGTAGTGAATACGCTTTAGATAGCGATTGACTTTACGGAGCGGGCTATTCCGATCTTTCCGGTTGCGTTCGTGAACCTGCGTGAGATCAACATCGGCGCCATCCTCCGATTTGTATTCATAAACGACCGCATTGCCCTTGTCGTCGCGTGTCTCGCAGATCAGCCAACTGAAAACGCGCGTTGGGTCGCCCGGGTCCGCGATGCGCGAGTGACCGTCCTTGCCGTAGAGCGTGAGGATGTTGTCCTTGGAGATGGAGCGCCAGTGGACGTCGCCATCTGCATTGCGTGTCCAGCGCTCGATCCGGGCGAACAGCCCTTCGATGCGCGGGCGGTAGCGATGGATCGTATATGCCGGGTCGGTCGCTGTGTCCTCGAACCGACTGCCATCTAGGTGGAGTTCCGGTACCAGGTCCTCAGCGCCGGAAAGGATGAAGACGTCGGACTCTTCTGCATCCTGATATTTGGGTAATCCTTTGTCCGTTTTGCGGGTGATGGAGGGCAGCGAAAGATTCCAGCCGAGGCCAAAGGGCCCGTTGCCGGCACCGGAGTCATAAGAAAGCGAAAGCTGAGGACCAAAACCGGAGCGGCCCGGGCTGGTAGCAATGGGCACCGTCATGGAGCCGGTACCCGTTACCGGGTTGGCGGCGAATTTTTCCCCAATACCTCGAATGGCACCTCCGCCTTTTGGTAGTTGTATGGCCGGGGCTTGGGCGGAGCCTTTTTCGGGTGGGGCTTTTTTGTCGGCTTCTTTTGTTTGGTTACCAGGCATACGTACCTCCTGAACTCTAGTAAACTCAAAAGAAAGTTGTCATTGCGAGGAGCAGAGCGACAACGCAATCTCACACATGGATTGCTTTGCTGACGCTCGCAATGACGATTCGTATATATTTATTTAAGATGCTGACTACAGATTGTTTCATTACTTATATTCCTCACAATGGCGCTTATATCGAAACTTATTTACTGTGTTTACCATAAAGCAGGCACGGACAAACAAGTTTGTCCATGCCACCCGTTCGTGTTGAAATTCTTCGTCATTAAAATAAAAAAGCCTTACTGCAAAAATGTCCTTTCGGAAACATCTTCGGCAGTAAGGCTGT
>CAZNBS010000205.1:4702-8748 GCA_964570955.1 uncultured Burkholderiales bacterium | reverse complement strand
CGAGCACGACGACGCGCCGATGCTGATCAGCAAGGGGGCGCCCGATGTCCTGCTGGGGCGCTGCACGCGCGTGCGCCAGGGCATGGAAGTGGTCGCACTCGACGAGGCGCTGCGCCAGCGCATGCTGGCCGACGTGCAGGAGCTGTCCGATGCGGCGCTGCGCACGCTCTCGGTGGCCTACCGGCCGCTCGAGGCCGACGAGGCGGCGGCGCCGGATGAATCCCTGGAGAACGAACTCATCTTCGTGGGCACCGTAGGCATCATCGATCCTCCGCGAGAGGAGGCGGCGGCCGCCATCCGCGATGCGCATCGCGCCGGCATCCGCGTGATCATGATCACGGGCGATCATCCGCGCACCGCCGTTCGCATCGCCCAGGATCTGGGCATCGTCGAGGTCGGCGCCCGGGCCCTGAGCGGTCTGGATATCGATGCGCTCGATGACGCGGCCTTCGCCGAAGCGGTGCGCACGGTGTCGGTCTATGCGCGCGTGTCGCCCAGGCACAAGCTGCGCATCGTGGATGCGTTGCAGGCCGACGGCCAGATCGTGGCGATGACCGGGGATGGGGTCAACGACGCACCGGCGCTCAAGTCGGCCGACATCGGCATTGCGATGGGCGTGACCGGCACCGAGGTCACCAAGCAGGCGGCCAAGATGATCCTGGCCGACGACAACTTCGCGACCATCGTGGCCGCGGTGCGCGAGGGGCGGCGCATCTTCGACAACATCCGCAAGTTCCTGCGCTACCTGCTCTCGTCGAACATGGGCGAGGTGTTGACCGTGTTCCTGGGCGTGGTGCTGGCCGGCGTCATCGGCTTGAGTGGAGCGGACGGCATCGTGGCGCTGCCGCTGCTGGCGACCCAGATCCTGTGGATCAACCTGATCACCGATTCCGGGCCGGCGCTCGCCATGGGCATCGACCCGGAAACCGAAGACGTCATGGCGCGTCGGCCGCGCCGGCTCACCGACCGCGTCATCGACGGGGCCATGTGGATGGGAGTCATCGAAGTCGGCGTGGTGATGGCAGCGGTCACGTTGTTCGCGATCGACCTGTACCTTCCCGGCGGCCTCATCGAGGGCAGCTACGATCTGGACACCGCGCGCACGGCGGGCTTCACGGTGCTCGTGTTCGCCCAGCTGTTCAACTGCCTCAACGCGCGCTCGGAGCGTGCGAGCGCCTTTGCGCGCCTGTTCAGCAACCCGTGGCTGTGGGGCGCCATCGGCCTGTCGGCGCTGCTGCAGGTCGCGGTGGTGAACATCGGCTTTCTGAACGCCGCGTTCGGCACCGTGCCGCTCGAACTCGAGCAGTGGTTCGTCTGCGTCGGCCTGGCCAGTGCCGTGCTGTGGTTCACCGAAGTGCGCAAGCTGGTAGGGCGGGCACTGCAGCAGCCGGCTTCGGATGGCCACGCCGCTACGCGCAGCTGAGACGGTTCGATCTTGCGCCCGGGGCGGCGCGTCGTGCGTCGATGCCGCGGGGGCGCCACCTGAGGATCCGGCCCTGGCGTGGCGCGTGTTCACCGGGACGCCTTGCCGGCGATTGGAAACACGCGGGTGCTGCCGCTGGCGAGTTCGTGCACGACATCGCCCACCCACAGGGAGATGGGCGCGGCAACGCCTTCTTGGCCGCGCACGGTGAGCGAATCGTGGGTGAGGCGCAGGTCGAGGGAGTGCTCGCGGTAGCGGATGCGCATGTCGAGCCGGTCGATCTGCTCCGGCAGCTCTGGATTGATGCGCAGCATTCCGCCCTTGAGCTCGAGCCCGGTCCAGACGCGCTCGACCAGATCGACCGTCCCGGCCATGGCACCGAGATGCACGCCTTCGGCGGTGGTGCCCTGCTGGACGTCGGCCACGTCGCTCTGCAGCGCCTCGAGGAAGAACTTCAGGGATTGCGCCCGATCGGAACGCGCGAGCACCCACGCTTGCACCACCCGGCTCAGGGTGGAACCGTGCGACGAGCGGCCGCTGTAATAGGCGACGTTCCGCGGAATCGTCTCGTACTCGAAAGGATAGCCCAGCCGCCCGAACAGTTCGGCCAGCTCCTCGGAGGAAAAGAGGTAGAACAGCATGAGCACGTCCGCCTGCTTGGATACCTTGTAGCGGTTGGCGCTGTCGTTCTCCGCTTCCAGAATGAGCTCCAGGCGCTGGATGTTGCCGTACCGGCTTCGGTAGTGCTCCCAGTCGAGTTCGGCGAGCTTCTCGTAGCCCTCGAACTGACTGATGATGCCGCCGTCGTGGAATGGCACGTACATCCGGCGGCTGATGTCGCGCCATCGCTCGACGTCCTCCGCGGACAGGCCGAGCTGTGTCATGAGCTCGGCGCGGCGCATCAGGGTCAGCGAATCCAGCACGTCGAGCGCCCGGCACAGCACCCAGACCGCCATCACATTCGTGTAGGCGTTGTTGTCCAGGCCTGGCTCGGCCGCGTCCGGATAGGCGTCGTGAAACTCGTCCGGTCCCATCACGCCGCAGATGACGTAGCGCCCGCGCGTTTCGTCCAGGCGCGCGATGCTCGACCAGAACTGCGCGATGTCGAGAATCAGTTCGGCGCCATAGAAATGCAGGAACTCCGTGTCGCGCGTCACCTGGAAGTACTGCCAGACGTTGTAGGCCACGGCGCTGCCGACGTGACGCTGCAGGTAGGTGTTGTCGGGCACCCACCGTTCGGAGCGCGCATTCAGATTGAACTTCTCGGTTTCCTCCCGTCCATCGCTCGCACTCTGCCAGGGGAACATGGCGCCGCGGTATCCGGCGTTGCGGGCGGCTGCGTGCGCCTCGCCCAGGCGCCGGTAGCGGTACATGAGCAGCGCGCGCGTGATCTCCGGCACCCGGTGGTTGAAGAAGGGGAAGATGAAGAGCTCGTCCCAGAAGATGTGACCCTTGTAGTGCTCGCCCGTCCAGCCGCGTGCGGGCACCCCGATATCCAAGCCGATGGATGCGGACGACACGGTCTGCAGCAGGTGCAGCATGTGCAGGCGCAGAAGCATCAGGACATTCACGCCGAACCCTGCTTGCGCCGGCTGAAGGTGCACGTCGAAGCGGCGCCACAGGTGCTTCCACGCGAGCACGTGCGCTGCCATGATGGCCTCGAAGCTCCCGGCGCGCGCGATCGCTTTGCGCGCCGCCAAGGCGGGCTCCGAGATGGCGTGATCGCGCGAGGTGTGCAGGGCGGCCACCTTCTCGAGCACCAGCGTCTGGCCTCGCGCGAGCTCGACCTGGAACTCTTGCCCGATATAGCCGGGTTCCTCGAGGAGCCGGCGGTCGACGTCGATGCCCTCGCCGTCGACGAACGCGCGGGTGCGTACCGTCTGGGCCACGTGCAGATTCGACTGGCTGGTGCGCACGAGCAGGCTTACGCCATCGTTGCCGGCTTGCCCGCCGGCCACCGGTACCAGGTGCTGGTTGCTGTATTCGCGGTAGAGCTTGGCCCCGGCGTTGACCACGCGTCCATCGATGGCGCTGCGCACGCTGACGGTGTCCGACCAGTTCTCCGCGGTCAGCGCGACCTCCATGGCGGCCAGATGTCTGTCGCCCATCGAAACCAGGCGACGTTCGTGAAGCCGTGTGCGCCGCCCCCGGGCGTCCTGGAAATGCACGGTGCGCGACAGCATGCCGCGGCGCAGATCGAGTTCCTGGCGGTAGGACAGAAGCGTCACGCGGCGTGCATCGAACCAGTCCTCGTCTGCGATGCGCAGTTGCAGGGCAAGCCAGTTGGGCAGGTTGACCAGGTCGTCGTGCTCCACCACGCGGCCCGCGACGGCCGTGCGCAGCCGGTTGTAGCCGCAGGCGAGATAGGTCCCCGGATAGTGCGTCCCGTCGGCGACTGCCTCCGACGCGGCCCCGCGCGTCCCGATATAGCCGTTACCCAGCGCACACAGCGCTTCGCGCGTCCCCTCGTGCACCGGATCGAAATCGTCGAACACCATCGACCATCCGGACGGGGAGTCGTCCGCCACCCGGATCTGTGAGAGATCGCTCACCACCAGGTGCGCGCCGGACTGGTGCAACGCCGCCGACTGTCCGGTCCGGTCGACACCGATGACACGCCCGA
>CAZNBS010000205.1:0-4692 GCA_964570955.1 uncultured Burkholderiales bacterium | reverse complement strand
GCATCCTCCACCACCACCGAACGGGCCGGTTCCGCATCGAGGCGCCGCGCTGCCTCCAGGAAGGTGTCAGGCGCCGGCTTGCCACGAAGCGCATGGCGCACGAGATCCATGCCATCGACCCGCGTGTCGAACAGATGGGCGATGCCTGCGGCCTTCAGGACCTCTTCGCAGTTTCGGCTGGAGGAGACGACGGCAGTCCGGACGTTCTCGGCGCGCAACGCCCGCACCAGCGCAATTGCCGGCTCGTACGTCTGCACGCCTTGCTGCGCCAGCGTCTGCTTGAAGTAGCGGTCCTTCAGCTCGGCCAGCGATGCCGCTTCGCCGTTCGGCAGCGTGATGCCGCGTGCGACGAGGAATGCCCGGACGCCTTCGTCGCGCGGCTTGCCATCCACATGGCGCCGGTAGTCGGTGACGATGTCGAATGGGACGAACGTCTCTCCCGTTGCGCGGGCCCGCTTCTCGAGGAACTCATCGAACAGCTTCTTCCACGCTGCCGCATGCACGGCCGCCGTGCGGGTGAGCACGCCGTCCAGGTCGAACAGCACCGCGTCGAGATCGCGCGGCGCAAGTGTGCAGACGGGAATGGATGTCATCGTTCGAACTCCTCAGTCGACCATCGGCCGCACCCGTTCGTGGCCGGTGATTGCCTCGCGTCGTGTGCCGCGCGGACATCGTTGCGCAGACGCCGGTGAAGCTGGGAGTTGGACACCTGCCTCAGAGTTCTCGCCGCCGCCTGAAGCGGGAAGAGGAGGCACTCGCAACGGCATCGCGCGGACGATGCGGGCACAAGGTTCGCGCAACCACTCCCGGGTATGACGTCGCCTAGGGTACGCGACTGCGAAGCAGCGCGACGAGGGCCGGAGAGCTTCTTGCTGTCGTGCAGGGCCGTCCGAATCGGCGCGATCCTCCGCACATCAGTGCCTGGCGGTCTGAGCGCATCCCGTGCGGAAATGCACGATGCCGGGTGACCCGCCCCCATCGCCTGTGTGCCTCCGATCGCAAGTACCCAAGGAGATCGATATGAGCGCTTATCCCATCGCGGTCGTGGTCGGCAGCCTGCGCCGCGACTCCTTCAACCGCAAGCTCGCCAACGCCATCGTCAAGCTCGCGCCCTCTGAATTTTCCTTCACGCAGGTGCGGATAGACGACCTCCCGCTCTACAACCAGGACGACGACGCGAACCAGGCCGAGCCGGTGCGGCGTCTGAAGTCCGAGATCGCCGCCATGCGCGGTGTCCTGTTCGTGACGCCCGAGTACAACCGCTCGATTCCGGGCGTGCTCAAGAACGCGATCGACCATGCGTCGCGTCCCTACGGGCAGAACGCCTGGGCGGGCAAGCCGGCCGGCATCGTCGGCGTGTCCATCGGAGCCATCGGCACCGCTGTTGCGCAGCAGCACCTGCGCAATGTGCTCGGCTATCTGGATTGTCCGACACTCGGCCAGCCGGAGTGTTTCATCCAGGCGAAGGAGGGTCTGTTCGATTCCTCTGGCGGAATCGGATCGGACAGTCGTGCGTTCCTGCAAGGCTGGATGGATCGGTATGTCGCCTGGGTCAGGATGCACGCAAAGTAGGCGCGCCACCCATTCGAATACCACGGGCCCGCGCCGACGGCAGCCCGCGCCGCTCGCTATGCACGAGCGCGAGCGGCGCACACGCGTCGAACCGGCCGTCCCGAGCCTTACGGTCGTCGCGTGGAAACAGTGTGATTCCTCCTGCCCGGCTACCCATCCCCGGTGTGCGCCGCTAGGATGGTGAGCGCCGGCGCATGGACGATGGACGGGCATGCGCCGACTGCGAAGACCACCTAGGAGGATGAGCATGACGACCCAGGAAAAGCGAAGAAGCGTCGCGCAGTCGCTACGATATGCCTCTACCCGGGCGAGGGCCGAATACTTCGACCCGCGCCGCCACGAGCGGCTGGCCGACGGAGAACGGTTCGATGCACGTCTCGCATCCGGGAATGCGTGCAGCGACGCGACCCTGGAGCAGAGCCCGGTCGACCTCCTTCGCGCAGCCGGACACGAGATGCGCACCCCGCTCAACGCTATCGGATTGTGGCTGGAGGTGTTGCGCAGAGCGCCCGCAGGACGCGAGCAGGCGCAGCCGATCGATGCGATCGGTCGCCAGGTCGAGGTACTGGCCCGGCTCGCAGAAGACCTGTTCTGTGCAGCCAGGATGCCATCGGGGAAGGAGCGGCTGCGGCTCGCGCCTGTGGATCTCAATGCCGCCGTGCGCGCTGCGCTCGAGGCTTGCCACGGTCACGTCGAGGAGCGCTGCCACCGTGTCGTCGCCGTCTACCACCCCGAGGCGCTGACGATCGAAGGCGATGCCACGCGCTTGGGTCAAATCGCCGTCAACCTGATCGAGAACGCCGTCAAGTACACGCCACAGTTCGGACGCATCGTCGTGAAGACGGCACGCGTGGACGGTGACGCCGTCCTGTCGATTCGAGACAATGGCGTCGGCATCGCCCCTGACAAGCTCAAGCGGGTGTTCGATCCGTTCGTCCAGGTCGACGATCCGCGCGTGCAGTGCAACGGCATGGGGCTGGGGCTGTCCCTGGTGAAGAAGTGGGTGGCGCTGCACGGCGGAACGATCAAGGCGTACAGCGAGGGCATGGATCTGGGTACCGAGTTCGTCGTCCGGTTCCCTTTGCTGGAGCCGGCACGCCACCAAGGCGGAAACGACCATCCGACGAGACCGAAGAGCAGGGCGCCTGAGACGGGCGATGGGGTGTGGCGAAGGATTATTCCGTGATCTCCGAAATCACGTGGCAGGGATTGCCTGCCGCGAACACCGGTTCGGGAACGTCGCGAGTGACGCTGCCTGCACCGATCACCGCCCGGGACCCTATCCGCACGCCAGGGAGGATGATCGCGCTTCCGCTCACCCAGACGTCCGCGCCGATCTCGACGGTTTCCCGAATTCCTGGAGGCGCCGCAGTCGTACATTCATCATCATCTCGGATGTGAGGACGACCTCACTGCTCCGCCACGCTCGGGGACGACCCCATCATCTGGAAGGAGCGCAACATGTCGTGGACGATCCTCTTCATCGCCGGGCTGTTCGAAGTCGGCTGGGCCGTGGGATTGAAGTACACCGAAGGTTTCACGCGGCCCTGGCCGACGGCCTGGACCATTGGGGCGATGCTGGTCAGCGTCTGGTTGCTCGGCATCGCGATGAACTCGCTGCCCCTCGGCAGCGCCTACAGCATCTGGGTGGGCATCGGAGCGGTCGGCACCGTGCTGCTCGGGATCCTGCTGTTCGGTGAACCGGTCAGCGCGTCCCGACTCATCAGCATTGCCGCGATCGTTGCGGGAATCGTGGGTCTGAAGCTCACGACTCCGCAGTGACGATGCGCACTCGCCACGCTCCACTGCTGCTCCCTTGCCGACGATGTCTGGCCGGGCGCGCACGATCTGCGTCACGCGCGAGACCCGAGCTTACGGGTTCCTAGGAACTCTGCGCAGGATCCCGCACCTCAACTGCGCCCTTTCGCCTGAAGCGCGCGATAGCGCGCCGGCGGGGCCTCGAATTCACGCTTGAACGCGCGAATGAACGAGGGCTCCGATTCGTAGCCAACGGCAAGACCAATCTGCAGAATGTCCATGCGCGTCTCTTGCAGCATGCGCGCTGCCAGCTGCATTCGCCAGCGAGTGAGGTAGGCGATTGGCGATTCCCCGAGATAACGAATAAAACGCTCCGCGAGCACCGAGCGGGAACTGCCGATCTGATCCGCCAGTCGGGCGATCGTCCATGGCTCGGCGGGACTTCGATGCATGAGGGCAAGCGCCGCGCCGGCTACAGGATCCCGGGCGCCTGCGAGCCAACCTGTCGAATCCACGGGAAGGCGCGCGATATAGCAGCGCATCGTCTCGATGAACAGCGCCTCTGACAGCTTCGACAAGAGGATGCTCAGCCCGGGTTCGCCAGGCTCCCCGTGCGACACGAGATGCTGGATCGAGTTCTCCAGCCAGGCACCTGCAGGCTCGTTTCGAACGTTGACCTTGATGGTCGTCGGCAGGCCCGAGAGAAACAGCCGTTCCGCGTGACGGTCGCAACCCATGAAGCCGCACACGAACCGCGTCACGCTCCCGCCGCCACCATGCCGCAGCGTGTGCATTTTCCCGGCAATGTGTTGCCGCAGTGCCGCTGCGCCATCGAACACTTCCTTGGGAGAGCCATGTCCGAACGTGTGGGCTTCGCCATGCGGAATGACGACGATCTCGCCGGCCTCGACCGCTATCTCGGGGACACCGGGAACCTTCACCCACGCCGTGCCTTCGATCAGGAGATGGTAGATGATGATCGTGTCGGTTCTGGGTGCCAGGACCGGCGCCGCCTGGCGTGCAAGCGGGGAGGCGAACGTCCACGGTGCCGTGAACTCTGCCCTGAGAAAGATCGCACCCGTCATCCGAACGGCACGCAGGGCTTCGGAGAGTGCATCCAATGGTGTCTCCCCACGGATGGAGCGCGGGCTGCACAAATTTCAGGACGATCGGCAAAGCCCGTCACACCACTCGTCGGCACACTCGGTTTCGTGCCGTGGCTGGATCGAACCTGCAATAGTCGAATCGACTATAGCACGGGGCCGCCAGCCGCAGATCTCGAGTGTTGTCCGCATCCATGGAGGCAGGCATGACGCAGGTGAACCAGCAGAAACTGCAGACGTTCGTAGGCAAGATGCTCAC
>CAZNBS010000204.1:8426-8795 GCA_964570955.1 uncultured Burkholderiales bacterium | reverse complement strand
AGCGCCTCCTAAGCGCTAGATACAGGTTCGATTCCTGTCGGGGGGACCAACGTTCTGCGATAGATGTTTACGTCCCTATCACCGCTCCTCCTACAACCAGTTCGCTGATACCACTGGTCACAGCTGTACGGCTGCTGCTAGGACCTCGCATTGAACTTCGACGCGAATCGTCTCTTTGTGCGAACGCCCTTCGGACGTACGCGTGCCCTCGTTCGCCGCCACGGCGTTGGTGCGCGATCTTCCGTGAAGTCACTCGGTTCACAAATGAGAGAGCAGGCTGAGGAAAGTCCGATGGAGGCGACCACGTCCGCCCGTGCCTCGTGAGCGTCCCAATGTCGCCGAGCGCTGTTCCAGATGGCGTCAACCATG
>CAZNBS010000204.1:7126-8416 GCA_964570955.1 uncultured Burkholderiales bacterium | reverse complement strand
AATGATAATGATCAAGAAATGATTAGGAGTGCGCGCGCGGCGGGCGCATACTGTCAGCAGGTGCAAGGGCGCTTGTCGCCGGCCTGCAGTTGTCAGCACGGAGGGACCATGTCCAATGAAAAAATTTCGGAAGAGTCGATCGCACAGCGAGTGTCCGAGCGTACGGAATCAGACGTGAAGGCAGAGCGCAGCCGAATCATGGCCGAGTTCGGCATCACATTCTCCGGCAATGCCTTTCATCTCCAGGGATACCGGTATGAACGGCTGGCGGATGCGGTTAACTACGCGCAACTTCGGCGCGAGGGCATCGCATCCTGACGCATCGCAGTAGCCCTACGGAACAGGAGTACGGAGATGCCTAAGGGGCAACAACGCAGCAACCGAGAGCACAAGAAACCCAAGCAGCCGAAACCTCCGGCGCCGCTGGGGGGCTCCAAGTCTCCCGCGCCAGGGGACACGACGAAGAGGAAGTGAAGCGAGGATTAGAGAGCCGCGCTAGCGAGTAGTCGGCTTATCGCCATGGCTCACCGTGCGGTCATCTCCTGCCGATCGGCGATCGGCCGAGCTTCGAGGAAATCAGCCTCCATCGGCGGGCTGCGTCGGCCACTTCACGCGCATCAGCGAAGAAAGCGACGCAGCCAGTACCGCGTCGCCTTTGCGCGTGGATGAATGATGAACGCCGGCGGCCACTGCCTGCGAACGCGCTCGAACAGGCGCATGTATCACGCCAAATGTACGAGAAGGCCATCTACAATCTAACAAAATGAGGGCGTATATGGAATGGACGAAGCAATCTCCCCAATCGCCCGGCATCTACTGGTATCAGCACAGAGACCAGGAGAAGCACAGCAAAGCATCGAACCGGCCCGAACCGGTAAAGTTGACGAGTGACGGTCGGATCCTTTTCCTCGGCGATTGGCGCGGACACGTACCCGCTGAGCTTAGTTTGGGATTGTGGGGCGAACGCATCGAGTATCCCGGGTGACCTGTAAAGGGCGGTACAGGATGCAAGTGACTCTGTCGAGAACGATTTCTTGCAACCGGCAGAAATTGTCAGGCAACAGCTGACGGTCAGACAGCGCTGCAGCAACCACCTTACGAAGCAGGCAGCGGAGCAACTTTTCCTGTGCGAGCGAAATGTCCACATCACCAATGGCGCGTATCATGCGCGCGCCCGGACAAATTCAAGTAGGAATGCGTATGAAACGAGACGCTCGCTCTCTGCTGGTCGTCGCGTTGTTTGCCGGATGCGCGGTTGATGGCGGGGTCGTTATTGATGAGCCCCGCCAT
>CAZNBS010000204.1:0-7116 GCA_964570955.1 uncultured Burkholderiales bacterium | reverse complement strand
GCCATAGGGACCACCCGGACGACGAATACCCTATCCCGGCTGGACATATGCCTCCTCCCGGTGAGTGCCGCATATGGTATCCAGATCGAGAGCCAGGTCAGCAACCACCCCCAGGAAAGTGCGAAGACCTCAGATACCAAGTGCCTCGGGGTGCGTGGCTTATTCGCGGGTGATTGGCTGGCGCGTAACCACCAAAAACTACGATCTCGCCGACAGGCGTCTATTGGATCGAACGCTGGATCGGACACATAACTCCGTGTCTACAGGCGATGACCCTGACGCCACGCCCCCCCTTTCGCTGAATCCCATCTTCCATCCAACGACCTCACCCCGAACACGACCAGTACGCCCTTCGGTTAGGTCACTTCGTGCCTAGGCGCTCGGCCCTGGCTCCGGGCCCTTGCCTACGGTGGTCGGGAGAGACATGGATCATCCCGGAAACGTCATTCTGACTCGTGGGAATCCATAGACTCGAATCATGCGTGCGGATCGGCAACACCAAAGAGAGATCGACCGGTTACCGAGAGAACTAGTGGATCGGGTGACCAGGCCGTTCGCCCGGTTCTTGCGCATCGAGGCCGCTGGCGGAGCGGCTCTTCTCTTCTTCACGGTTGCCGCGATCGTGCTCTCCAACTCCCCGTGGGCTCAAGTTTATGCGGACGCCTGGGAATCAAGTGTGGGTTTTCACGTCGGCTCGCTGGAATATGCGCGATCCCTGAGAGTCTGGATCAACGACGCGCTGATGACCCTGTTCTTCTTCCTTGTCGCCCTGGAGCTCAAGCGCGAGTTGGTTCTTGGCGAACTGAGCAACCCCCGTATGGCCGCACTGTCCATCTCGGCCGCTCTGGGCGGCATGGTTGTGCCCGCCTCGTTGTACCTACTGCTGGAGTGGGGCAAACCCGGTCAGCATGGCTGGGGCACGGTCATGGCAACCGACACCGCGTTTGTCATCGGCTGCCTCGCGCTGCTGAGATCTCGCATACCAGAGAGCCTTCGCGTTTTTATGCTCTCGCTGGCAATCGTGGACGACATCGGTGCGATTCTCGTCGTCGCCATCGGCTACAGCAGTGACATCGCATGGGGTGCGCTCGCCCTGGGAGCGCTCGGCGTTGGAGTCGTTCGCGTGATGGCTGTGGTAGGCGTCCGCGGTTTTCCGCTCTACTTCCTTGTTGGCGGCCTCACTTGGCTCGCAGTGGATGCCTCGGGTGTCCACGCCACGATTACAGGCGTGGTACTCGGCTTGATGACACCGGCCCGCCGATGGGTAAGCGATGAGCGTTTGTACGCCATACTGAACCGAGTCATCGCGCATCCAGCCGGCGACGAGGGTAGCGGTGACACGAGGGATCGGGGCACGCTGCAGGTCGCCGAGATTGCTGCCCGTGAAACGCTGTCTCCAGTGGAGCGCTTGGAGATTGCACTTCATCCGTGGGTGGGTTTCGTGATCGTGCCGCTCTTCGCTTTCGCCAACGCTGGGCTGCCTATGTCCTTCAGCAATTTGGGGAGCTCCCTCACGGTCGCTGTATTCATCGCATTCACTTTGGGCAAACCGATTGGTGTATTGACGTTCAGTTGGCTGGCGGTGCGTACGGGTATTGCGATACGTCCGCCGGAGCTAAGCTGGCGAGTACTTGCAGGTGGTGGCGTTCTTGCCGGAATCGGTTTCACGATGGCGCTATTCATCGCCAACCGGGCGTTACCGGATAGCTTGATCGACAGCGCCAAACTGGGAATCTTCCTCGCGTCCGTATGCTCTGCTGCGGCCGGTATGGCGCTACTGATGTGGATACCCAGGGGTTCGGATCAGCCCCGAACGGACTCGCAATAGTCACTGGTTCGGCGCGCGAAGAGAGCGCACGCTCGCGGCAGTTGCCAGAACCGCCCCGCGATTACGAGTGCCCTCTCCAGCAATCACACATCGTGGCTTTCGCGTGGGCGGAGCATCAGCCGGTGCTCCAGAATGCACCGGTGTGGCATCACGATAGCTCGCGCGCTGATGTACCGTGAGGAGCGGCATGCAGGCTATAACCTGGTGAATCCAAAAGATCAGTGATCCCAGCAATCGATGTGCATTCGGCGCTTGGGCACGCTTCGCTTCGGATTACACGGAGAGGATCACCGCCCCCGCCGTCTTGCGCCCCTCCATGTCCAGCTGCGCCTGACCGACATCCTCAAAGCGGTACTCGTGGATCGTGCCGGGGGTCAGCACGCCTTTCGAAAGTGCATCGAACAGCGAAGCAGTCATTTCGTCGCGACGTGGCCGGTCCTCCAGGTAGTGGAACACCGCAGGGCGCGTCACCGAGTTCGACTTCTGGAACAGCAGCGACAACTCGATGGGCGGAACCGGGCCCGATGCCTGGCCGTAATTGACCATGTGGCCGAGCCGCGCCAGGCATGTCATCGAACCCATGAAGGTGTCCTTGCCCACCGCATCGTAGGCGACATCCACCCCTCGCCCACCGGTGATGGCCTGCACGCGATCGACGAAGTTTTCGCTGCGGTACAGAATGACGTGGTCGCACCCGCACTCGCGTGCAATGCGGGCCTTGTCCTCGCTGCCCACTGTACCGATCACCGTGGCTCCGAGGTGGTGCGTCCACTGCGCGAGCAGGCGACCGACGCCCCCCGCCGCGGCGTGCACCAACACTGTCGTGCCCGGCTGCACGCGGTGCACGTCGTGCACGAGCATCCGGGCGGTGAGTCCGCGCAGCAGTGTTGCGGCAGCGGTGCGATCGTCGATGCCCGCGGGAAGCTTGATCAACATCTCCGCGTCGATCAGGCGTCCCGCGGCATAGCTGCCGTACGCACGCGTGATGTAGCCGACGCGATCGCCTACGGCGACCTGGTTCACGCCGGGGCCCACCGCCTCGACCACACCGACTGCCTCGAGGCCCGGGATCCCGGGAAGCTGGAGCGTCTTGTATAGCCCGCTGCGCACGTAGATGTCGTGGAAGTTCACGCCGACCGCGGTCTGGCGCAGCCGAGCCTGGCCGGCACCCGGGTCAGCCACGGCCACCTCCTCCACCTTCAGCACCTCCGGCCCGCCCGGCGCCTGCATCACGATCGCTCTTGCCATGTTTCTCTCCCTGTTCCGCGAGCCGCAATTCTCTCATGGCGAGTTGCGGGACCGCAGCGCTGCCGAGCGGTAAGTGGGCACTACCCATGCTGATGCTGACCCGTCAGTCCCGCGGGGGCAGTGGGCGGCGAAGAGGTGCAGAGGAGAAGTCATGCATCCGCGGAGCGCAATTCACAGGAATCGGCTGTAGTCGTGAATGTTCTAGTCGTCGGCGGCGCGGGCTACATCGGCTCGCACATGGTGCTGACCCTGCTCGAGGCGGGCCACCACGTGGTGACGTATGACAGTCTCGCGAGCGGGCACCGCGACGCGGTCCTGGGAGGGGTGTTCGTCAAAGCTGACCTGGCCGATGCCACTGCGCTGGCTGCCGTACTGAACGCGCACCGCGTGGACGCGGTCATGCACTTCGCTTCATGCATCGAGGTGCGCGAGTCCGTGGCCGATCCGGGCAAGTACTATCGCAACAACGTCTGCAACACGGTGCACCTCCTCGACGCGATGGTGCGCGCCGGGGTGCGGCACTGCGTCTTCTCCTCGACGGCCGCGATCTTCGGCGAACCCGCCTACGTGCCGATCGACGAGACTCACCCGCATGCTCCCGTCAACGCCTACGGCGCATCGAAGCTGATGGTCGAGCGCATGCTGCATGACTACGAGCGTGCGTACGGCGTGCGCTCGATATGCCTGCGCTACTTCAATGCAGCCGGTGCCGACCCGAAGGGGCGCATCGGCGAACGCCACGAACCGGAGACGCACCTGATCCCCCTCTTGCTGAAGGTGGCGGCCGGTCGCCGCCCACACGCATCGATCTTCGGGCGGGACTACGACACGCCCGACGGCACCTGCATCCGCGACTACGTCCATGTGCTCGACTTGTGCCAGGCGCACCTGCTCGCGCTGGAATGGCTGCGTGCCGGCCGCCCAAGCGCAGCATTCAATCTCGGCAATGGCACCGGGCACTCGGTTCTCAGCGTGATACGCGCCGTGGAGCGGATGACAGGCCAGACGCTCCCGGTGATCGATGCGGCCCGTCGCGTGGGCGATCCTGCGCGGCTCGTCGCCCACTCCCGGCTGGCGCAGCGTGAACTTGGATGGCGGCCGCAGCGCACCGACATCGACACGATCGTCCGCGACGCGTGGAACTTCGAACGCCTGCGCCCGAATTGCCCGGCATGAACGGCGACACAATCACACGGGCCCACCAAGCGGTCTGCGTCAGGTGCACCTGCTCGGCGCGGTGGCTGCATTTCAGTGCCCACCGCAGTCGCTGCTCCCGAGATTGCCAACCCGACTAGCCGATCTTGACCAGAGCGCCGCCATCGACCGGCAGCGCCACGCCAGTGATGAAGCCCGCTTCGTCGGAGGCCAGAAACAGCGCGGCGTTGGCCACATCCCATGCACTTCCCATGCGACGGCGCAGCGGTACCTGGGCATCGCGTTCGGCGACGATCTGCTCGCGCGTCTTGCGCCAGTTGCTCACGCGCCCCTCGATCGCCATGGGGGTGTTCATCAATCCAGGGAGGATGGCGTTGGCGCGCACACCGAACTCGGCATTGTCCAGAGCGAGCTGCTGCGTGAACGCGATCATGGCGGCCTTTGTCGCCTTGTAGACCACCAGTGGATAATGCGCCCAGGCCGCAATCGAGGAGATGTTGACGATGGCGCCGGCGCGTTGACCGCGCATCACCGGCACGACGTGCTTGCAGGCCATGATGGTGCCGCGCAGGTTCACGGCGCACAGGCGGTCGAACGTCGCCTCGTCGAGCTCCGCGAGCGGCCGGTCGCCGCCCGCGACGCTCATACCTACGTTGTTGTGCAGGATGTCGATGCGTCCCCAGCGCTGCACGGCGAAGCGCACGGCTGCCACCAGCGAGGCCTCTCGTGTGACGTCGACTTCCATCGGCACGCACTCGCCGCCTTCGGCGGCAATCATGCCCGCCGTCTCCTTGGCGGACGCGAGGTTGCGATCGAGCGCCAGCACGCGCGCGCCTTCCTGGGCGAAGCGCAAGGCGGTTGCGCGCCCGTTGCCGATGCCCTCCCCCGGGGTCTGCCCGGCCCCCACCACCATCGCGATCTTGTCCTGCAGCCGCATGCGCCCTCCCAGCGTGGCCGTGCCATGGGATCGTCCGGCCGCGCAGCGATTCCTGTATCGTGACGTCCCCCGTGCGATCCACGGCGGAATTAGAGAAGATTATGACTCGATGGCAGCCTTGAAGGCCGCGGGACTCGCGCATGCCCGGGTCACGCGCAGACCGAAGGAAAGAGAACGCTATGCAGGACGTGAAGGCGCTGATATTCGACGTGTTCGGTACGGTGGTGGACTGGCGTAACGGCGTTGCGCGAGACGCCGAGCGCATTCTCGCACCGCTCGGACACGACCTGGACTGGATCGCGTTCGCCGATGCCTGGCGCGCGGAATATCAACCCGGCATGGAAGAGGTCCGCTCGGGACGGCTTCCGTTTTCGCGCCTGGACGTCGTCCATCGCCGGATGCTCGAGCGCATCCGGCCCCGCTTCGGCCTCGAGCAGGTCGACGAAGCGGTGCTGCAGGACCTCAACCTCGCCTGGCATCGCCTCGATGCCTGGCCCGATGCAACCGAGGGGCTGCACCGCCTGCGCAAGCGCTTTCTGCTGGCACCATGCTCGAACGGAAACATCGCCCTGATGGTCGATCTGGCGCGGCGCAACGACTTCCGATGGGACGCGATCCTCGGCGCGGAGATCGCCCGCGACTACAAGCCCAAGCCCGTGGTCTACCTGACCGCGGCCGAATCGTTCGGCCTGAAGCCCTCCGACGTCATGATGGTGGCCGCGCACAGCGACGATCTGGCAGCCGCTGCACGCTGCGGGCTGCGCACCGCGCACGTTGTGCGCGCCGACGAGTTCGGCCCCGGCAAGGGGGAGACCGGCCCGACGGTTCCGGTCGACTTCGCCGCCACATCCTTCCTGGACCTGGCCGGCAAGCTCGGCACCTGAGTCCAGCGCGCCCGGCCCGCTAGCTTCTGGTCGCCGAACGTTTATCGGGCTGCTTCCCCCCGCGCAGCACGCTGAGCAGCGAGCGCACCTCCTCGCCCGCCTCGTCGAGCAGTGCGCGGGCGGACGCCTCGTCCAGCCCCTCGACCGCCCCCTCCCCGTCGTTACGCGCGTGCTCGGGCGGCGGCGCCATGCCGTGCTTGGTGGAGCAGCGGTCGGCAAGCATCAGGATCTCGGTCAGAGGTTCGGTCACCGGCACGCCGCGCACCTCGTGCTCGTCGACGGCGCGCACGAGGCGATCCGACATCTTCAGGTTCTGGAGCAATCCCGCGCCGATGCCCGGATGCCACGCTCCGATCAGGGCGTGCAGTTCCTCGCGGTCTCTGCCCATCATCTCGGGAAACTGCGTGGCGCGGTACAAGAGGTAGAAGTGACCCAGGTCGTGCACCAGCCCGGCGAAAAGTGCCTCCTCCGGATCGACACGGCCCCGCCGGCGTGCAAGCACGAACGCCAGCGCGCCGACCTCCATGCTGTGCTCCCAGACCTGCCGGCACTCGTCGGCAAATGGCTCCAGCGCCTTCGCCTGGGCAATCTGCGCGATCGCCAGCGACGCGGCCAGGCTGCGCACGGAGTTGTGGCCAATCATCAGGACCGCGCTCTTCAGGTCGGTCACGGACTTGCCGGACGGATTGACGGCGACGCTGTTGGCCATCGAGACGACGCGCGCCGACAGGAGCGGCTCTCCCCGCACGGCCTGGGCCACCTCGTTGGATCCGGCGTCATGCCGGCTGACGACTAGCCGGACGCGCAGCGCGGCATCCAGGAAGGTCGGAAACTTCAGTTCGCGGCGCGACAGGTCGAGCGCGATGTCCTGAAAGAATCGGTAGGCGAGCGACTTCTCGCTGATCGAGACAGCGTCGCTCATGAGAGCTCCCGGGGGGCTTGAAGGGGCGGCATCGATTTCGTCTGCGCAATGCGGGGCGGCTCGTCCCGCACTTCGGCGGGGCACACCCGAACGACGACCCGGGCAGCCGCGACATCCGGACTGCGGACAGGCACCTTCCATG
>CAZNBS010000203.1:0-8803 GCA_964570955.1 uncultured Burkholderiales bacterium | reverse complement strand
GGTGGATCAGTCCGGGTCTTCGAACAACCCCGCCGCCACCCACTCCGCAGCCAGGGCCGGCTTGGGTTTGCCTTCTATCTCGACGACCACGTCGTAGATCGCCTGCCAGCGTTGCGCGTTCGCCGAGAAGTTCTTGAGCAGAAAGCGTCCGCGGATGCGTGCGTCCACCGGGACCGGCGCGACGAAGCGGATGCGATTGAAGCCGTAGTTGAGCTGGGCCTTGGTGCCTGCGATGCCCGGACAGACCTGGTAGGCCATGTGCGCCAGCATCGACAGGGTGAGGAAGCCGTGTGCGATGGTGCCGCCGAAAGGGGTCTGGGCGGCGCGGGCCGGGTCGATGTGGATGAAATAGCGGTCGCGCGTGACGTCGGCAAAGGTGTCGATCATGCGCTGGTCGACCGTGATCCAGTCGCTCGCGCCGAGTTCGCTGCCCACGTGTGCCCGGAGCTCGTCGGCCGGCATGACGTGCACCGGTCCCAGGGTGCTCCGTTCGTGATCGACGGTCGTGGCCGTCGCGTCGGCCGGCTCGTGCTGAATGTGGGGCAAGGATTCCTCCGTGGGCGATCTGATAGGATCGCGGCGTGCGCGTTCGGATCGCTGCCGCTGCCCGCACGGACATTAGACCAGAAACCCGGAGGAGAGTAATGAGCAACATGTACAGCGCGACGCACCGGTCGCTGCAGGATCAGTTCGACACCCGGCGGCTAGCGGACCTGCTGGAGGGCGGCTTCATCGTCAAGGAGCTCGACGACAATGCCAAGGCCTTCATCGAGTCACGGGATATGTTCTTCCTGTCCACCATCGATCACAGGGGCCAGCCCACCGTCTCGTACAAGGGAGGGGAGCGTGGTTTCGTTCGCGTCGTGGACAAGACGACGATCGCCTTCCCGTTCTACGACGGCAACGGCATGTTCTACTCCTGGGGAAACATTGCCGACAACCCCAATATCGGCATGCTGTTCATCGACTTCGTCACCCCCAACCGGCTGCGCGTGCAGGGCACCGCGAGGGTGGACATGAACGACCCGCTGATGATGGAGTACCACGAGGCGCAGGGCGTCGTACGCGTGAGCGTGGAAGCGAGCTGGCCCAACTGCCCGCGATACGTGCATCGCTACGAGCAGGTCAAGTCATCGCGCTACGTGCCGCAGGAGAAGTGCGAGACGCCACTCGCCGGCTGGAAGCGCATCGACATCGTGCAGGCGAGCCTGCCGGCGAAGGATCAGGGCAGGGCAGAGCAGGCCGGCGGGCTCATAACGGTGGAAGACTGGTACGGCAAGTTGGCCCAGGGCAGCGAGGAGGCCTGAGCGCTCGCCGGTAGAGGCGCCAAGGCGAGGATTCCTCGCCGGCAGCCCGGGCTGACACCGTCGGATTCGAGTCGCGCCAACTCCAAGTGTCGCTTCGGAACAACCCACGGTGTCATTGCGACTTTCGCCTCGTTGTCGTTCCGAACGAAGTGAGGACCCTCGCCGTGCAGGTCAGCGGTCGAACAGGCGAAGCGTCGAAGGCGCGGCGTCGGACGGCGCAGGGTCTGAATCGCCGGTGAGGGTCCCCACGCGTACACCCAGCAGTCGCAGGCGTCGGTCCAGCGGCACGCGCCGCAGGCACTCGCGCACGGCCGCGAGGATTTCGGCAGGATCGTCGGTCGCCGATTCCAGGGTGGTATCGCGCGTGACGATGCGGAAATCGGCGTAGCGCAGCTTCACGCCGATCGTGCGTCCGACATAGCCTTTGCGTCGCAGGTCGCCGCCGACGCGTTCGCACAGTCCGATCAGCAGACGCGATAACTCGGGCCGGTCGCGCACTGCGTCCAGATCGCGCTCGAAGGTCGTCTCACGGCTGATCGACTTCGGTTCGCGCACCGTCAGCACCGGTCGGTCGTCGCGACCGTTGGCCGCATCCAGCAGCCATCGGCTCTGCCGCTCGCCGAAGTGCTCGCGCAGCTGTTCCAACGGGGTATGGGCGAGTGTGCCGATGGTCGCGATCCCCAGGTCCTCGAGCTTGGTGCCCGACCGCGGCCCCACGCCGTTGATCTTGCGCACGGAAAGCGGCCAGATGCGCGCGGGGATGTCGGCCTCGTGCAGGACGGTGATGCCGTCGGGCTTGTCCAGTTCGGACGCCAGCTTGGACAGCAGCTTGTTCGGCGTGATGCCGATGGAGCAGCTCAGTCCCGTGGCGCGGCGCACGTTGTCCTTGATGCGCAGGGCAAGCGCTGCACTATCGCCAGGCAGCGCGGTGAGGTCGATGTAGATCTCGTCGATGCCGCGATCCTCGATCTGCGGGGCGATCTCCGCCACCGCCGCCTTGAACAGCCGGGAGAAGCGCCCGTACTCCTCGAAGTCGGCGGGAAGGAGCGCCGCATCGGGTGCGAGTCGCGCGGCCTTCATCAGTCCCATCCCCGAGTGGACTCCGAGGGCTCGGGCCTCGTAGGTGGCGGTGGTCGCAACGCCGCGCCCTACGTAATCACGCAGCTGTGCGAACGCTGGGGCGCCGTCGAGCGATGCCCGGCGCCTGCCGCCGATGACCAGAGGCAGGCCGCGCAGCTGCGGATAGCGCAGCAGTTCGACCGACGCGTAGAACGCGTCCATGTCCAGGTGGGCGATGCGGCGTTCCATGGTACAAGGTCGAGGCAGAGACGAGCGGGACGGTACGCTGGGCGCCAATGGTAGCGAAGCCGGCGTGCGCGCGGCATCTGCTGCATCCGGAACTGTACCCTGCCCGTACCACACCAAGGATCTGGCGGGGGTGCACGTTGGCCCCGACGGGCAAAAATCGACCAAGTGGAGACCGCGTTGGAAAGCTATTACAAGACGCAGCACCTCGCCGACTTCGGCAAGATCGCTGAGGGCAGCCCCGAGCTGGGCAAGAAGTTCTTCGACTACTACGCCTGCGTGTTCGCCGACGGTGCGTTGACCGCGCGTGAGAAGAGCCTGATCGCACTGGCCGTCGCGCACGCGGTGCAGTGCCCGTACTGCATCGACGCGTACACGCAGGACTGCCAGGAGAAGGGCGCGGACTTCGAGCAGATGACCGAGGCGCTGCACGTGGCGGTCGCCATCCGCGGTGGCGCCTCGCTGGTGCACGGCATGCAGATGCGCGAGAAAGCCGGCACGCTGGGAATGTAGATGGACGGCTTGACGACTCCAGTCGGCGTCGGCGAGGTCGCCGATTATCTGGCCACGCGCGATTCCACTCCCCGTGCGGCTGCGACGCTGCGGCAGCGGCAGATGCGATTGGCCGACGCCGGCGCGCAATTGCGCACCCTGGCGGCTGTACCGCTCGAGCGCGCGGGCGAACGCGTCGAGTTCGACAGGCTGGCGGGGCCGCCGCGCCCGGACCACCTGGCGATCTTCCAGGTGAATCTGGGCAAGCTGTGCAACATGACGTGCCGGCACTGCCACGTGGATGCCGGTCCTGATCGCACAGACGCCATGATGCCGGGCGATGTGGTCGAGTCCACCATCGCGGCGATTCGACGCAGCCGCGCGCACACGGTCGATCTGACCGGCGGCGCGCCGGAACTGCACCCGCGCTTCCGCGATGTCGTGCAGGCGGCGGTGGACGCCGGCAAACACGTGATGGATCGATGCAATCTCACGGTCCTGCTGCTTCGGCGAAACGCCGGGCTGATCGACTGGTTCGCCGAGCGCGGAATCGAAGTGATCGCCTCTCTGCCGCATTACCGCCGACCGAACACGGACGCGCAGCGCGGCGAGGGTGTGTACGAGCGGTCGATCGAGGCGCTGCGGCGTCTGAACGCCGCTGGCTATGGTCAGGGCGATTCGAGGCGGCGTCTCACGCTCGTGTCCAATCCGGCCGGGGCGTTTCTCGGCGCTTCCCAGGCGACGCTGGAGCGCGAGTGGCGCGACGCGCTGCAGCGCAATTTCGCGGTGAGCTTCGACCGGCTGTTCGTGCTCAACAACATGCCGATCTCGCGCTTCCTGGAGTGGCTGGAGAGTTCGGGCAATCTCGACGCCTACATGGAGCGGCTGGTGAACGCGTTCAATCCCGCTGCGCTCGACGGCGTCATGTGCCGGAACACGCTTTCGGTCGGGTGGGATGGACGGTTGTACGACTGCGACTTCAATCAGATGCTGGAGCTCGAGCTGGCAGCGGGTGCGGGGTCGCACATCGCCGACTTCGACGAGGAGGCGTGGCATCGGCGCACGATCGTCACGGCGCGGCATTGCTTCGGCTGTACGGCGGGCGCAGGAAGTTCATGCGGTGGACAGACGGCGTGATGGGTGGGTACTAAGCGGGAATCCCACGCCGTTGGGTCGGGATGACACCGAGGGGAAAGGGAGGACAGCATGACAGACAACAAGGTGGCCCTGGTCACGGGCGGATCGCGCGGCATCGGTGCGGCGATCGTGCGCAATCTCGCGAAGGGCGGCTACCGGCCGGTCTTCACGTATCGATCTCGGCGCGAAGAAGCCGATGCACTGTGCACCGAGTTGCGCAAGGCCGGCTGCGAAGCGCTTGCACTGCAGTGCGACGTCGGCCGCGCCGATCAGATCGACACGTTGGTTGCCGAAACGACCGGCGCGTGCGGCCGCATCGACGTGCTGGTGAACAACGCCGGTGTACACGTGCCGAACGTATTCTTCGCCGACCTCGAGGACGAGGACTGGACGCGCGTGCTTGAGGTCAACCTCACCGCACCCTACCGCCTGGCGCGCGCGGTCGTGCCGGTCATGCGCGCGCAAGGGGGTGGCCATGTGATCAACCTGTCGTCCAACGTCACGCAGCGCATGCCCGCGGGCTACGGCATCTATGCCGTGTCCAAGGCGGGTCTGGAGGCCTTCACGCGCATCCTCGCCAAGGAGGAGGGCCGGCACGGCATCCGCGTCAACGGCGTTGGGCCGGGTCCCATCCGTACCGACATGCTGCAGCAGTCGCTCGATGCGCTCGGTGCGGAGCGTGCGCAGGCGTTCCTCCAGTCGATCACGATGCAGCGCATGGGTGAGCCGGAGGAGATCGCTTCGGTGGTTGCGTTCCTGCTGTCCGATGCGGCCAGCTATATGACGGGCCAGATAATCTATGTGAATGGCGGCGGCGTGATGTGACGCGTGGACGCCCGATCGGTGTCCGGCGCTACCAGTCGAGCGCCTCGCACATGTCGTACGCCGTCAATTCGGGCGGACGGTCCGGGTCCTTGTACTCGATCAAGGCCACGACCTGACGCAGGCAGCCCCAACCGGTGTAGCTTGCCGTGAAATTGCGCTCCGCGCCGGTGGCGAGCAGGGCGTTCTGAAAGGTCGGATGGTCCATGCGGTAGGTGATCACCGCCACGACTTCCTTGATCCGTTGCAGTTCCGCCGGATCCGGCATGAGCGAGAACTTGTAGATCTGCTGTCCGGCAGGGTTCCGGTAGCCGAGGTCGTCGGCGCGCGCGGTGAAGCGGATCGACGAGGTCTTGCTCGCGCTCAATCCCTCGCCGGCGAGCGCCGAGCGGATCTGGGCTCGATCTCCGGAAAGGACCGCTTGCTTCATGCGCAGCCCGTCGGTGATGCGCTCCAGTCGCTCCTGCGCGAGGCGGCGCTGCGCGTCGGCGTCGGCGCGTTGCAGGTCCGCTTCCACGCGGGCCCGCTCGGCGCTTTGCGATTGCATGTAGGCGACCGCGGCCGCAGCGATTGCACCCGCGAGCACCCCGGCCAGTCCCACCGCGAGGTACTTGAAACGACGGCCGGCCGCAGCCTCGGCCCTCAGGTGCTCTTCGCGTTCCTTCTGCCGTTGTGCCTCGAGGGCCTGCTCGCGTTCGCGTGCCTCCCGTTGCAGGGCTTCCCGCTCCTGCGCCGCGCGCCGCGCTGCGGTTGCCTCCAGGTCCGCGGCACGGCGCCGGTCGCGCGCCTCGCGCACCACGTGGGTGAGCAGGTCGTGCGTCAGTTCGATGCGCTGGGCGCCGTAGGATTCGCCGATGCGCAGCAACCGCAGATCCACCAGCCGCTGCAGCTGCTCGTCGCTCAAGTGCCCCGGGACGGCGTCGTCGCGCGCGTAGCTGTTGCGGAAGCCCTTCTCGGTGATCAGTTCGCTCTCGACGAAGCGCGGTACCGTATCGGGCATTCCGTCGAAGCAGGTCGCGTAGTAGTCGGCGATGATGCTCTGCTTGGCGCCCTCGAGCAGCGCCTCGTCGATCTTGGCCTTGCCGGTGCGCTTGCGTGCCTCGTTCAGCCCCCTGCAGAACAGGCTCAGTAGTGCGGGCTCCACTTCGCCTTCCTTGCCGTTGCCGACAATGGCAGCATCGATCGCTGCCTGCCCGGTGTCGTCGCCACTCGTTCCGGCGGCGGCCGCGACGAACTCGACGATACGCTGGGCGACCGGTTCATCGACGATCTCCCGTGCTGCGGACACCGCGGCCAGGGCCTGATCCGGGCGCATCGGCAGCAATCTGAAACGGACTTTGGCGAGACTGGGAATGGCGGCGCGCCAACTCTCCAGTTCCGGCAGGAAATCCTCGCGCAGGCTCAGCAGCAGCTTGTAGGGCATGGCGCGCACCTGCAGGGCATCGGCGGCGGGACCAGACAGCGCGGGCATCAGCGCCTCGGGAATCCGGTTCTGGGCGAGGTCGCCGAGGTCGTTGCGCAAGCGGGCGGTGGCCTCGCCCAACTTCGCGCCGAGCGTAAAGACCTCCTCGAACTGGTCGAGCACGAACACCGGGGTGACCAGGAAGTTGCGCGCGTTCCAGAACTCGAGGTCGGTCCGG
Source organism: uncultured Burkholderiales bacterium (assembly GCA_964570955.1). Taxonomy (GTDB): domain Bacteria; phylum Pseudomonadota; class Gammaproteobacteria; order Burkholderiales; family SHXO01; genus SHXO01. Next base: position 2,100 of record CAZNBS010000203.1, on the reverse strand, counting down.
TGCAGGTACGCCCATAAGGATTCGTCGGCCCGCATCGCCGGTGCGTCGATGTGTTCCTGCGCGAGCGTGTCGGCCAGGCAGTCCTGCAGCTGCCGGATGGGGGGCGGGGCATCGGGGCGCAGTGCGAGGCGGACGTACACCGGGAGGTACTGCTCCTCTCGAAGGCGTGGGAACAGTCCTGCGCGCAGCAGGGACGTCTTGCCCAGGCCGGACTTGCCGAACAGGACGGTAACCGGCGCTTCGTGCACCTTGCGCAGCAGCTCGGCGATCTCCTCGTCGCGCCCGTGAAAGAACGGGCGTCCGGCCTCGTCGAAGGCATCCAGACCAGGCCACGGATTCTGTGCGTCGAGGCGGGTCGCACCAGTGCTCATCGCGCGTCCCCGCCGCGGCGCATGGCGCGTATCTCCTGGGCAAGCGCGTCGAGCAGCGCCTCACTCGGACGCCCCTCCGGCGCGTGCCCGAAGTGCACGCCACGAAAAGCTTCCGGGATGGTGCGGAACGCGCCCGGATTGCCGTCGTAGTCGGGATCGATGACGATGGGAACGATGAAGCGCCGGTTGGGAATCCCGCGTGCCCGCTCCACCGCTTCCGCCCACTCCTTGAAGACGTAGCCTTCCTCGCGCGCTTCGGTCTGCCGGGAGACGAGCGGCAGAAACAGGCGGACGCCTCGGCGCACGCTGGCCAGGATCTCGCCTTCCCAGCGATCGCCCGGCTGCAGGCGACGTTCGTCCAGCCACACGTCACCGCCGATCCGCGCGATCGCCGCCGCGAGCCGCCGCGCCGCCTCGATGTCTTCCCGCACGTAGCTGATGAAGATGGTTCCGCCGCCGGCAGCCTGCGCTTCACCTCCGCTGTCAGCGGCGGAGGGAGCGCTGCCGCGACGCGACTGCCAGCGCGCGAGCATCTCGGCCACGAAGCGACGCGGGTCCTGGTCGACGACCTGAATGCAGGTGGGATTGCAATAGGTGCGGAAGAAAGCGGCGAGTTCGGAATCGTTCGACAGCTCACTATCGACGATGAAGAACTGCTTGTTGCCGAGCGACAGCCGGTTGGTGCTCGCCATGCGCAGCAGGAAGCGGCCGATCCAGTCGGGCATCTGGCAGCCGAGCAGGAGCAGAGGGCGCTCCTTCAACTGGTGCTGCACCCAGTCGGGCAGCCGTGCCGCTTCCGACAGCAGCGCGTGCAGCCACTCCAGGATATCCTCGTCGTGGATGGCGTACTGGGGCACCGAGGAGACTTCGCCGAAGAGCTTGAACACCGCCGCGCTCGCACTCGGCGCGCGCGCGTTGTCCTGCTGGGCAGAGGTCGACTGGTTGGGGGCGAACCAGAACTCCTGGGTGAGGCGCTTGCCGCCGAATCGCTCCTCGTCCAGCGCCTGCGCCAGGAGGGAATCGAACGTGGTGCTGACGAACAGGCGCAGGTCGGTGATGCGTGCGAGTGCGCGCAGTGCATCGGGCGGCACAGGGTCGATCTCGCGCAGCGCGTCGTTGACGACGCGATAGAGGCGCTCGAGCTTGTCGCGGCCGGCCCGCGCGAGCACGGCGCGCACTGCGTCGTCGAGCGTGCCGCCGTCGTGCCAGGCGACGTCGACCTTGTAGCGGGCAGAGAGTCTCTCGCCCAGCATTCGGGACAGCGTGACCTCGCGATCGCCATCCTGGAACACCAGCAGGTCGGGGCCGACTACCGGGACGAGCATGCCCTCGGTGAGGTGTCCCAGAAGGTCGTCCCAGAAATCCTCGTCTGCGGTCATCGGGTTGCAGTGGCGTGCGAAGCGACGTAGCGCTCATGATAGTCGAGTAACGCGCACAGGGCGTGCGCCCGCGCCGTAATGGCTTTGCGATCTGCGCTAGGATGTCGCCAGGGCGCGGCGACAGTGCCCATCGCCTTCACAGCGGAAGAGGACATCCATGGCAGTGAGCCTTCATCCCCTTGCGCCGGAGTTCGCCGCGGAGGTCTCCGGCGTCGACCTGCGCAAGCCGGTGAGAGCCGAGGACGTGGCGGCCATCGAGGCCGGAATGGACCGCTTCGCGGTGCTGGTGTTCCACGATCAGGCGATCAGCGACGAGCAGCAGATGGCCTTCACTCTGAACTTTGGCGGGA
>CAZNBS010000202.1:0-8830 GCA_964570955.1 uncultured Burkholderiales bacterium | reverse complement strand
CCGGTGGGAGAGGGGAGCGTTGTGTGCCCGCGCGGCGGGCAGGTTCCTGGGTAGGTCGAGGGTGAGTGAATGTCTCCACGCTCGTAGACGCACGCAAGCTTGTCGCTTTCCAGGTCGTCCTGAGCACACGCGGCGCCGATGTCGAGCAGCAGAGAGCAGGCGATGGCGGGGCGCTTCGTCATGAGCCGAACGAAGGTTCCTCGCAGAGGGCTCGAACATCCGCGCCGCAGCGTACTGCCTCCAGTCGATGCGGCCTCGCGCGAGCTATCCCTCAGTTCGGCCGCACGTTTGCTTCCTTCACCACGCGCGCCCACTTCGCGAATTCGGCCTTCATGAAGGCGCTGAACTCCTGCGGCGTGCTGGTGTTGGCCGTTGCGCCCTGGCGTCCCAGCGCTTCCTTGACCTCGGGCAGCGCGGCGACGCGGACGATCTCGTCATGCAGCTTGTTTACAACGGCAGGCGGCGTGCCGGCAGGCGCAAGGATTCCGGTCCACAGATCGGTTTCGTACCCCTTGACGCCGGCTTCCTGCATCGTTGGCACGTCGGGCAGCACGGGCGCGCGCTTTCCGGTCGTCACCGCAAGCGCTCTAGCTCGACCGGCCTTGATGAATGCCAGTGCGGCAGGCATAGGTGGTATGACGAGCTGCACGTTACCCGCAACGAGGTCGGTGACCGCCATCACACTTCCTCTGTACGGTACATGCGTCATACGGACACCGGTCAGAAGCGCAAAAAGCTCGACCGCCAGGTGTGTGGTCGCGCCGTTTCCGGCGGAACCGAAATTCAGCTCTCCGGGCCGTGCCTTGGCAAGCGCAACGAGATCCTTCACCGAGCGCACCGGCAGCGACGGATGCACGATCAGAACCATGGGCACGCTGCCCACGAGGGAGATCGGTGCGAAATCGCGCAGCGGGTTGTAGGGGATCTTCGGATTGACGTTCGGATACTGCACGAGCTCCGAGGTCGAACCGAGCAGAATCATGTAGCCGTCGGGCTGAGCCTTGGCCACCACGTCGGCGCCGATGCTTCCGCCCGCACCGGGTCTGTTCTCGACCACGATCGACTGGCCGAGACGCTCGCCGAGGCTTTGGCCGATGATGCGTCCCATCGTGTCCGAACCGCCGCCCGCAGGAAACGGCACCATCATGCGGATCGGTTTGGTCGGGAAACCCTGCGCGTGCAGACCCGCGCTCGCAAGTGCGAGTCCCGCCGCTGCGGCGAGGCTCAGCCCTCGTGTTGGAAGTACGCCACTCATCCGTTCTTCTCCCTGTAAGGCGCTACCGCGCCCGCGGCGGGCAGCGCGGCAGCTACGTCGATTTCGATCGGTAATCCCGGCTCGGCCGGGAAGCTCACGGTCGGCAACGCGCGGGCTCGCCGCGCGTCGTAAACGCGGTCGGCGCGAAGCCGTTTCGCGAGTTCGCCACGATCACGATTGTCGCCGTTCGGATCGGCTCGCTGCAAGCGTGCGAGCGCGCTTTCGTGCCATTGCCGTGCCCGCGCCGCCCGACGGTGCGTACACCCAGAGGTCGAGTTGCACGCTGCATCCGGGAACCAGCAGCGGCGCCGGGACCTGGATCGCCGACAGCGGCAGCGGCCGATCCGCGAGCCGTCGCGCCCACGCCTTGCATGCAGGCGCCAGCTCCGCGAGGTCGGTGTGGAACTGCTGGATGCGCACGACGTTTGCGAGCGAAGTGCCGGCCTGCACGCAGGTGCGCTCGGCGATATCGAGCAGGTAGTCCATCTGCACGTCGATCGATTGCCGGGAGCGCGTACCGCGCGCGCCGCGCCGTTTGACCACGCAGCCTCCCTCGTCCGCGGCGACCAGCCCCGAGAAACACAACAGGTCCCCGGCCCGCACCGCCACCGGATGACCGTCGCAAACCGCTGCGCTCGTCCCGAGCGCTTGACGGCGCGTCATACCGGCGTCGGTCAGCGCGACGAGATTGATCTCGCAACGCGCATCGGCGATCGCGAAGCCCGGGTTGAGCGTCGGCACGAACGTCGTTGCCGGAATGTGTTCGCCGAAGTGCCGCGCCCAAACCTGGTTGAGTGCGGGCGCATCGTTGATGTCGGCGAGGTAGACCTGCGCCTTCACCACGTTGCGCAACGACGAGCCGGCTCCTTCGAGCGCCGGCACGAACTTGTTGCGGATGATGTAGTCCACCTCGAGCTGGATGCGATTGCCTTTCCACAGATGCCCCTCCGGCACGCGCGCTTCGGGCGCGATGCCGCCGAGATCGCCGGGTTTGTGCGCGGCGAGATAACCGGCGATGAAGACGTAATCGCCGGCGATGACGACCGGCGCGAACGACGACGTGGCGGGGACTTCCAGCGCGGGCGGGAAAACACAGGTCGGATCCAACCCCTGACCCGGTACGGTCGCGATCACCTCCATCGACATGCCGGCGCCGAGCAAGGACAACGCGGGCACCAGGATCGAGGTGCTCGGCGGCACGTAACCCGCGCAGAATTCGCGTCGAAGCTGGTGCAGAAACGGAACCGCCCGCCAATCCGGAAGATACTGGTCGGTGCGCACGGCGTTCGCAAACCCGCTGCCGCCCGCCTTCAGCACCTCGGCCGCACGCGTGTACATCAGTGCCGCCTCGGTATGCGCGCGCGGCAGGCCCGACAGCGGCCGCGGATTGGACGCGACCTCGCGTGCAAGCTCTCCGGCGGCGTCCGTCGCCATCGCAGCGGATGCAAATATCCAAGGCCCCGCGCGCATGCCGCGTGCAATGCGTGGGCGGGAGCGAGCGCCCCCCGTGGGCAGCAGCGCTTCGACGACCCCTGCCTTGGCAGCCACTACTGCACCCGAATGCCGGCTGTCTTGATTACTCTTGCCCATTTTCCGATCTCTTCCTGCATGAAACGCACGAACTCCTGCGGCGTGCCTGCGACCGGATTCATGTCGAAGGCCGCATAGCGCTTGATAAACGCGGGATCGCGCGACATCTTCACCACTTCGCCGTGCAGGTAGGCCACGATCCCGGGCGGCGTACCCGGCGGGGCGAGCATGCCGGCGAACCCGCTCACGATCAATCCGGCGACCCCCGCCTCGGCCATCGTCGGCACGTCCGGCAGGACGCGCGAGCGGCGCGCGCCGGTGACCGCGAGCGCACGCAGCTTGCCCGCACGCACCTGCGGCAATGCCACAGGCATGTAGGTGCTGACCATCGCCACCTCCCCGCTAACAACCGCCGTCATCGAGGCGCCGCTGCCGCGGTAGGCGACGTGGACCATGTTGATCCCGGTCAGTTGTTTGAACAGCTCGCCGATCAAGTGTCCGGATGTGCCGATACCCGAGCTGCCGTAGTTCAACTGCCCCGGACGCGCCTTGGCCAGAGCGATGAGCTCGCGGATCGACTTGGCCGGCGTCGACGGATTCACCATCATCACCAACGGCGGCCCGTCCGCGATCAGGCTGATCGGGGCGAAATCCTTGATCGGGTCGAACGGCATTTTGAGCAAGCTCGGGTTGACGACATGGTTGAAACTATTCAGCAGCAAGGTGTAGCCATCGGGTGGCGCCTTTACCACGATGTCGGTACCGATGATACCGCTCGCCCCCGGCCGGTTATCGATCACCACGGGCTGGCCCACGCTCTCGGACAATTGCTGCCCGACGATGCGACCGACCACATCCGAGAATCCGCCGGCCGTGAACGGGATCACCATCCGAATCGGTTTGCTGGGATAAGTCTGCGCTCGCGCCTCGCCCGCGCCGATCGGTACGAGCAGTACTGCGGCGGCGAACGACACGGCGATGTTTCCACGTCTCATGAACCACTCCTCGCTTGTATCTGGATTCTCTGATCGGATCAGGCCGCCGCACCTGCCTTGGCCGAGGCTGATTGGCTGCATAGCGACAGCGCGAGGTCGAGGTAGACTTTCGCCGCGCAGAGCAGATTGTCGACGTGCGCGTGCTCGCCGACGGCGTGCATCAGCGCTTTCGCGTCGGGATGCGTGCGCCCGCCCGGGCCGTACGTGATACAGGTGACATCGTAGCGATTCAGATGCGTGGAATCGGCGCCGGTCCTGCGGATGATGAAGGGCGCAGCGCTTCCGCTGACCCTTTGGTGCGCCTCGCACATCGCGCGTGTGATCGTCTCGTCCTCGCCGATGGCCGTCGGCGGGTCGTTGACGAGAATCTCGAGCACGGGCTCGGGCTTGCCGCGCTCGTGGCCGAAATCGCGCAGCACCTTGCGCAGCGAGCGCTTCACCGTTTCCGCAGTCTGTCCGGGCACGGTGCGGATGTCGAGATAGAGGCTGCACTCGAAGGGGTTGCGCGCAAGCCGCCACGGCATGCCGCCGCGGATCGCCGCCAGCGTCACGTTGGGATGCTCCCCGAGGTAGACATGTGCGGCTTCGTAGCTCTCGCTCCATCGCTTCAGCGCCGCTTGCAGCGCGTGCATCTCCTCGATTGCGTTGACGACACTCGGGTGACGTGCGTTCGCGGCGTGACTTACCGTGCCAGCGACGGTGATCTTCGCCCAGATGACCCCCATGTTCGCCGTGCACACCCGCAGGTTGGTGGGCTCGCACAGGACCGCGTAGTCCGCGCTGATCCCGTGCAGGACCATGTGGCGCGTGCCCACGCCGTAACCGGAGACCGAGCTGCCGCGATACTCGTCGACGGCGGCCTTTTCGGTCTCGCCCACGACGCCGCCGTAGAGCAGGTCTCCCTTGAGCGCAATTTCTTCGCGCCCGATCGCCTCGAGCGCGACGAGCGCGGAAGCGAGCCCGCTCTTCATGTTGTTCGCACCCAGCCCCCAGATCCAGCCGTCGCGATAGACTGCCTTGGCCTTGAAGCCCTCGCCGCGCAGATAGTCCTCGTCGCCATCGTACGAAGTATCCATATGACCGGTGAACAGCAGGTTGATGCCCTCGCCCGTGCCCGGTCGCACGCCGACTGCATTGGGCCGGTTCTCGCTCACTTCCTGCAGATAGGCGCGGAAGCCGGCCTTGGCAAGCCGCGCGACGATGTATCGTGCGAGCGCACCCTCGCGCCCGGTCGGGCTCGCGATATCCACCATCGCCATGAGCGTGTCGCGCACCGCCTCGGCGGTGATATGCCGCGCCGCGCGCGCATAATCCGGATGACTCGTCGGCATACCTCGGTCCCTCGTCGTTGCGTCTGGCTCCCTTGTGCGGGAACCGGCCCGTAGGATGACATAGTCGTTGCAGATTTGCACATGGTCTGGCACGGTCGAGCGTTCGCGGTGCACACGAGCTCTGGTGCCATTTCCGGGTCGAGAGCGGGTGCGCACGTCGGCATGGCAGGCACGCCTTGCGGCCCGGTTCGGCGCGGCGTCAGTCGCTGGTCGGTCAGCCGCTTGCGCGGGCGGCACGATTCGTTGCAAGCTCCCCGAGGTAGGCACGCTGCACTTCGGGATCATTCGCGAGATCGCTGGCGTTGCCCTCGCGCACGATCTCACCGGACTCCATCACATAGCCCCGATCGGCTACCGTGAGCGCCGCGTGCACATCCTGCTCGACCAGCAGGACCGTTACGCCCTCGCTGCGAACCTGCGTCAGAGTTTCAAGCAGAACGTCGACGACCACGGGGGCGAGCCCGAGGCTCATCTCGTCCACCATCATCAGCCGCGGGCCAGCCATCAACGCGCGGGCGATCGCGCACATCTGCTGCTCGCCACCTGACAGGCTCCCCGCAAGCTGGCGGCGGCGTTCAGCGAGTGCCGGGAAGAGCCCGCAGACGCGATCCAGATCGCGCCGGATCGCCCGCTTGTCGCGGCGCTTGTAGGCGCCCATCCACAGGTTCTCTTCAACGCTCATGCGATCGAAGAGCTGGCGCCCTTCCGGCACTTGCACCAGCCCCATGGCAAAGATTTCGTCGGCGCTCGCGCAAGCCAGCGATCGGCCGTCGAACGTCATGGCGCCGTGCGACGGTATGAGCCCGGAGATCGCGCGCAGCAAGGTCGTCTTGCGTCGGGCGCACGCAAGCGCGCTATAGGCGGTGTGTTCTGACGTTGTCGATGAAGTAGCGCCAGCCCATGCGACTGCCGCGTTGGGCGAGATCCGAGATGCCGAGTGGCATGAATACCACTGCGATGACGATGCCGAAGAACATGCTTGCGACGCTCGTCACCTTGGATGCGAGAACCTCGGCGATGATCGACAGTATGCATGCACCGATCACAGGCCCGAGCACGCTACCCGGTCCTCCGAACACCGCCATGATGATCATCTTCACGGTCAGGACGACATCGAATGCGCCGGCCGGATCGATGAAGGTGATGTAGTACGCGTAAATACCGCCAGCCAGTGCCGTAAACGCAGCCGATAGCATGAACGCCACGATCTTGTAGAGCGTGGTGTTGCCGCCCGGCACCGCTGCACCTTCCTCGTTCTCGCGGATGGCGATGAGGCCGAGCCCGAGGCGGCTGCGCGAAAGCCAGAAGATCGTGACTGTCGCAGCCAGCAGCAGTCCCAGCGCCATCAAGGCGTAGAGCCCGCCGAGGAGGATGCCGCTCACCAGGACTTGGAGGAGCAGGTCCACTCGTTAACGCTTGGCCCAGGACAGCAGCGGGTATTGCAGCTTGTTCATGAAGGCCTTCCCGGCGTAGATCGGCACCACCTTGTCGTGCTGAATCTGGATCACGGTCTGCGGCAGACTGATCTGGCCGTTGCTGTCGAAAGCGATCGGACCGTACACGCTGTCGAAGCTCGTTTTGGCGAACGGACCGAGCAAAAAAGTTCACCTTGTCCTGCGCCAGCAGTCGCACGTACTGGCGCACGCTCAGGTTCACGTCTGATTGATTGTCCAGAAGCTTCAGCGCGATCGCCCGCTCGAGCTCATGAGATCCGCGTCGCTCTATGCCGATCGCTTACGCCGTCCCGACGGCCACCGAACCGACGGTACGCGGCAAGAGCCCGGGCACACGCTTTGCGCCACATGCCATCGGCGTGCACCGGGTTTTCCCTCAGACCGTCGGCGGATTCGGTTTGTCGGGATCGATGTCGTACCTGCGGATCGCTTCACTCACCCTCGACGCGGGCAGCGCTCCGAGATCCGACAGCGCCTTCAATGCCGCCACGGCCACGTAATAGCGATCCACTTCGAAGAACTTGCGCAACTGGCTGCGCGTATCCGAGCGCCCGAATCCGTCGGTTCCCAACGTCCGCCAGTGCCGGTCGGGAACAAGCGCACGCACCTGATCGGCATAGAGGCGCACGTAATCGGTCGCCGCGATCACCGGACCATCGCGACCCCGCAGGCAATCGTGCACATGCGACACGCGCGGCGCCTGCTGCGGATGCAGCATGTTCCAGCGTTCGACGGCCATCGCCTCGCGGCGCAGCTCGGTGAAGCTCGTCACGCTCCAGATGTCCGATGCGACTCCGAAATCGGCGTCGAGCAGCTCGGCGCCCGCGATCACTTCGCGCAGTATCGTGCCGCTGCCGAGGAGCTGTACCTTCGGCTGTCCTTGCTTGGCCTGGCCTTCGCGCAGCAGGTACATGCCTTTCAAGATCCCCGGCGCCGCGTTCGCCGGTAACTCGGGGTGGGCGTAGTTCTCGTTCATCACGGTGATGTAGTAGTAGACGTCCTCCTGCTCCCGAAACATCCGGCGCAGGCCGTCCTGAATGATGACCGCGAGCTCATAGGCATAGGTCGGGTCGTAGGCGATGCAGTTGGGTATCGTCGAAGCGAGCACATGACTGTGGCCGTCTTCGTGCTGCAAGCCTTCGCCGTTCAAGGTCGTGCGCCCTGCCGTGCCGCCGAGCAGGAACCCCCTCGAGCGCATGTCGCCCGCGGACCAGGTGAAGTCGCCGACGCGCTGGAACCCGAACATCGAGTAGTAGATGTAGAACGGGATCATTGCCTGGCCGTGGGTGCTGTACGCCGTCGCGGCGGCGATCCACGAGCACATCGCGCCCGCCTCGGTGATGCCTTCCTCGAGGATCTGGCCCTTGCGATCCTCCTTGTAGTACATCAACTGTGCGGAATCCTGCGGACTATAGAGCTGACCCACGGGCGAATAGATTCCGATCTGTCGAAACATCCCTTCCATGCCGAAGGTGCGCGACTCGTCCGGCACGATCGGCACGACCAGCTTGCCGATCTTCTTGTCGCGAATGATCGTGTTCAGTATCCGCACGAAAGCCATGGTGGTCGAAATCTCGCGGCCCTCGGTGCCTTTGAGCACGGCTTCGAACGCGGACAGCTCGGGCACTTCGAGCGGCGCCGCCTTGCGCCGGCGCGCGGGCAGCGACCCGCCCATCGCCGCGATGCGACTACGCAGGTACTTCATCTCGGGCGCGTCCTCGGGTGGGCGATAGAACGGCACCTCGTCGAGCCGCTCGTCCGGAATGGGGAGCTTGAATCGATCGCGGAAGGCACGAATCGACGAGGTTCCCATCTTCTTCTGCTGGTGGGTGATGTTCTGACCCTCGCCCGACTCGCCCATGCCGTAACCCTTGACCGTCTTGGCGAGAATCACGCTTGGTTGGCCCTTGTGGCCGGTCGCCGCGGCGTAGGCGGCGTACACCTTGTGCGGATCATGGCCGCCGCGGTTCAGGCGCCAGAGATCGTCGTCCGACATGGCCGCGACCATGTCGCGCAGTTCCGGGTACTTGCCGAAGAAGTGCTCGCGCACGTACGCGCCGTCGTTCGCCTTGAACGCCTGGTACTCGCCGTCCACGCACTCCTCCATGCGCTTGAGCAGCAGGCCTTTCGTGTCGCGCGCGATCAACCCGTCCCAGTACGAGCCCCAGATCACCTTGATGACGTTCCAACCGGCGCCATGGAAGAGCGCTTCGAGCTCCTGGATGATCTTGCCGTTGCCGCGCACCGGGCCGTCGAGGCGCTGCA
>CAZNBS010000201.1:0-9014 GCA_964570955.1 uncultured Burkholderiales bacterium | reverse complement strand
CGCGCCGATCGCCCACCAGGTGCACGGTGCGATCGGCTTCACGCGCGAGCATCCGCTGCATCGCGCGACCTGCCGCCTATGGGCCTGGCGCGCCGAGCACGGCAGCGACGCGCAGTGGGCCGACTGGCTCGGACGCGCGGCGATCGGTGCGGGATCGGAGGGGTTCTGGCCGGGGCTGACGCGGCGGCGGTTCGACGGAGAGCCTGATGCCAATTCGCGTCCAATCACATAGAAGGATTCCAGTTGGACCCGGTCATTTGATCTGCGTCCGTGATTCTGGGCCACACCGTCGAAGACGCGCTCGATGACGGCCTCGTCACCCTCGAATCTAACGCCAGCCGCGTCCAGCGCACGACGGGATTCGACTGGACGATTCCTATTTGATTGAATGCAAAATGGTATCAGGCCACTTGCGTCGGTGACTGGAATGCGGGCCCCCGTCCGTAAAGCCTCGTCCCAACCGGCAGTTCCCGGTACGGCAGACGCCCCGGGTTCATGCGGCAGGCGCCGTCCGCCTCGATCTCGACGATGGACGACACCAAGGGTTGGAAGTCCGCGCGGTAGTGGTTGGTGCTTTTGACTACCACGATGGCATGTTGCTCGGGCGCAAGGCCGAAGCGGCGAAAGTAGGCGGTGTCGTGGCATTGCGTGCGCACGCTGCTCACGACCACGCGAACGCCGCCGTGCCGCAGCAGCGCCATCTTACCGAGATCGACCGGGAGCCCCTTAGACATCGGGCCAATCAGCTCGAATGATCCGCTGTTCAGTTGCTCAACGTCGAAGGTGGCTTTCACCGGGTGGTGCCCCGGCAGTTGGTGGCCCCCGAGGGCGATGTCGATGCGGCTGCCGACACCGGCTTTGTGGGCGGCTTCCGCCGCCGAGGGGTCCCACATCAGGCCAAGCAGCGCGTCGCCTGCCTTCTGCCGGATGAGTTCTTCCAGCACCCACGTCGTGTCCGACGTACCGCCTCCACCGGCGTTGTCCTGCACGTCGGCAATCAGCACTGTGCCTTGAGACGACGTTTCGATGGCGCGTGCGACCCCGTCGCGGGCATCCAGCAACTGCACGTCGAAGTCGCTCTCGCAGGCCATTATCGCGTCGAAGAGCCGGTTGACGGCGCCATCCACCGCGCCCGCGTCCGCGCCGAAGCCGAGCACGGTGGGGCCGGTGAAGGGGGTGTCGGCGAGCGGAAAACCCGGCAGCAGGGACAGTGAGGCCACGCCTTCTGCCTGTTCCAGCGCTTCCAGCAGGGCGTAGAGGCGCCGGCAGGGTTCCACGAAGGTGGTCTGGCGGTAGATCGGCATCAGAAACGGCAATCGCCGCAGTCGTTTGTGCCATGCCGGTGACGTGCTGTATAGCCGCATGGCGAGATGGGCTGCGCGGTTGCCGGTTTCCCGCATATCGGTGTGTGGATAACACCGGTAGGCGACCATTGCGCTGGCCGACGCGACACTGGCCTCGGAAATGTTGCCGTGCAGGTCGAGGGCCGCCACGATGGGTAGCTTCGGGCCCACCAGTGCCCGGATGCGCGCGATCAGTTCGCCTTCCGCATCCCGGGTGTTCTCGGCCACCATGGCCCCGTGCAGATCGAGGCACACACAGTCCACCGGTCCGGCCCGACGCAGCGTGTCCACAATCTCGTGCGCCAGTGTGTCAAACGCCTTGGCGGTCACGAGGCCACCAGGCTCGGTGGCCGACCACACGCCTGGAGCCACGCGCCAGCCAGCCTGCTCGAAGGTGTCGATCATGCCGGCAACGGGGTAGGTGGCAAGCGAGGGATCGCGCAGGGCGTCGCCCCGGACCACGCGGCCGAAGGAGCCCACACCCTGGAAGTCGGCCAGCGTGGTGGGCGATTCCAAAAAGGTGTTGGTTTCGTGCAGCAGGCCGGCAATGTAAGCTATTGGCATGGTGGGTCGCTCGAGGAGATCAGAACTCGGGGGAGGGAGCGGTCGCCCTAAAGCGGAAGTCGCAACGGCTATCGCCGCCGGCCAGTGTGGTGGAGCGCTTCAGTTCAATGCCACGCACCGCGTAGAACTCCTTGTCTACCGCACACAGATGGGGCAGCAGGTCTTCGTCTCCCGTGGATTTGCACAGCTTGCAGAAGCCGCACTCGCGGTAGTCGATGCCGAAGGCATAGCCATCGGCGGAGCCGCCCGCGGCGGGTTCGACGAACTCGTACACGAAGTCGCCCGCATTCTCGCGCTCACGGCTGCGTTGCGCTTCGGCGCGTAGGAACGCCTGGCTTTCTTCCGACAGGAACTGCTGGCCTAGGCGAATGCGTTCGGCCACGGGCAGATGTCTCAGCCGGGCAAGGAAGGTCTCCCGCATCAAGGCCTGCACCACCGCTTCGGCCGCAGGCAGCGCACGCAGCACGCGACCCACTGCCAGTGCGGCCGCGCCCTGTTCGAAGAACGGCGTCATGCGACCCTTTTCTCCGCCCACGTAGGGCAGATCGTGCACCAGCGACTCCAGCTCCTTCAGGATGGAGGGACGCAGGCTCTCGAGCGGTTGGCCGGGCAGCCAAGTGAAGAAATGCGAGGCAGCCAGAGCGAGGCTTTCCTCAAGCTGTTCAACGATCTGTGGGTAGCGTTGCTGGTAATAGTCGTGCATGGAGATGCTCCAAGGGCAAGGCACTTCACAGAGTGCTGACTGGCAAGGGCAATAGCGAGGGTTCTGATGTGGGTTCGAATACATCTGGATAGGCAAAAAGCCCCGGAAGGCCGCCGGAATGCACGAACACCACCGGTGCGTCGGGTTCAAAGCGCGCGCCCTTGCGCGCCAGTTCCAGCAGACCCGCCATGGCCTTGCCGGTGTAGACGGGGTCGAGCAGAACGCCCTCGCTGGCCGAGACAAGCTGAACGGCGGCGCGCATCGCATCCGACGGCAGACCGTAGCCGGGTCCGACCCAGTTGTCGAGCACGTCCCAGGTCGTGAGCGGCAGGTCGGCGTCGCCCAGGGCGGCCAGCGTTTCCCGGGCCAGGCGCTCGACCGTGGGCGCGATGTCGTCGCGCGAAGCCAGCACGCTGATGCCGGTGACCGGCCAACCCAGCCCGAGCGCCGAGACACCGGCGACGATGCCGGCCAGCATGCCCGCGCTGCCACAGGCGCACACGATGTGCACGCGCTCGTGAGACAGCTGTTGCCGCAGCTCGCAGACCATGTCGACGTAGCCAAGAGAGCCGCGCCAGCTGGAACCGCCGAAGGGGATGACAAACGGTACGTGGCCTGCCTCGCGAAGCTCGGTGCAGCGTTGATCGATGGCGGCGGGCATGTCCTCGGTGGGCGACAGCACCTGTGTGCGGGCACCCAGCAAAGAGTTGAGGATGCGGTTGCCATTGCCTTGGTAGGCCGCGTGCTCGCGCCGCACTCGGTCGATGAGCAGCAACTCGCAACGCAGGCCGAGTTCGGCGGCAGCCGCCGCGGTCAGACGCGCATGGTTGGACTGCAGCGCGCCAACAGTCAGCAGGGTATCGGCGCCGACGGCGGCGGGGTCGCTCAGCAGGTAGTCGAGCTTGCGCAGCTTGTTGCCGCCCATGCCCGTGGGCTGCAAGTCGTCACGCTTGATCATCAGCTCCGGAAGGCCCGCCATGCGGCCGAGACGCTTCATGGGGCGTAACAGGGTCATGCGCGTGGACAGTTGCTTCGGCCGAAAGCTGCTCAGGCGCTGGAGCACCTTGCCGAGACGGGGAGCGTTCATGGGAGAGCCAGACTCTTGGTCGAAGGTCATGGCGCTGTCGCCAGTTGTCGGGGCAGCCACAGCGCGATATCGGGCACCAGCAGGAGCAGCACCACGATAGACAGTTGGATGGCGACGAAGGGCCAGACCGACCGGAAGATGTCGCCGAGCGTGATGTCCGCGGGGGCCACGCCTTTCAGGTAGAAGGCTGCGGGACCGAAAGGTGGCGTGAGGTAGGATGTCTGCATCACCACACAGAACACCACGCCGAACCAGACCGCGTCGTAGCCTAGGCCCACGACGATCGGCACGAAGATGGGCATGGTCAGCAGCGCAATGCCGATCCAGTCGATCAGCATGCCTAGCGCGAACAGCACCGCGACCATGACCAGTACCATGCTCATCGGCGGCAGGTCGATCCCCAGGATCAGGTCGTTGATGTAGTTCAGCCCACCCGCCAGCGAATAGACGCTGATAAGCGCGTTGGCGCCGAAGAAGATCCAGATCACGGTGCCGATGGAGACGCCGGTCTGGCGGATCGCGTGGCGAATCGATTCGAGGGTGAGCCTGCGGTTAAGCGCGGCGGCGATCAGAGCGCCCAGTACACCGATGCCGGCGGCTTCGGTCGGTGTGGCGATGCCTCCGTAGATCGAACCCAGTACCGCCACGATCACCACCAGCGGGAACGCGACCGACCGACTCTCCACCAGCCGTTGCTTCAGCGGCATCGGAAGCCCCAGCTCGCTCGGTGCCATATGCGGTTTGATCGTGCAAAGGATGATCACGTAGGCGCAGTAAGCGACTGCCATCAGGATCCCCGGGATCAGCGCCGCAGCGAAAAGCGCCGAAATGGAGGCGTTGGCCACCAGACCGTAGATGATCAGCACCACACTGGGGGGAATCATCGCGCCCAGCGAACCGCTGGCGCAGATCGTGCCCAAGCTCAACCCCTTGTCGTAGCCACGGCGAAGCAGCGCGGGCAAGGCGACCAAACCCAGGGTCACGATCTCGGCGCCGGCGATGCCCACCATGGCCGCCAACACCGTGCCGGCAATGATGACGCCTATGGCAAGACCCCCTGGGAGGCGGCCGAACCACAGTTGCACCACGCGAAAAAGCTGCTCCGTGACGCCACCGCGCTCGAGCAGCGAGCCCATCAGGATGAAAAGCGGCACCGAGATCAGGGAGTAGTTCCCCATCATGTCCTGGATGCGGTTGACCACCAGCAGAAGGCTGTCGATCCCGAACAGCGACAGGGCCAGGACCACCGCGGTGCTGCCGGTGGCGAACGCCAGCGGAACACCAAACACCATCTGACCGACCAGCAGGGCAATCAGCAACAGGGATACGACACCAATGCTCATGGCGAAGCGTCCGTCGGGTGCACCGGTGGATCGCGCTCCAGCAGGTGCACGAGCAACTGCAACGTCATGAGACAACCGGCGACGGGGATGATGCCCTTCTGGAGGACGGGCAGCCATGAGTTCCAAGCACTGCCCGACCGCTCGCCCACCTGGATTGCGGTCCAGGCTTGGGCGGTGCCCGCCCAAGTGATGGCTGCGCAGTACCCGACGCCGATCAGGTTTGCCGTCACGTCGCAGGCCCGTCGCGCCCAGGACGGCATGCGGGCGTACACGCTGTCGATGCGTAGGTGGCTCTTGCCTGCCGTGGGCAGCAGCCCGCCAATGGTGTAACCGATGGCCACCAACATCAGGTTGAGCTCCAGCGACCAGATCGTCGGGGCATTGAAGGCGTAGCGCATCAGAACTTCGTACAGCGTCAACACGAAGATGGCGCCGTATACCCAACTCGCCCAAGAGCCCAGGGTGAGGTTGAAGCGGGTCAGCTTCCACATGGTGAGGTCCTGCGGACGCCTGGGGGCGTGCGCCGGCCGTTCACTTCAGGACGCCCTTGGCAGCGAGGTAACGCATCTGTGCGTCCAAAGCCTCTTTCGCCAGAGGTGAGCGGGCGCCAAACTCGGTCCAGACGGTGCGCGCGACGGAGCGGAACTTCTCGCGCTCATCCGGCGACCAGGAAGTCAGGGTCACGCCTGCCGCCTTCACCTTCGGCTCCACCTCGACGTCGGCCGCCCGCATCGCCTTCATCCAGCGGTCACCGCACGGCCGCATGGACGATTCGATGTCGGTACGAACCTCCGCGGGCAGGGCCGCCCAGGTTTTCTTGTTGAACGAGAGATCCAAGGCAATGTTGGAGTGCATGCTGGGTTGCAGTTCGTACTTGGCGAACTGGTGCACGCCCAAGTCATGGTTCCACCAGAGCGGGCCGATGTCCGCAGCATCCACGACGCCCTTTTCCAGCGCGCCGTACGCCTCGGACATCGGCATGGTCACCGGGGCTGCCCCTAGGCGTTGGAACACGGTGGCCGTTATGCCCGCCGGCACACGGATCTTCATCCCCTTGAGGTCGGCGACAGTGCGTACCGGCCGGCGCGATGGCAGCGACTCTATGCCGGTGGGCAGCACACCGGCCACATACACGCCAAAGCGGTCGTAGGCCCGGCGCAGCAGATTCAGGCCACCGTGGTTGTAGAAGAAATCGTGCAGGGACTCGGCATCTTCGTGCCCGCCGGTCAGGTCGGACAGCAAGGGAAATGCCGGCTCGATCCCTGTCCACAACGGGGAATAGGTGAAATGCCCGTCCAACACGCCCAAGCCCACCGCTTCCATCGTACCCGTTGGGCCCACCGTGGCGCCCACCGGGAGCAAGTCGAAACGCACCTTGCCGCCCGAGCGGTCGGCGACTTCATTCAGGCAGGCCCGCATGTGTTGAAAGTTCCGGTCACTCGGTGTGAACAGCGTCTGAATGCGCAACAACTTCTCGGCAGCCACAGGCGACGCAACGGCGACACCCGTGATCAGTGCCGCCAATAGGTTGACGATGAGTTTCCGTGACTTCATGGTGTCCTCGTGGAAATGGAAAAGATGAGGAGATGATAGATCATTGAAATGTCAATACAGCGATACGGAATGTCACAGAATAATTTTAGTATGTCAATAACAGTAACTAACATTCCTTATGCGAGAATCCGGTCAAGTGTTGCGGCGAGGGCCGCATCGGAGACGGGGTGCGTTATAGAAGAGAAGGAAGGAGGGATACTGGCGCGATGAGCACTGGGGAAACCGTTACTGGGCAACTACAGGACAGGGCCTACCAGTTTCTGCGGCATGCGCTGTGCGAAGGCCGGTTGGCGCCGGGCAGCGAGCTTACTGAAAGTGAACTGGCGACCCGGTTCCAACTCACCAAGGCGCCCTTGCGGTGGGCCCTGTCGCGGCTCTCGCATGAGGGCTGGCTGGTGGCTTTGCCGCGGCGCGGGTATCAGGTGCGACCCATCACGCTGCGCGATGCCCAAGACATCTTCGCCATGCGTAAGCTGCTGGAACCCCCAGCGGCGCGGATGGCGGCTGGCCACATCGAGAGCGATGTCCTGCTTCGCATGGACGACGCGGTCCGGCGCCCTTACGAGGCGGGAGAGGAAGAGGCGCAACGCCAGTTCTTCAGCGCCAACAAGGCCTTCCATGTAGGTATTGCCGAGGCCTCGGGCAACCAGCGGTTGGCCGCTGCGATCGCGGGGCTACACGACGAATGCGAGCGCATCCTGCGGTTCGGCATGACCCATCTGGACTGGTCAAGCAACTGGCGCCACGGACATGAAGAAATCGTGGAAGCACTGGTCCGCGGTGACGGCGCGCAGGCGGAACAACTGGCGTTGCGCCAGTTGGAAACCTCGGAAAAGTTCGTGCTGGGGGCTTTGCTGGCGGGTTTTTCCGACATTCCGCTGGGCCCTCGCCAGCTGGCCGGGGAGCGGTCGGCCGGCTTGACCGTGCGCCAGTGACCGCCGTTCAGTGAAGCTGGGCCATCGGCACGCTGGGCAGTTTGTCGGCCGAGTAATCCGGGGGCTTGGAGACGAAGAAGCGCAGCTCCTGGCCGAATCGCGCCACGCGGCTATTCGCCACGTTCTGGCAGTGGCGGGTTTAGATCAGGCCGATGGTTGACGTGAGGGCGACAACGGTCCGAATCAGCGACAACACGCGATGATCCGCCCCGACACCCGGGAAGTTGCACCAGATCTCGCCCCAGCCTTCCCCACCGTCGCGGTCGCGCACGCGCACCAGCACCGCCGGTCGGTCGTGCATCACGCCGAACGAGGTACGCACCGGCACCTCACAAGGCGCGCGAAAGACGAACGCATCGACGCCCTCGAGCGTCGCCGCGTTCCAGTCCGTGCCCGAGCCGATCATCGACGATCCCCTCAATACCCCGGCTCGCGCTGGTACTCGTGCCGCGCCGTGTTCACGTACGAGCGCCTGAACTCCACCGGGCGATCGCCCGGCGTGAATGCCACGCGGCGAATGAGCAGCAGCGGGCTGCCCTCGGGCACGCCCAGCAGCAGCGCGACGTCGGCGGGCGCGCCCACCGCACGAACGGTCTCGGCGGTGCGCACCACCGACAGTCCGAAGCCGTGCTGGTACAGATGATAGATGGTGTTGGTGCGTTCGCGCAGCCGTTCGGCATCGAGACCCGCGAACAGCTCGGCCGGCACCGCGATGTCGTCGACGATCACCGGTTCGCCACCCAGCCGCAGCGCGTTGCGGTAGGCGAAGACCGGCGCGCGCGGCGCCAGTTGCAGCCGCTCGGCGGTCTCGTCGTCGACGCGCGCCTTGCGAAAGCCCCGCAGCTCGACCTGCGGGTATTCCTTCACCCCGTCGTGCCGGATGATGTTGAAGAACAGGAACAGCATCCGGTCGCGCGTGTGCGTGGCGACGAAGGTGCCGCGCCCCTGCTGGCGCAGCAGGACGTTCTCGGCGACCAGTTCGTCGATCGCCTTGCGCAAGGTGCCGATCGCGATGCCGAAGCGCTCGGCCAGCTTCGGCTCGGCCGGTACCGCCTCGCCGGGCTTCCACTCGCTGGCCGCGAGCGCCGCCAGCATCTTGCGCTTGACCTCCTTGTAGATCGGCCGGCCCGAGGGCGCGGTGATGGCGTCGTGTCTGTCCATGCAAGGGTCCGCCGCGGCACGCCCGGAGTGGGCGATGCGTGTCCCGCCATTCTGACAGCAAATTCCGAAAGCATGTAACTGAGTTGAGTCATCTAGTTGACTTGCCAGAGCCACTCGTCTACGATCGGCCGACCCATCCCAAGGAGCGCTCAATGATTCACGTCGTATTGCACGACGCCAAAGACACCGTCGCAGTGGCGGTCGTCGAGGGCATCAAGGCCGGCACGCAGCTCGAGGCCTGGATCATGGACGAGGACAGGACCCTCACCGTGAAGGCCACGCAGGACATCCCGATCGGCCACAAGGTCGCGCTGAAGGACATGG
>CAZNBS010000200.1:0-9099 GCA_964570955.1 uncultured Burkholderiales bacterium | reverse complement strand
GAACCACAACGCCATCTCGCGCGAGCCGCACAACAGCGACGAGCGCTACAAGTTCGACACCTACACGCAGCATGTCCTGAAGAACGGCCAGACCACGAAGCAATACGAAGACGAGGTCAAGCGCCGCTTCATCGAGGAGCCGGCCAACCTGAAGCTGCTGATCGTGGTGAGCAAGCTGCTCACCGGATTCGACGCGCCGAGTTGCACCTACATCTACCTCGACAACGAGCTACGCGATCACAACCTGTTCCAGGCCATCTGCCGCACCAACCGGCTCGACGGCGCCGACAAGGACTACGGGCACATCGTCGACTTCAAGGAGCTGTTCGGCGACGTGCAAGAGGCCATCGCGGTCTATAGCTCAGACGAGCTCGATATCGATGAGGGCGGCGGTGGGGACAACAACGTTCGCCTCAAGGACTGGCTGGTCGAAGGAAGAAAGAAGCTCGACGAGGCGCGCGAGGCGCTGCGCTACCTGTGCGAGCCGGTGCCCTCGTCCGCCAACGGCGCGCGCGAGGTGGAGCAGTTCCTGTATTACTTCTGCGGCGATGCCGCCAACGCCAATGCGCTCACCGAGACCGAGCCGTTGCGGGTGTCGTACTACAAGGCAGTGGCGCTGTTTGCGCGCGCGTATTCGGAGCTGGCCCAGAACCTGACCGAAGCCGGCTACGCCGCCGCCGAGGCCGATGCGCTACGCAAGGAGGTGGCGTTCCACACCGAGATCCGCGCCGCTATCAAGAAGCATACGGGTGAAGAGTTGGACATCAAGCCGTACGAGGCGGACATGCGCCACCTCATCAACACCTACATCCAGGCCGATGCGGCCGCGGGGCTGGGCCAGCTCGGCGATCTCTCGTTGACCGAGCTCATCATCGAGACCGGCATCCACGACGCCATCGCCAAGAAGCTCAACGAGAAGGGCAAGCTCTCACGCAACGCGATCGCCGAAGGCATCATCAACAACGTGCGCAAGACCATCATCCGCGAGCAGCTCACCGACCCGCGCTTCTACGAGCAGATGTCGCTTTTGCTCGACGACCTGATCCAGCAGAATCGCGCCGACGCCGTGGCCTACGAGGAATTCCTGCGCAAGGCCGAAGCGCTGGTGAAGCGGCTGGCGGCGAAACACCTCGAGGCCGGCATTCCCGCGGCCCTGCACGGCAAGCCCGAAGCGACGGTGATCTACAACAACCTGCCGCGGATCCTTGCGGCCGCAGCGGTGCTGGCTGCCGCCGAGCCAGATCCCACGGCGGACGAGAAGCGGCTCCGGCTGGCGCTCGAGATCGACCGCACGATGCGCAGCCAAGCGCCAGCGGGCTGGAAGGGTGACCAGGCGCGCGAAGCACAGGTACTCAACGCGCTCTTCCCGCTGCTCGACCGCAACCGTGAGGCGACGCTGGCCCTGTTCGACCTTATCAAGCACCAGTCAGGGTACGGATGAGCACAACGCTGCGACTGGGCGATCTCTCGATCGAGCTTACCCGCAAACCGGTCAAGCACGTTCATCTGTCCGTGCATCCGCCGCAGGGTCGGGTGAGCCTGATCGCGCCCGTGGGTACGCGTACCGAAGTGGCGCGCGCCTATGCCATCTCGAAGTTGTCCTGGATTCGAGCCCAACGGGCGAGGTTCGCTGCACAGGCTCGAGAGGCCCCGCGCCGATTCGTCGGCCGCGAGACTCACTACCTTTGGGGAAGGCGCTACCTGCTGGCGGTCGAGTATCAGGACGCAAGATCAGGTGTCAAGGTGGCTCATCGTCGCATCAGGCTCATCGTGCGACCCGAAAGCTCCGAGACAGTGCGCGCACGGGTGATGCACGAATGGCACAAGTCGCTCCTGCACCAGGCCGTGCCACGGCTGATTGCAAAGTGGGAGCCGCGACTGGGCGTGCGCGTTGCCGGCTATTTCCTGCAACGCATGAAGACGAAGTGGGGCGGCTGCACCCCGCATGCTCGCCACATCAGGGTCAACACCGAGCTCGTGAAAAAGCCGAAGGACCTGCTGGAGTACGTGATCGTGCACGAGATGATGCACTTGATCGAGCCGAAGCATAGCGAGCGCTTTGTCGCGCTGCTCGACGAGCACTATCCGATCTGGCGCGAGGCACGAATGGAGCTAAACGAGCTGCCGCTGAGCTCATGGCGCTGCGGCGGGCACGCATGAGGTGGCAAACAGCACGATCGTCTACTTCGCTTGTGAGGATTGCGCCGTCGAGGAGGCTCGCGTGCAGAAATTCGGGGGTCGTGTTGAGCGTTCAAAGTTCTCCATCGGAGAGTACGGGTTTATCTCGTTGGCCTTTGACACCGAGGGGAACATGATCGGTTTGTACTCGCAAAAGTGAGCGGGCAGCCTGGCAATGAACCCGACCGTCCGACAGCGACGCCGCGCTTGCCGTTGTCCTCGCGCTGATCGTAACGCGTCATCGCTATCGCGGGGACCGGGTGAACTGCAACTCCAGGCGGAGTAGGTTTCATGGCCGAGCACGCGCAGGGGCGAAAGCGGATTACGGGCCACGACCTCCTGATAAGCTCCACGTTCGAGGGCGTCTTTCGCCGAAACCATCGCAGAAGCCGGCAGCAGGCACGCAATCACCTTCCCGTGCGGTTTACACGGTTCGATTCGCGAAGGCGGTGGATGTATTGCACGTGTTCCAGAAGAAGTCGCCATCCGGAATACGAACGGCTCGTACGGATGTCGATCTGATCGCGAGGCGTTTGCGGGCCGCGAGAGAAGATTACGAGGAACGCTATGGCACGGAAACGTGAGCAAGTCGAAGCAGGAACCGGCAATGTTTTCGCCGATCTCCGCTACTCGGGCGCCAGGGATCGAACGGTCAAGGTCCAGCTTGCCGCCGAGGTGAATCGAGTCTTGAAAGAGAGAAAGTTGACGCAGTCGAAGGCGGCGGATGTGCTGGGCATCGTGCAGCCGCACGTGTCGGATCTCGTTCGCTCTTGATGTGCTGGTAGGCCCCCGGGGACTCGAACCCCGAACCAACGGATTAAGAGTCACTTGTTAGCCTGTTCAGGCACGTTCGGGCGTGTTCGCGGACGTTCTCATAATCCTTGACATCTCAGCTATATACATCGATCATTTGTTCGTACCTGTTCGTTGGCGTTCGCGTCAAGCCGGGTTCTAACAGGCACGGAACAGGCACGAGAGACCAAATGACGAAGGGGTGTCGTGATGGCCGATCTGACCGACAAGGGGCTCGGAGCCGCGCTCAGGCAAGCCAAGAGGGATCAGACGGATGTCTACGTTACCGATGGCGGCAAAGCGCGCGGCGTTGGCCGGTTGCGCTTCCGCGCGAGGGCTACCGGTCAGGGCCTGTTCTACTTCCGCTACACGGACTCGGCTGGCCGCCAGGACCAGGTGCCGATCGGCATCTATGACGAGAAGGGCCGCGCGGGGCTCTCGCTCAGGCAGGCGCGCGACAAGTCCGGGGAGCTTTCCAAGCGCTACCAGCGCGGCGAAAAGGATCTGCGAGCGCATCTCGACCACGAGCGCGAGGAGGCGCGCGCCCGGATCGAGGAGGCACGCCGGGATCGTGAGGAAGCCGAGCGCCAGGCGAAGACCGGCAGCCTGCGGGCATTGCTCGACGGCTACGCCGATTACCTGAAGGACTCGGGCAAGCAGTCGGCGAAGGATGCCCGAAGCCTCTTCCGCCGCAACGTGTTCGATGCGCATCCCGATTTGGCGGCAATGCGGGCTTCCACCCTGACCCCGGCGGACATCAAGACGATCCTGGAGAAGCTCATCGACGAGGGCAAGGGGCGCACGGCCGCGAAGCTGCGCTCCTACCTCCGCGCCGCTTATTCGCTGGCGCTGCAGGCCGATGCCGGCCCCGCGGTGCCGAAGGCACTACGCGCGTTCCATCTTACGGCGAACCCCGTCGCCGGCGTCTCGCCGAAGCCGCTGGCGAAGTTCAACCGCGCGCGCGAGCGCACGCTGAACGCATCGGAACTCAAGAGCTACATGAAGGCGCTCGACGCCCTGGCGCATGGAATGAGCCGCGACGTACTGTGGCTGTCGCTGCTCCTCGGCGGGCAACGCCCGGCGCAGGTGCTCCGGGTGGCGCCTATCGATGTCGATCTGGACGATGACATCATCACGCTGCGCGACCCGAAGGGCGCGAGGAACCAGCCGCGGGTGCATCGGCTGCCGTTGATCGCTCGCGCCGCAGAACTCGTGAAGCGTGTTCACGCCGCGGTCGAGCAGGCATACGACGGCAAGGCCGCCCACCTTTTCACCAACACCGGCAAGGTCCCGGTGCGGCTCGAAACCGTATCAGCCGCGGTTGCGGCGATCTCGCGCGCCATGGTCGAGTCCAAGACCGCGCGCGAGCCCTTCGAGCTGCGTGACATCCGCCGGACTTGCGAGACGATGCTCGCCGGCATGGGGGTTTCCCGCGACCTGCGTGCACAAATCCTCTCACACGGCCTTGCCGGCGTGCAGGTTCGACACTACGACCGGCACGACTACATGGACGAGAAGCGTGCCGCGCTGGAAGCATGGGATGCGCGGCTCGTGGAGATATCCGAAGGAAAAAAGCGTGGTGACAATGTCGTAGAGTTGTACCGCAAGGCGCCCACTCGGAAGGGAAAGCCGAGGTTGAAGCTCGCGAAATAGCTTTCACCCGACCCGCCGCGGGGCAGCGTGACGGCGGGACCATGGGACGGCCGGGCAAGGTGTTGCGAGCACCTTGCCCAACCTGACCACAGACGAACTGAAATCCTCAACGAAGGAGTTCGAACCATGGCTACTACCAATTCTACCGGCAAGACCCACCAGAATCCGCGCCCGGCCTCTCGCGTGAAAGTCCGCGAAAAGGCCGAGTCAGTCCAGCCGCGCCAGCACGAGCCCGCCATCGAAGCGCTGATCGCCACCACGCAGGAGCTGCTACAGATGAATCGCAAGCTCGGCGACGGTGACGCGATCCAGCCGTGGGACCGGGAGGCCCTGCACAAGCGCGTCGAAGCCGCCATTGCCGCTGTACGGGCGCCGGTGGCCAGCACGTCGAAGCTGTGCACCGTGGACGACGGCCGACAGCTCGCCGCGCGGATGCTGCGCGAGATCGAAGCGATCTGCAACGACCACACGCACGACCCCTATTGCGTGATGGCATACGACGCATACAACGACGTCGGAGAGTTGTGCATCTATCGCACCGGCCCGCAGCACAACGTGGTTCTGGAGTACGTCAAGCAAGCTGATGGCAATGAAGAGGCGCTCCGCGGCTTCGGACAGGTGCTGACTGACCATTTGGCCGCACCCTTCGAAGGCGTTGTCCCCGGATCGCCGCAGGGCCGTGTGCCGCCGCCGCGAGAGCTCAGCGACCGCGCAGCGGCCGTGCTGAAGCGCAAGCGATCGAACCGCGACGATGCGGAAGGAGCGAGCGCATGATCCGCGGCCTCGGTCGTAAGCGCGCATCGCCCCGACGCTGCTTTGACCAAAAAGTAACCTTGAGGTTACACTATGCTCGACGTAAAGCACTACATCACCACCGACGGAGTCGACATCTTCGCGCGTTGGGTCGACGGGCTTCGGGACAGGCATGCCGCCGCGAAGGTCCTTGCGCGGATCGAGCGGCTTGCTCTTGGCAACTTCGGTGACTGTGAGTCGGTGGGATCCGGCGTGCTGGAACTGCGGATCGATTGGGGGCCAGGCTACCGCGTGTACCTTGCGCGGCTTGGGCAGACTGTGGTGCTGCTTCTGTGTGGTGGCGACAAGAGGAATCAGCAGAGGGATATCAACGATGCAAAGACATACTTCGCGGACCACAAAGCGCGTGCGGCGCAAGCCAATCGAGTCCAAGGTGGCAAAGGCTCCCATCGCCCCAAGCGCGTCCCATGAGGCCTGGCTGATCGAGCACCTGAAGGACCCCACGGAAGCGGCCCTGTATCTCGAAGCGGCGATCGAAGACGGCGACCAGGGCGTGCTGATGCTGGCGCTTCGGCACGTCGCCCAGGCGCATGGGGGGGTGGCAGAGGTCGCGCGCAGATCGAATCTCACCCGCGAGGCAACGTACCGGATGCTCTCGAAGAAGGGCAATCCGGAGCTACGCAGCCTGACCGCCGTGCTCGCGGCGACAGGGCTGCGGCTCTCGGTGCAGCCGATCGAAGCGTGATGAGGCCCGCTCGAATCCTGATCGCGTTGGCACTGGTGAGCATGCTCTCCCGTGGCGCGCTGGGCGCGTTGACGTGAAGCTGGTGACGAACGGACATTGCATGTAGAGCTACAGCCGCGCCTAGGCTGATCACCGAAAAGCCGGACACCCTTGCCGGCCTGGCGCGGCTTCCCCATCCGAAGGGAAGCACCGAAGGGGGTGCGGATGAAACCCAAACCAACAAAGGCCCATGTCGGTCCCAAAGCCAAGGCGCGGGCGGCTGGACGCTCCCGAGGTTCGAGCAATAAGCCCGGGCCGCTTTCGTTTGAGGGCATGGTCGAGATCGATGTCAGTGCCATACCTCTGCTTCCGAGCGGATCCGCGAAGTTCCCTTCGCGGGACGCGAACGGGCAACCTATCCATCCGGCGGATACTGCCGAGGAATTCGAGCGCTTTTGCCGCGAGGTGGCGCGGCGAGGGCAATTGTCATGCGCCGACGTGCTTCGACTCCTTGGCGGTCAATTGCGTCTCGGAGAAAACCTCGACGCGAACTTGGCGGTGTACTCCACTGGAATTCGGTCGAGCCTATCGGAAGAGGTTGATGGCCGCCTTCTCGATACCAGGAGTCAAGCGGACCTTCTTGAGATAATCGATTCGTCCAAGCTGCGGCTTCCTTGCACGAACCAGCAGTTCTTAGAATGGATCGAGCGTTGGCCAGAGTTCGCGGTGCCTGCTGCGTATCTCGAAGTCTGCAGATCAAACGCGGACGGCGCGACCGCCCAACAAGTGCTAAGGAAGTTGCTCTCGCGCATGTTCGCGGCGCGACCACAATGGAAGCGCGAACAGATGCCTGGGACCAAGAATGATCTGATCGAAATACTTCGCGCTCTCGACCCCAGCCTGGCTAACCGCGCACGAGCGACTCTCGTGGACGATCTAAGGCGCGAAGGACTGAGATGGCGGCCAGGAGGAAAGCACCGCCTCTACAAGGGCTATATCGATCTGATGAACGAACTCACGCAGCCAAAAAAATAATCTGGGGTAATCCCCGCCTACCCCACATTACCCCGCTTTTTCGTGGGCGGGTTGCCGGTGATACTCGACTCATCACGAGGACAGATGAGGACGAGTATGGACACATCAGAGCGGCTCCTGCGTGAGCCGGCGGTCCTAGATATCATCGGCAGAGGCCGAACATACCTATGGGCAGCCGTTCGGGCCGGGTGCATCCCGGCCCCGGTGCGCGTTGGCGCCAAGGCAGTAGCATGGCCGCGCAGTGAGATCACGACCATCGTGTCGGCGCGAATCGCGGGATTAACCGATGATCAGATCCGCGCGCTGGTCCTCCGCCTGGAGGCGCGGCGCCGTGCACTGGCCGATGAGCTGCTCGCCAACGAGGCGACGAGCGCATGATTGCCGCGACTCCCGAGCTCGCGGCAGTCGCGCATCGTATCCGGGGCACCGGCACCAGCCGTGTCCCATGTCCTGAGTGCGACCGCGGCGATCGCGATACCGCGCTCGCGGTCACGGTCGACGATCGCGGTACGGTCTGGCACTGCTTTCGGTGTGGTTGGAGTGGCGCCGACAACACGGTGACGCGCGCTTCGTCGCCTTCCGCGCGCCCAGCAACGTCTGAGGCATCATCGTCATCTCCGGACGCTGCCATAGCGCTCTACCGTGCCTCGCAGCCGATCGAGCGCGGGACCGTAGCGGCCGACTACCTCCTCGCCCGTGGCTGCGTCCTGCCGCCTCGTGACGGGGGCCTGCGATGGCATCCGAGCGTGCGGCACATGTCCGGGCACGTTGGCCCGGCGCTGGTCGCGTTGGTCACGCACGCCGAGACCGGTGAGCCGCTGTCGGTCCATCGGACATGGATCGACCCGGCGAAGCCCGGCCACAAGGCTGCGATCGAGCCGCCGCGAACATACTGGACGCGACTACCCACCAAGGGTGGTTGCGTGCGCCTGTGGCCCGACGAGGCGGTCACCATGGGGCTCGGGATCGCCGAGGGCATCGAGACCGCGTTGGCGCTCGCGCATGGATTTGCACCGGTGTGGAGTTGCTTGGATGCGGGACACATGGCGAGCCTGCCGGTGCTCGACGGCATCGAGTCGCTCATGATTGCCGTGGATCGTGACGACGCTGGTATCCGGGCTACGCGCGCATGTGCTGATCGTTGGAGCGCGGCGGGCGTCGCCGTGGCAATCGTCGCGCCGCGCACCGCAGGGCATGACATCGCTGACGAGGCAGCAGCATGACCGCGCTAAACATACGCCAACTAGTCACCGAGGCCAAACGGTACCATCCTGGCGATCCGATCGTGCCGGGTGACCACGGAGTACCCGCCTACCTCGACGAGGCGCCACCGTCGGCGGGCACGACGGAGACGCCTGGGCGTGCGGGAGCGGCCAGTTGGCCGGTGCTCGACTTGGCCGCACTCGCCGCGCGAGACCCCGAGCCGCCGCGGCATATCATCCCTGCCTGGCTGCCCGAGGGCGAGGTCACGCTACTCGCGGGGCATGGGGGTGCGGGCAAATCGGCTATCGCGCTGCACCTGGGTGCATGCATAGCGCTCGGGCGCCCATGGTGCGGGCTCGATGTCGCGCAGCGACACGTGACGTACATCTCGACCGAGGATGGCGCCGACATCATGCACTGGCGTCTCACTCGCATCACGCGGCACATGGGCATCGTGCTCGGTGACCTGTGCGGTCATTTGGATGTCATCGATGCGACCGGCATCGACCCCGAACTGATGGCCGAGATTGGCCGCGGCGAGGAGCCGATCCTCACCGCGCACTATCTGGCGCTCGTCGAGGGCATCGCACCCGGTGGCGTCGTCATGCTCGACGGCGCGAGCGATGTCTACGGTGCCTCCGAGATCGTGCGCCGACACGTGCGCCGGTTCGTGCGCGCGCTGCGGCGGCTCGCGGGCGAGCATGGGGCCGTGCTGCTGCTGGCGCACGTCGACAAGGCTGCCGCACGCAACCGAGATAATG
>CAZNBS010000199.1:0-9170 GCA_964570955.1 uncultured Burkholderiales bacterium | reverse complement strand
CTCGGAATTCGAACGATTCTCGGCGCGGTCGCGTCGAGGCGTCAAGCAGGGGGCAAAGGCGCGGATGTTCGTGGTGTGGGCGGCTTGGTTGTATGCGATCGGGATGTTCGCACTCGGTGCGCCGAGTCTCGCACGTGGCGTGGCGACCTTCGCGGCGCTCGGGCTGATCCCGGTATTGTCGATGGCATGGCTGGCGGCGCTGCGCGCGCGGCGGCGCGCCGACTCAGTGCGCAACGAAGGACCGGACCCCCCAGATGGTGAGAATGCCAAGGCCGATGAGCAGCACCTGCTGGACGGTCGCACGCAGGTCTGCGCGCCGATGCAGACCGGGAATCAGATCGGCAACCGCCACGTAGATCATGCTGGCGGCGACGAACCCCAGCAGCGCCGGTATCCAGGTTTCGAGGCGCGCCAGGGCGAGATAGCCCAGGATGCCTCCCAACACCATCGCCAGGCTCGACAGGAGGTTGACGAATAGCGCGCGCCGGCGCGAATAGCCCGAGTGCAGCAGGATCAGGAAATCGCTCGCCTCCGATGGGATCTCGTGCGCGAGGATGGCCAGTGCCGTGACGATGCCCAGTTCCACGTCGGCAAGGAAGGCCGCGGCGATCAGGATACCGTCCACGAAGTTGTGGACCGTGTCGCCGATCATGATCAGCGTGCCGCTGCGTCCATGCTCGTACGACGCCGCGTGAGGGTGGGCGTGCGCGTGAACCTCGATGCCTGCCTTGTCCTCGTTGCGCTGCTCACCCCATTGCGGCGCATGATGGTGCCGCCAGAGCACCAGCTTCTCCAGCACGAAGAACACGAGCAGGCCCGCGAGCACGCTCGTGCCGAGCTGCGCGGGCTGCTGCATGTGCTCCATGGCATGCGGCATCACGCCCAGGAAGGCGGCACCCAGCAGGGCGCCGACGGAATAGCTGACCAGCACCGGCACCGCTGCCGGGCGCGCATTGAACGCCATGAGCGCGGCGGCGGCGATGCTGAGCACGCCGCCAAGCAAACTGCTGCCGACGATCCACGCGAGCGTGGTCACGTTCCATGCATCCAGATCAACGCGGCATGCCGACCGCAGTGCCCGTCACGACGGTGCGAGAAGAAGCGTGTCCGGTCGGAGACCGTGCACTCGTGACCCCCGTACACCGAATGGACACCGGCGCGGTGCAGCCGCCGTCGGGTCAGCTCCGCCAGATCGGCCCACCACTTCGGTTCCCCCCGGGGCCCGGGCGCCTTGTCATGAAAGCAGGCCGCGTCGTCGGGGTGCCTCGACAGGAAGCTGTCTCTGACGTCGGCGCCCACCTCGAATGCCTGCGGCCCGATCGCCGGGCCAAGCCAGGCGAGGATGCGATCCGGCCGGCAGTCCATCGCGGCCAGCGTCGCTTCCACCACGCCCGTGCTCAGGCCTCGCCAGCCCGCGTGCGCGCACGCGACCACGGACGCTTCCCGATTGCACAACAGCACCGGCATGCAGTCGGCCACCATTACCGCACACACGGTATGCGGCCGGCGTGTGACGGCGGCGTCCGCCTCGCGCTGCGGCGCCCCATCATCCAGGCAAGCGACGTGGCTGCCGTGCACCTGTTGCAGCCACACCGGGTCCGCGGGGAGCGCGTTGCGCAGGATGTCGCGATTGCGCAGTACCGCCTGCATGCGATCTCCAACGTGAAGACCCAGGTTCAGCGAATCGTACGGTGCCGTACTCACTCCGCCCGCTCGGGTGGTGAACAGCGCCGCGATACGGCTGGACACCGGCCACTGCGGCACGATCCAGTCAGGATGGCGCGGCATCGTGCCTCAGTGCTTCCAGCAGATCGTGCATGTCGCGCGGCATGGGCGCGACCCACTCGCGAACGTTTCCTCCCACGGGATGTTCGAGCGCCAGCGCGGCCGCGTGCAGGGCCTGGCGATGGAAGCGGTGCGCCGCCGCAGGCAGCCGGCGCACGGCCTCCCGCGGCAGATAGACGGGATCGCCGATCAGAGGGTGGCCGATGTGTGCCATGTGCACCCTGATCTGATGGGTTCGCCCCGTATCCAGGCGGCATTCCACCAGGCTCCAGCCGGCACCGTGCTCGAGTACGCGATAGTGCGTCCGCGCCGGCTTTCCCGACGCGACCACCGCCATCTTCGTGCGCTGCCGGGGATGGCGTCCGACCGGGGCTTCCACCGTGCCGGCGGCCTGCGGCACGCCGACCACCAGCGCGAGGTAGGTCCGGCGCACCGTGCGTGCCTGGAGCTGGCGAACCAGGCTGGTCTGCGCAGTGAGGGTGCGCGCGACCACGAGCAGTCCGCTGGTGTCCTTGTCCAGCCGGTGCACGATGCCTGCACGTGGCAGCCGCGCCAGCTCGGGCGCCCGGTGCAGGAGCGCATTCATCAGTGTGCC
This sequence comes from uncultured Burkholderiales bacterium, assembly GCA_964570955.1. Classification (GTDB taxonomy): domain Bacteria; phylum Pseudomonadota; class Gammaproteobacteria; order Burkholderiales; family SHXO01; genus SHXO01. The sequence continues at coordinate 6,790 of CAZNBS010000199.1, read as the reverse complement.
CGCGCGGTTTCCGCTGCCGGGGTGCATCACCAGCCCCGGGGGTTTGTCGAGCACGATCAGCTCGGCATCGTCGTAGACGACCGCGAGCGGGATGTCTTCGGGCCGCGCCTCGTCTGCAGCGTCGAGCTCAGGGGTGAGGCGGATGTGCTCACCGCCCCACAGCTTCGCGCTGGAAGCGCTCGGGCGACCGTCGACCGTCACGCGCGCCTGCCGCACCCACGTCTGCAACCGGCTGCGCGAGTACTCCGGGAACAGGTGCGCCAGTATCCGGTCGAGGCGCATGCCGGCGCACTCGAGCGGGACCTCGGCCCGACGCGGTGCCGCGTGGAGTGCTTCGGAGGCGACGGAAAGTGATCGCGTATAATCGGCCGCGGCGTTTTGAGGGCTCATAGGACGTGCGTAGTTTATCCATATTCGTTCGCGTGCTGGCGCTCGTGTTCGCGCTGGTCGCTGCTGGCTGCGGGACGACCGACAGCGAGCCGTTCGACGAGACGCGCGGCTGGTCCGCCGAGCGCATCTACAACGAGGCCAAGAGCGAACTGGTGGCCGGCTCCTACAAGAAGGCAGCCGAGCTCTACCAGAAGCTCGAGGCGCGCTATCCCTATGGCAAGTACGCCCAGCAGGCGCAGCTGGAACTGGCCTACGCGTACTACAAGGATGCGGAGACGGTGCTGGCCCTGGCCGAGGTGGAGCGCTTCATCAAGCTCTACCCGGACCACCGCAACCTGGATTACGCCCTCTATCTGAAGGGGTTGATCAACTTCAACGAGGATCTAGGCATCTTCGGAGCGCTCGCCAACCAGGACATGAGCGAGCGAGATCCGAAGGCTGCCGTGGAGTCGTTCGAGGCCTTCAAGGAACTCGTCGAACGCTACCCCGAAAGTCGCTACGCGGGAGATGCCTACCAGCGCATGCGTTACCTGGTGAACGCGCTCGCGACCAACGAGGTGCGCGTTGCCGACTACTATCTGCGGCGCAAGGCCTATGTGGCGGCGGTGAACCGCGCGCAGACGGTGCTGCTCGAGTATCAGCAGACCAGTGCGGTGGAATCGGCCCTGGTCATCATGGTGAAGGCTTACGACGCGCTGGGGTTGACCGACCTGCGTGACGACGCGGCTCGTCTGCTCGCGTTGAACTATCCCGAGAGCGAGAAGAAAGTGGCCGGGCGCGACCGGCGCTGGTGGCAGGTATGGTGAGTCCGTCGACGCGCGCCTAGGCGCGCGCGATGCGCGCCTCGAAGCCGGCGTCCTCGATCGCCTTCACCAGCCGCTCGCCGATGGCCCCGTCGCGGGTGCTGACCACGGCCTCCTTCCGCTCCAGGGAAACTTCCACCGATGCGACGCCCGGGACGGCCTGCAGGACACGCGTGACGCTGCCCACGCACCCCTGGCAGGTCATGCCGCCCACTTCCAGTCTGATCTGTTCCATCGTGCGCTCCCGACTTTACGCGTGTCCCGCAGTGCGCGCGGACACCTAGCTGCTCAGCTCCGGCCGATTCACGAACAGCGCAAGCGCTTCCGGATTGGCCAGGGCCTCCTGGTTCTTCACCGGCAAGCCGTGCACCACGTTGCGTACCGCCAGTTCCACGATCTTGCCGCTCTTGGTGCGCGGAATGTCGGCAACCTGGCAAATGCGCGCAGGGACGTGCCGGGGCGTCGTGTTGGCGCGAATCTGCTGCTTGATGCGCCGGACCAGCGTCTCGTCCAGCGTCAGTCCCTCTCGCAGCCGGACGAACAGCACCACGCGCACGTCCCCCTCCCACTCCTGCCCGATGACGAGGCTCTCCACGACTTCGGGCAGCTGCTCCACCTGCCGATAGATCTCCGCGGTGCCGATGCGCACACCGCCGGGATTGAGCACGGCGTCGGAGCGGCCGTAGATGATCGACGTGCCGCGCGCGGTGATCTCCATGTAGTCGCCGTGGCACCACACGCCCGGAAAGCGGGCGAAGTAGGCTTCGTGATATTTGCGGCCGTCGGGATCGTTCCAGAAGTGCACCGGCATCGACGGGAACGGGGCCGTGCACACCAGCTCGCCCTTTTCTCCCACCACACTGCGCCCGGCGTCGTCGAACACCTCCACCTTCAGGCCAAGCCCGCGCGCCTGGATCTCCCCCTTCCAAACTGGCAGCAGCGGGCTGCCGAGCACGAAGCAGGACACGATGTCGGTACCGCCCGAGATCGACGAGAGCAGCAGGTCGTCCTTCACCGCCTGGTAGACGTACTGAAAACTCTCCGGCGAAAGCGGCGAACCGGTCGACGTCATCGTCTGCAGGCTGTCGAGGCGGTGGGTCTTCTTCGGTTCGAGGCCGACCTTCGCGATGCCATCGATGTACTTGGCCGAGGTGCCGAACACGGTCATGCGCTCCTGCTCGGCCAGATCGAACAGGATGCTCGGCGTGGGGTGGAAAGGCGAGCCGTCGTAGAGCAGCAGCGTGGCGCCCGTCGCGAGGCCCGAGGCAAGCCAGTTCCACATCATCCAGCCGCAGGTGGTGAAGTAGAACAGCCGGTCGTCGGGCTTGAGGTCGGTGTGCAGCTGGTGCTCCTTCAGATGCTGCAGCAGCGTGCCGCCTGCGCCGTGGACGATGCACTTGGGAACGCCGGTCGTGCCGGACGAGTAGAGGATGTACAGAGGGTGATCGAAGGGCAGGCGTTCGAAGTCGATCGGAGCGGGAGCGAAGCCGGCGGTGAACGCGTCCAGCGTGCTTGCCCGGGGCAGGGTGGCCACCGCCGGGTGCGCGGACAGATAAGGCACCACGACGGCCCGCTGCACGGAGGGCAGATGGGCGAGGATCTCCCGTATGCGATCGAGCGTGTCGTGCGTCTTGCCCGCATAGTGGTAGCCGTCCACGCAGAACAGCAGCTTCGGCTCGATCTGCCCGAACCGGTCGAGCACCCCTTGCACGCCGAAATCCGGCGAGCACGACGACCAGATGGCGCCGAGACTGCTCGCGGCGAGCATGACGGCGATGGTTTCCGGCATGTTGGGCATGCACCCCGCGACACGGTCGCCGGGCGCAATGCCAAGCGCGCGCATCGCCTGTGCCAGGCGCGAGACCAACTCGTACAACTGGCCGAAGCTCAGTTCGCGCCTGACCTTGTCCTCCCCCCAGAACACCATCGCGGTGCCTGCATCACGGCGACGCAGCAGGTTCTCCGCGAAATTGAGTCGCGCCTCGGGAAACCACCTGGCCCCGGGCATGCGCGCTCCATCGACCAGGTAGGGCGCCGCGCCCTTGTCGCCGATGACGCCGGTGAAATCCCACACCGACTCCCAGAATCGCTCGGGTTCGCGGATCGACCACGCGTAGACGCTGGCGTGGTCGTGTGCGCCGGCGTCCCAGCGCGCGTTCACGCGTGCGATGAAGTCGGTGAGGTTGGCCCGCGCGAGGCGCGCGGCGGACGGTTCCCACAGGAGGGTGGGCACAGCGGGGCTGTCGGTCATGGTTCGGCCGGGACGACTGCGGACATTTACTCGGGGCGCATCTGCGGAAAGAGGATCACGTCGCGGATGCTGGCGCTGTCGGTGAGCAGCATCGCAAGGCGGTCGATGCCGATACCCTCGCCGGCGGTGGGCGGCAGGCCGTACTCCAGTGCGCGCACGTAGTCGGCGTCGTAGAACATCGCCTCCTCGTCGCCCGCGGCCTTGGCCTCGGCTTGCTGCCGAAAGCGCTCGGCCTGGTCCTCCGGATCGTTCAGCTCGGAGAATCCATTGGCCATCTCGCGCCCGGTGATGAACAGCTCGAAACGATCGGTGACCGCGGGATTCGCGTCGTTGCGCCGGGCCAGAGGCGATACGTCGGTCGGGTGGGCAACGATGAAGGTCGGTTGCACCAGCTTCGATTCGGTCGTCTGCTCGAACAGTTTGAGCTGCAGCAGACCGACGCCGTCGTTGGGAAACACCTCGACGTCGAAGGGCGCCAGCGCCACGCGAAGATACTCGGGTTTGCTCAGTTCGTGCAGCGGATAGCGCGGGTTGTACCGGCCGATCGCCTGCGCCATCGTCAGCCGGTCGAAGGGCTTGCCGAGCTCGATCGTCTCGCCCTGGTAAGTGAGGCTGGTGCTGCCGCAGACCTTTTCCGCCACCTCGCGCAGCAGCTGTTCGGTCAAGTCCATCAGGTACTCGTAGTCCTGATAGGCCTCGTAGAACTCGAGCATGGTGAACTCCGGATTGTGCCGGGTCGAGATGCCCTCGTTGCGGAAATTGCGGTTGATCTCGAACACCTTCTCGACGCCGCCGACCACCAGCCGCTTCAGGTACAGCTCCGGCGCGATGCGCAGGTACAGCTCCATGTCGAGCGCGTTGTGGTGCGTCACGAACGGCCGGGCAGCCGCTCCGCCCGGAATCGGCTGCATCATCGGCGTTTCCACCTCGAGGTAGCCGCGTTCGACGAAGAACTCGCGGATCGCCTGGATCATGAGCGAGCGCATCCTGAAGGTACGCTGTGCATCCGGATTGGTGATCAGGTCCAGATAGCGCTGGCGGTAACGCTGCTCTTGGTCGGTGAGGCCGTGGAACTTCTCCGGCAGCGGGCGCAGCGACTTGGACAGCAGGCGAAAGGACGACACCTTCAGCGACAGCTCGCCGGTCCTGGTGCGGAACATCGTTCCCTGCGCTCCGACGATGTCGCCCAGATCCCAGTGCTTGAAGGCGTCGTACACTGACTCGCCCAGCGCGTCACGGGTGATGTAGAGCTGCAGTCGACCCGACATGTCCTGGATGGTGGCGAAGCTGGCCTTTCCCATCACGCGCTTGAGCATCATCCGTCCGGCGACCGTGGCCTCTCGTGGCGTGGCCTCGAGCTGCTCGTTGTCCAGGCCCTCGCCCAGCGCGTGCACCTCTGCGGCGAGATGCGTGCGACGGAAGTCGTTGGGAAAAGGATTGCCCAGCTGGCGCAGGGCACGCAGCTTGGTACGCCGCTCTTCGACGATCTGATTGCTGTCCTGCTGCAGTTGTTCTTCGTTCATGTCGTGAGGCGCCTCAGACGCCCTGCTTGAGACTGGCGGTGATGAAGTCGTCGAGATCCCCGTCGAGGACACCGCGCGTGTTGCCCACTTCGTGGTTGGTGCGCAGATCCTTGATGATGGACTGGTCGAGGATGTAGTTGCGGATCTGGTGACCCCAGGCGATGTCGGTCTTGCTGTCCTCCATCTTCTGCTTCTCCGCCTCGCGCTTGCGCAGTTCCAGCTCGTACAGCCGGGACTTCAGCATCGCCATCGCCTCCGCGCGGTTGCGATGCTGCGAGCGATCGTTCTGGCACTGCACGACGATGCCCGTCGGCAGGTGCGTGATGCGGATGGCCGAGTCGGTCTTGTTGATGTGCTGCCCGCCGGCACCGCTGGCGCGGAAGGTGTCCACCCGCAGGTCGGCGGGATTGACCTCCACCTCGATGGTCTCGTCCACTTCAGGATAGACGAACACGCTGGCGAAAGAGGTATGGCGACGTGCGTTCGAGTCGAAGGGTGACTTGCGCACGAGGCGGTGCACGCCCGTCTCGGTGCGCAGGATTCCGTACGCGTAGTCCCCGCTCACCTTGATGCTGGCGCTCTTGATACCGGCCACTTCGCCCGGCGACTCCTCCAGCACCTCGACGCTGAAGCCGCGCCGCTCGCAGAAGCGCAAGTACATGCGCTCGAGCATCGATGCCCAGTCCTGGGCCTCGGTGCCGCCCGAGCCGGCCTGAATGTCGACGAAACAGTTGTTCGGATCCATCGGATTGGAGAACATGCGCCGGAACTCGAGCTCCGCAACGCGCTTCTCCAGTGCGCCGACATCCTCCTCGACCGCTCGCAGGGTGGCCTCGTCGTTCTCCGAGATCGCCATGTCCAGCAGTTCGCGGTTGTCGCGCAGGCCTTGTGCGACCTGCTGCAAGGTAGCGACTACCGATTCCAGGGACTTGCGCTCCTTGCCGATCTCCTGCGCGCGCTGGTTGTCTGCCCACAGCGCCGGATCCTCGGAGAGCTTGACGACTTCGATCAGTCGCGACTGCTTGGTATCGAAGTCAAAGATACCTCCGCAAGGAGGCGGAGCGCTGCTCCAGGTCGTCCAGCGAATTGCCGACGGCATTGATCCGTTCTGCGTCCATGAATGGTGGGTCCCCGGAAAGGTGCGTGCGCCGTGCGACGGCGCCGGAAAGAACAGGATTTTATCCCAGCCGGCGACTGCAGACCCCTATGCCGCTTCGTCCCAGTGTTCCACCACCAGCTGCACGGCGCGCAACCCGTTCCATTCGTTGACCTCGAGCCGGTAGACGCAGCGGATGCGGCCCGGCAGCTGCGCGTCGCGGCGGAACAGCATCGCGTCCAGGGCGCCCGGGAATCCGGCAGCCGCCAGTCGCAGCTTGAGATGGCCGCTGCCGACGGTGCGCTGGTCGGCGACCTGGAACTCGCCGACGAAGCGCGGCGGCGGGAAGCCCTGGCCCCAGGCGACGGTGCGCAGCGCTTGGGCCAGTTCCAGGCCGATCCTGCGTGCGTCCAGTGGTCCGTCCGTCTCGATCCGCTCCTCGAGGTCGGCGGGGGAGAGCAGTTCGCGCAGGACCCTGTCGAAGGCCTCCTGGAACGGCCCGAGGGCCTCTGCCCGTATCGACAGGCCTGCCGCCGCGGCGTGACCTCCGAAGCGCAGGATCAACCCCGGTTGGCGCTTGTCGACCAGATCGAGCGCATCGCGCAGGTGCAGCCCCGGGATTGAGCGGCCCGATCCCTTGAGTTCGCCGTTCGGTCCTGTCGCGAAGGCGATTACCGCGCGATGGAAGCGCTCGCGCAGGCGCGCGGCCAGAATGCCGATCACGCCC
>CAZNBS010000198.1:0-9178 GCA_964570955.1 uncultured Burkholderiales bacterium | reverse complement strand
CTTCGAAGCCGCATCGCGCCATGCGCGACGGGTGACGATGGTCGAATCCGATGGACAGGCGGCGCGGGCACTGCAGGACAACGCGCGTGAACTGGGGGCGAACGCGGTCCATGTCGTGCGCGGCGATGCGCTAGAATTCCTGCGCACCGACAGGTCGGTCTACGATGTCGTATTCCTCGATCCGCCGTACGCGCACGCCGTCCGCGGCGCGCTGCTGAGTCTGCTGCATGCGCGGCTGGCTACCGGCGGGCTGCTGTACCTCGAGTCGAACGAGCCGTTGCCAGCCTTCGATGGCTGGGAGGTATTCCGCACGGCACGTGCAGGGGACGTGCATTTCCAACTGCTGCACGAGGTAGGGGAGTCGAAGGCGAAGTGAAGAAGGCGGTCTATCCCGGGACATTCGATCCCGTCACGCGCGGTCACGAGGATCTGGTGCGCCGCGCCGCCCGGCTATTCGACCACGTCGTCCTGGCCGTCGCCGACAGCCGCACCAAACGCCCGTTCTTTGCACTCGAGGAACGGGTGGACATGGCGCGCACGGTGCTCGCCGATTGCGGCAACGTCACGGTGCTCGGTTTCTCCGGCCTGCTCATGGATTTCATGCGGCAGCAGGAGGCCCGCATCATCCTGCGCGGATTGCGCGCCGTATCGGACTTCGAGTACGAATTCCAGATGGCCGGAATGAACCGGCAGCTGTACCCTGACGTCGAGACGGTGTTTTTGACGCCGGCCGAGCAGTACATGTTCATCTCGGCGACCATGGTGCGCGAGATCGCCTCACTGGGCGGTGACGTCAGCCCCTTCGTCAATCCCGCGGTGCTGGATCGCATTTCGCGGATGAACCTCGGGCGCGATTGACGATGGCACTGTGGATTACCGACGAGTGCATCAACTGCGACGTGTGCGAGCCCGAGTGTCCCAATCAGGCGATCTCGCAAGGGACGGAGATCTACGAGATCGATCCCGGCAGGTGCACCGAGTGCGTGGGCCACTTCGACACGCCGCAGTGCGTGGAGGTCTGCCCGGTCGACTGCATTTCGAGCAATCCGCAGGCAGTCGAGTCACCCGAGCAGCTCCAGGCCAAGTACGCGTTGCTCATGCGCGCCAAGGAACGCGCGCCCGCGCAGTAGGGTTTTCGCCGCCTGCCTCCTAGCGCTGGCAGCGCGGGCAATAGAACGCCGAGCGCTGTCCGATGCGCGTCGAGCGGATCGTGCCGCCGCACCGCCGGCAGGGCGCACCCTCCCGCGCGTAGACGAAGTATTGCTGCTGAAAGTACCCGGAACTGCCGTCGGCGTGCACGAAATCGCGCAGGCTGCTGCCGCCGGCATCGATCGCCTCGCGCAGCGTGGCGCGCACTTCCTCGACCAGCCGCGCGTAGCGCGACAGCGAAACGCGGCCGGCTGCGCGCGCCGGATGGATGCCCGCGCGGAACAGTGATTCGTTCGCGTAGATGTTGCCCACACCGACGACGACGTGCCCGTCCATCAGCATATTCTTGACGGGCGTCGTTCGCTTCCGCGTGCGCTCGAACAGCCAGCGCGCGTCGAATCGATCGGAGAACGGTTCCGGTCCGAGATTGCGCAGCAGCGCGTGGGTTTCCGGATCGCCCTCCTGCCACAGCACCGCGCCGAATCGCCGGGGATCCGTCAGGCGCAACGTGTTGCCATCCTCGAGTTCGAGATCGAGGTGATCGTGCTTGCCCGGGACACGCTCCCGCTCCACCACGCGCAGGCTTCCGGACATGCCCAGGTGCACGATCAGCCAGCCCGTCTCGCAGTCGATCAGCAGGTACTTGCTGCGGCGCTCGAGGCGACGGACGCGCAGCCCCGCCAGCAGCACCTCGAGATCCGCGCGTACCGGCCAGCGCATCCCGCGATGGCGCACCACGACGCGTTCGATGCGCCGGCCGAGCAGCCACGGCTCCAGGCCGCGGCGGGTGGTTTCGACCTCCGGCAGTTCCGGCATGGCGATTCCTACCGTGCGACGTCCGTGAAGGTCTCGCTCGCCGCTGCAGGACCCGCGGCGGGCAGCGGGGCTGGTCCGGCGAGCAGACGCGCGCGGGTGTCCTGGGGAAAGTAGAACGTCAGCTGCTCGTCCTCGCGTGTCAGGATGAACTCCGGCTCGCGCTGCACGATGCCGAACCGGATCGTGCGCCCGTCCTCGACGGCCACGCTGATGTGCTCCGCCGGCGGCTTGCCGGAGGCGCGCTGCGTGAGCAGGCTGGAGGCGAAGCGCCATTCGTCGACCCACCGGTGAAAGTCGTCCTGGCTGAGCGGTCCGCCGGATGCCTCCGGTCGGCGGGTCCAACGACCCTCCACCCGCTCGACCGAGAATTCGGGAAAGGCGAACGACACCGGTTTCTCGTCCTTGCGCAGCAGCGCATGCGTGAGCACGCGCTCGATCCGATCGGGTACGGCGTTGCGGTGGTGCCCAGGGATCATGTACACGGCATCGCCGACGAGTACATACTGATCCTGCGTGAGCGGATTGACGGTGCCGAACCCAATGACGACGTCGTCGAAGCGCACGCGCAACGCGGGACGGTCCAGATCGAGGTTTTCCAGGTCCCGCGCGGCCATGCGGTCGCGCCCGCGTACGCCGAGCAGATCGAGCAGGCGTTCCACCTGCGTGACGTTGGCGCGTGCACGCACCGGGCGGGTGACGAACCACGTGTCGCCCTCGCGCTCCAGTTCGATCGGATCGGCGCCGGCCGCCTCGATTGCGATGTTGCGCACGACGCTCGGCGCGAGTTGCGTGATCGGCTCTCGCTGCGCCTCGTCCGTGCGCGGCGCGTACAACGCGTACACCGCGAGGGCGGCGACGACGCCCAGGAGAAGCAGGTTGATCAGCCAGCGGGTGCGCACGCGGGTCAGGCGCGGCGGCGCCGCCACCAGATCGCTGCGCCGGCTGCGAGGAAGCCCAGTGGCAGCACCAGCAGGAAGCCGAATACCAGCGCGGTGAGCAGGCCGCGCGTGACCTCCAGGGAGGCGTCCACCCGTTCCCGCGGTTGGATGGTGATGAGGTTCTCGTCGGCGCTGAGCCAGTTGAGCAGATTCACGCCGAAGTCCAGATTGCTCAGCAGCCCGACGAACGCATTGGACAGAAAGCTGCTCCCGCCCACCACCACCACGCGCTGCGACTTCTCGTCCTGCATCTCGCGCTCGAAGGCGACCGCGACCACGGCAGGTCCCTGCATGTCCTGCCCCGCGTCGAAGCGCACGTTGCCGTCGAGCGCGCCGGTCTCCACCCATCCGTTCTGAGCCGCTTCCACCAGAACGCTCGCGCGCCATGGCGAGCCTTCGTCCGGAAAGCCGATGGCGCGCGCGAACGGGAATGCGGTGTTGTAACGCGTGAAGGCCTCCGTGATTGGATGATGGCCGTAGCTCGAGGACAGTGCGATGGTGGGCTGAATGCCGAGTTCGGCGGCGGCCGGGTCGACCACGACGCCTGGGCCGAGCTGCAATCCGAGCTTCTCCGCGAGGGGTTGCAGCCCGTGGAGCGGTTCCTGGTCGATGAGCCATAGCAGATTGCCACCGCGCTCGACGTGGCGAACCAGCTTGTCGACCTCGCCCGGGAGCATGTCCACGCGCGGATGGGTCAGGACCAGCACGGCAGCGTTCTCCGGCACCTCGGGCGCGATGGCGAGGTCGAGCGCCTGCACGGCGAAACCCTTCAACTGCAACTGCTGGCCGTACTGCCCGAGGTCGAAGTTGGCGTTGCCCTCCAGTCCCGGCTGGCCGTGTCCGCCGACGTACATGATCAGACGGTCCTCGTTGCGTGCCAGACGCATCAGGAGGTTGGCCATGCTGCGCTCGTTCAGCACGCTCAGATGCTCCTTGCGCTTGCCGTACTCGATCACCATCTCGCCGTTCGCACGCACATTGGCGGCGGCAGTCTCCTTCGGCCGCTCGCGCGGATCGACGAACGTGAGCGAGATGTCGGGTTTGATGCGCCGATAGGGCGCGATGAAATCGGATACGAGCTTGCGCACGTCGCCCAGCTGGGGATCCTGCACCGTCGCATAGGCGGTGATCGTGATTGGGCCGCTCATGCCGCGCAAGACGTCGTGCGTGGCCAGCGACAGGCTGCCGCGCTTGTTCTGTGTGATGTCCCATTGCAGCGGGTTGTCGCGCAGCAGGTAGAGCGCGAGCAGCGCAGCTGCGACGAGCAACGCGGCGAACAGGCCGTTCTGCGCCAGCAGCTGAATGCGCATGCGCGGACCGGCCTTCATGTGCGCAGGCGGTCGCCGTCCAGGCGCCGGACCGACAGGAACAGGAACAGCGCGATCAGCACGAGGTAGTACGCGAGATCGGGAAGCGCGACGATGCCCTTCGAAAAATTCTCGAAGTGACGCATGAGCGAGAGCATGTGCAGGAGGCTGTCCGGGTCGCGGGTGGAAATGTTGATCAGCCACAGCCCGAGCAGGACGGCGAAGGTGCCGACCGCAGCGATCAGCGGCTGGGCCGTGAGGCAGGAGAGGTACAGCCCCACGGCGGCGAAGCTGCCGCCCATGAGGAGCAGTCCGAGGGCGTTGGCGGCCAGGAGGCCCACGTCGAGGCGGCCGGCGGAGAACAGCGAGACTGCCATCAGCACGATCAGACCGACTGCCAGGCCCAGGAACACGAGCAGGGCGAGATACTTGCCGAGCACGATCTGGGTGATCGAGACCGGCGAGGAAAGAAGGAAGGGCAGCGTCTGAGCCCGGCGCTCCTCGGCGACCAGGCGCATCGACAGGAGCGGCACCACCATCAGCAGCACGATGGTGGCCGTCGCGAACAGGGGGGCGACCACCCATTCGGTCACCCCCGGGGCACCAGGCTGCGCGGCGATCTGCGCCTGCAGTTCGAGCCAGCTTTGCAGCTGCGACAGGAACACCCAGGCGAAGAATCCCTGCAGGAAGGCCAGCACCACCCATGCGAGCGGAGAGGCGAACAGTAGGCGCAGTTCCTTCATCGCAATCAGGCGGATCATGCCTTTTCCTCCGCCACCGTCATCGTGTCCTGGCGCGTGAGCTGTACGAAGACGTCCTCCAGGGACGCGTGCTCGGGCGCCAGGTGGGTCAGGCCCCAGCCGCGAGCGACCGACGCCTCGACCAGCGCCTCCGTCGGATCCGTTTCCGGCGCCGGTTCCACGCGCAGCATGCCGTCCGCGGATTTCTGAACCGCACGTACGCCGGGCAGGGCCGCCAATTCCTCCAGACCCGGGGGGCGACGCAGTCCGACCAGCAGGGCTGGCGCACCGCGGAACTGGCGCAGCGCCTCGATGCGATCGTTGAACACGATGCGGCCGCGGTGCAGGATCTGGACGCGGTCGCACACCGCCTCCACCTCGGGCAGGATGTGGGTGGAGAGGATCACGCTGTGCCGGTCGGACAAGTCGCGGATGAGAGTGCGTATGTCGCGGATCTGGTTCGGATCCAATCCCACGGTCGGCTCGTCCAGAATGACGACGTCGGGAGTGTGGATGATCGCCTGCGCGATGCCCACGCGCTGCTGATAGCCTTTCGACAGCGCGCCGATGAGGCGCTGCCCCATTTCTCCCAGTCCGCAGTGCGACTTCGCCAGGGCGAGCGCCTCGCCGATGCGGTTGCGCGGGACACGGTGCAGACGCGCCGCCAGGCGCAGGTACTCGTCCACGCGCAGTTCTTTGTACAGCGGGGGAATTTCGGGCAGATAGCCCAGGCGCGCCTTGGCCGGTGCGGGCCGCTCGAGCAAGTCGATTCCGCAGATGCTGATGCTGCCGCTGCTCGGCGCCAGATTCCCGGTGAGCATCTGCATGGTGGTGGTCTTGCCGGCGCCGTTCGGGCCGAGCAGGCCAAGCACCTCGCCCCGGCGCAGCTCGAGGTCGATGCCGTCCACGGCACGCGTGGGGCCGTACGCACGCGAAAGATCGCGTGCCGACAAGGTGATTTCGGCGGGCACCGTGGCGGCCCCGTTCGTTTCGGGCATTATGGAAGTGCGCGGCAGAGAACTTGCTTCACGCTGGAGCAACGGGAGCGTGCCGCAGGCGCGGCAGGCGTCCATCGCGGGCGGTGGCTTGAGGCCCGGGGCAAATATACCTAAACTGGCCCAGATGTAGAAGCGCCTGCGCGGTGCAGGCGGTCCACTGCGCAGGAACGATCCTGGTTGCGCGCGCGCAGATTCAGTGAGGAAGCGTCTCATGACCCGTGGACTGAAATCCGTGATCGCCTCGTGCGCGCTGGCGCTCGGGGCATGCGCACAACAGCCGGCCCTGCACCCCATCGGCTTTCCCTCGATGACCGCGTCGGCGGCCACCGACGAGTTCCGGTTCCCGGGCCAGTTGGCGCAAAACTCGGAGGACGAAGAGACACTGGAAGAACGGGCCCGCCGGGTATTCCAGAACACGGCACCGCCGTCCGGCAACCTGCCGGACGCCGCGCTCGACCAGGAGCTGCTGTTCAAGTTCCTGCTCTCGGAGATTGCCGGACAGCGCGGGAATGTGCAGTTGGCAGCGCAGGGCTACCTCGAAATGGCCCGATCGACGCGCGACCCGCGCCTGGCCCGGCGCGCCACCGAAATCGCCAGCTACGCACGATTGCAGGGCACCGCGCTGGACGCTGCCCGCCTGTGGTTCGAGCTGGAGCCGGACAGTCAGCAGGCGCGACAGAGCCTGGTCGGTCTCCTGCTCTCCGCGAACAAGCTCGGCGAGGTCAAGCCGCATCTCGAGGCACTGCTCGCGAGCGGGGGCAAGCCAGCCCAGGGCTTCCTCCAGCTGCATGGACTGTTGAACAAGCACCCTGACAAGGAGGCGGTGTTCAACGTCGTCAAGGATCTTGCCGGCCGATACCAGGATCTCCCCGAGGCGCACCTGGTACTGGCGCAGTCAGCCTCTGCTGCAGGGAAGCACGATCTGGCCATCAACGCGATGCGCGCCGCGATGAAGCTGCGCCCGGACTGGGAACTGGGCGCGTTGCAGTATTCTCAGTTCATCCAGCAGCGGGAGTCGGCCGCCAAGGCGGCAGAGTATCTGACCGCCTTCGTGCAGGCGCATCCGGACGCCAAAGACGTGCGCGCCCACCTTGCGCGCATGCTGATCAATGCCAAGCAGTTGACCGAGGCGCGCGCCCAGTACCAGATCCTGCAGGAGGCGCAGCCCGAGAATCCCGACATCCTGGTAACGATCGGGTTGCTGTCCCTGCAGCTCGACGACTTCGAGCTGGCCGATACCTCGCTCAGGCGCGCGCTGGAGCTCAACTACCGGGATCCGGATACGCTGCGCTTCTACATCGGCCAGGCGTACGAGGAGCGCAAGCGGCCGGACGAGGCGATGCACTGGTATGGCCAGGTCAAGGGCGGCGACCAGTACGTCCCCGCGCAGGCGCGCTATGCCTTCCTCCTGGGCAGGCAGAACAAGCTCGCCGAGGCGCGCACTTATCTGCAGAACGTGCAAGTCGCGAACGAGGAACAGCGCACCGTTCTGATCCAGGCGGAGGCGCAGCTCCTGCGCGAGTCCAGGGCGTATCAGGAGTCCTACGACGTGCTCGCCGGCGCGCTCGCCAGGCAGCCCGAGAACGTCGATCTGCTCTATGACAGTGCGCTCGCCGCCGAGAAACTGAGCAGGCTGGACGTGGTGGAATCGAACCTGCGCAAATTGATCGAACTCAAGCCCGATCACGCGCAAGCCTACAACGCGCTCGGCTATACGTTGGCCGACCGGACCAAGCGCTACAGTGAAGCGAAGGAGTACATCGAGCGGGCCCTCGCGCTGGCGCCGGACGATGCCTTCATCCTCGACAGCATGGGCTGGGTGCACTACCGGCTGGGCAACTTCAAGGAAGCCCTGGACTTCCTGCAACGCGCCTATGCCACGCGCCCCGACCCGGAGATCGCGGCGCACCTCGGAGAGGAGCAGCTGTGGCGCTCTGCGCTGGTCGAGAATGCCGACAACGAACTGCTGCAGGAGACGGTCAAGCGGTTCCTGCGCTGAAGCGTCGACGGCGGTCTGCCTCGTGACATCGCACGGTTGCCTGCGGCGATTCGTGGTCGCCGCCGCGGCGCTGCTGCTGAGCGCATGCGCTGCCCTCGGCCCGCGAGCGCCGGAGCGCACGGTATCTGCCGAGGAAGCCGAGCAGTTCGAACTGAGCGGCCGCATCAATCTGCGTGTTGCCGAGGGGGCCTTCCCCGGGCGCGTGCAATGGCGCCACCTGCCGGCGGTCGACGAACTGGCCTTCTCCTCCCCGATCGGTACGTCCGTGGCCCGCATGCGGCAGGGTCCCGACGGCGCCTGGCTCATCACGTCGGATGGCGAGCAGCACGAGGCGAAGGACCTGCGGGCCCTGGCGGCCGACGTGCTCGACTGGGATCTTCCCCTCGACGCCCTGCCGTACTGGGTGCGTGGACTGGAGTGGCCCGGTGCCCAGGCGCAGATCGACCTCGACGACAGCGGTCGCCCGCGCATGCTGCGTCAATCGGGCTGGATTGTGTCCTACCTCGACTGGGATGGCGGAGGCGTGCGCGGGCTGCCGTCGAAGCTCGACCTCGCGGGTGAGCGGCTGCGCATGCGGCTGGTGATCGAGCGCTGGAACCTGGATGCCGAAGGGGGCGGACAGGGCGCCGTCGCCGAGCAGCGTTGAGGCGGGCGGCGTGACGCAGGGCGTGGCGGTCCCCGCGCCGGCCAAACTCAACCTGTTCCTGCACGTCACCGGGCGGCGTTCGGACGGCTATCACCTGCTCGAGACCGTATTCCGGTTCATCGACTGCGCGGATACCCTGCACCTGCGCGTGCGCGACGACGCACGCATCGAGCGGCTGAATGCCTTGTCCGGTGTTGCACCCGAGGATGATCTGTGCGTGCGCGCGGCGCGTCTGCTGCAGGCGGAAGCCGGTGTGAGGCTTGGTGCGGAGATCGCGCTGGACAAGCGTATCCCCATGGGCGGAGGCCTGGGCGGCGGGAGTTCCGACGCCGCCACTGTGCTCGTGGCGCTCAACCGGCTGTGGGGGGTGCAATGGTCGCGCGGCCGGCTGCAGGACCTGGCGCTGCGGCTGGGAGCAGACGTCCCGGTGTTCGTGTTCGGCCGCAGTGCGTTCGCAGCAGGTATCGGCGAACGCCTGGCGCGTATCGATCTTCCCCCCGCCTGGTATCTGGTGCTGGTGCCCCCGGTCGCCGTGCCGACCGCAAGTGTGTTCGCGGACCCTGAATTGACACGAAATTCCGATCC
>CAZNBS010000197.1:0-9181 GCA_964570955.1 uncultured Burkholderiales bacterium | reverse complement strand
TGCACGCCCAACCTTCAGTCGGTCTCGGCATGGGCGAGCATCTTCCCGAAGCCTGCGGTCTCGCCCAGGGCGCGGGCGCGGCCGCTCGCGACGAAAGGAAACCGGCCGGCGACGTAAGGCACCCCGGTTTCCTTGAGGTGCTGCTCGGTCTTGCCTACCCAGGCGATCTCCGGGGAGGTGTAGATGACCCAGGGGATGGTGTCCATGTTGACGTGGCTAGACTCCCCAGCGATGGTCTCGGCCACCGCGACCCCCTCCTCGGAGGACTTGTGCGCGAGCATCGGGCCGCGCACGACGTCCCCGATGGCATAGACGTTCGGAACACTGGTGTGGTTGTCGTCGTCGACCTCGATGTACCCCCGGTCGTCGATGCGCAAGCCGATCGCATCCGGGTTCAGACCCGCAGTGTTCGGCACGCGTCCGATGGCGACGATCAGCTTGTCGAACTCCGCGTTGCGAAGATTGCCGTCTCGGTCGGTGTAGGCAACGGCCACAGACTTCTTCCCCGACTTCACGTCGCCGATCTTCACGCCCGTGTAGATCTTGAGGTCCAGCGGGCCGTTGAAGATTCGGAACGCCTCCTTTGCCACCTGTTCGTCCACAGCCGGTAGAAAGGACGGCAGCGCTTCCAGAATGGTCACTTCAGACCCCAGCCGCCTCCACACGCTGCCCATCTCTAGACCGATGACGCCGGCACCGACGACACCGAGGCGCTTGGGTATCTCGTCGATCGCAAGAGCGCCGACATTGTCGAGAACCCGCTCCCCGTCGAACGGTACACCGGGTAGCTGACGCGCCACCGAGCCGGTCGCGATGATCACATGCGTCGCTTCGATGTCGTCCGCATGATCTCCGTCCTGCACACGAATCGTATAGCGCTCGCCCGCAGAGACGAACGAGCCGTGTCCATGCATGGAAGCGACCTTGTTCTTCTTGAACAGCAGCGTGATGCCAGCGGTCGATGCCTCGACGATCTTGTCCTTGCGCGCCAGCATCGCGGAGACGTCCATGCTGACGCCCTTGGTGCGGATGCCATGCTCGGCGAACTTGTCCACGACGCGCTCGTAGTTCTCCGAGGATTCCAGCAACGCCTTGGAAGGAATGCAACCGACGTTGAGGCACGTTCCTCCAAGGCTCGGTTTGCCCTGCGCGTTCTTCCAGTCGTCGATGCAGACCGTCTTGAAACCGAGTTGGGCAGCACGGATCGCGGCGGTGTATCCGCCCGGTCCCGCACCGATGACTGCCACGTCGAATTGTTGGGCCATGGTTTTTGTCGTGACTGGTGACTCGTGACTGGTGACTCGTGATTCGTGATTCGTGACTCGGTGACTTCAGCGCTATACCGCGCACTGCAACGCTACGCCGGGAAGCCGGTCACGTGGCACGCCCGGCGGAAGTGACCGCGTCTCAGATGTCCAGCAGCATTCGCGCCGGGTCCTCCAGCGCGTCCTTCATTGCCACGAGGGCCAGAACCGCCTCTCTCCCGTCGATGATCCGGTGGTCATAGGACAACGCGAGATAGTTCATCGGCCGAATGACGATCTGGCCGTTCTCGACCACCGGTCGCTCCTTGGTCGCATGTACTCCCAGGATGGCGCTCTGCGGAGGATTGATGATCGGCGTGGAGAGCATCGAACCGAACACGCCTCCGTTGGAAATCGAGAACGTGCCGCCCGTCAATTCCTCGATGGTCAGTTTGCCGTCCTGAGCGCGCTTGCCGAAGTCGGCGATCTGCTTCTCGATGTCCGCTAGCGAGAGTTGGTCGGCATCGCGCAGGATGGGAACAACCAGTCCGCGCGGGCTGCCTACCGCGATGCCGATGTCGAAGTAGCCGTGGTAGACGATGTCGGTGCCGTCCACCGAGGCATTGACCACCGGATACTTCTTCAGCGCGTGCACCGCAGCCTTGACGAAGAACGACATGAACCCCAAGCGTACGCCGTGTTCCTTCTCGAAGCGCTCCTGGTACCGCTTGCGCATCTCCATCACCGGCTGCATGTTCACTTCGTTGAACGTGGTGAGGATCGCGGCGGTCGACTGGGACTGCACGAGACGTTCGGCGACGCGCTGGCGCAGGCGCGACATCGGGACACGCTGTTCCGGGCGATCGCCGAGCAGCTGACCCACGTCCACGGGCGGAGGCACGACAGCCGGTTTGGGAACGGGCCGTGCGACCTGTGCCACCACGTCTTCCTTGGTGATGCGCCCACCGCGGCCGGAGCCCTGGATGGCGGTGAGATCGACGCCCTTTTCGGCCGCGATCTTGCGCGCCGCCGGCATCACCAGGGCGTCGGCGCCGCCTCCGGCCGCGGAGGCCGCGGCCCGCGCGACTGCCGCACTCGCAGCAGCCGCCGCCACCACAGGCGGCTTTTCCGTCGTCTTGGCGGCCGCTGCAGGCCTGGCCTGCGCCTCGGTGTCGATGGTGGCGATCAGTTCGTTGCTGACAACGGTACCGCCATCTGGCTTGTCGATGCGGGTCAGGACCCCGCTCACGGGCGCCGGCAATTCCAGTACGACCTTGTCCGTCTCGATATCGATGAGGTTCTCGTCGCGCTGCACGTACTCGCCAGGCTTCTTGTGCCAGGTCAGAAGCGTCGCCTCGGACACAGACTCCGAGAGCTGCGGGACCCTGACTTCAACCAGCATTCCTATCTCCGTTCACGGGTGACCCGATTCTGTCCGTCGGGCCGATCGGGACTAGTCGTCGATCTGCTGCGCGCCGACCAAAGCCGCCTCGATCACTGCTTTCTGCTGCTCGGTGTGCAAGGCCAGATACCCGGCCGCCGGCGAGGCAGACGACGGACGCAAGGCATAGGCCAGTTTCTGATGCGGGAGCATGTGCCGCAGGAGGTAATGCTGAATGCGATGCCATGCTCCCTGGTTGCCGGGCTCCTCCTGGCACCAGACCACCTGCGCAGCGCCCTTGTACTTGAGGATCTGCGCCTTGTAGTCCTCGTGCGGGAAGGGATACAGCTGCTCGATGCGCACGATGGCGACGTCCTGTATGCCGCGGTCCCGGCGCGCAGCCCGTAGGTCGTAGTAGACTTTTCCGCTGCAAAACACCACGCGCTGCACGTGGTGCGGATCCAGGTCGTCGGACTCCGGGATCACCGGCTGGAACGCGCCCTCCGACAATTGCTCCAGACTGGACACCGACTCCTTGTGCCGCAGCATGCTCTTCGGGCTCATGATGACCAGCGGCTTGCGGAAAGACCGCATCATCTGCCGGCGCAACACGTGGAACATCTGTGCAGGTGTCGATGGAACGACCACCTGCATGTTGTAGTCCGCGCACAGCTGCAGGAAGCGTTCGAGGCGCGCCGAGGAGTGCTCGGGACCTTGACCCTCGTAACCGTGAGGAAGCATGAGCACCAGCCCGCACAGCCGACCCCACTTGACCTCGCCCGATGCGATGAACTGGTCGATGACCACCTGCGCACCGTTGGCGAAATCGCCGAACTGCGCCTCCCAGACCACCAGGTCGTTCGGCTCGGCCGTTGCATAGCCGTACTCGAACCCGAGGACCGCTTCCTCGGAGAGCACGGAGTCGATCACCGTGAACGGCGGCTGATTCTCCGCAATGTGCTGAAGGGGCATGTGATTGCCGGCGTCCCAGCGCTCGCGCGCCTGATCGTGCAGGACGGCGTGCCGATGGAAGAACGTTCCACGGCCCGAGTCCTGCCCCGAGATGCGCACGCCGTAGCCCGCTTTGAGGAGGGAGGCGTACGCGAGATTCTCCGCCATGCCCCAGTCCAGGGGCAGCTTGCCCAGCATCATCTGGCGCCGGTCCGCGATGACTTTCTCCACGCGCGCGTGCAGCTTGAAGCCGTGCGGCAAGGTGGTGAGCTTCTCGCCCAGCGCCTGCAAATCGGTGAGCGGAACGGCCGTGTCGCAGGGATCGTTCCAGCGGCCTCCCTTGAACCGGCTCCAGTCCACGGCGTAGGGCGGGTTGAAGTTCGACAGAATGTTCTTGTTCGTGTGGTAACCCTGGTCCAGGGCGGCCCGGTAGGATTGGACCATCTCGTCCGCGTCCTCGGCGCGGATCACCCCCTGGGCAACCAGCCTGTCTGCGAAGAGGCGGCGCGTGCCCGGATGCGCGTTCACGCTCTTGTACATGAGCGGCTGGGTCACCATCGGCTCGTCCTGCTCGTTGTGGCCATGACGGCGGAAGCACACCAGGTCGATGACCACGTCCTTCTGGAAATGCATGCGGAAGTCGAGCGCGATGTCGGTGACCAGGCACACGGCTTCGGGATCGTCTGCGTTGACGTGGAAGACGGGAGCTTCCACCATCTTCATGATGTCGGTGCAGTACAGCGTGGAGCGGGTATCGCGGGTATCGGAAGTGGTGAACCCGATCTGGTTGTTCACCACGATGTGCACCGTGCCGCCGGTGCGATAGCCGCGCGTCTGGGACATGTTGAGTGTCTCCATCACGACGCCCTGCCCGGCCACGGCGGCATCGCCGTGGATCAGGATCGGCAGCACCTGCTTGCCTTCGCGGTCCTTGCGCCGGTGCTGGCGCGCCCGCACGGAGCCTTCCACGACCGGGTTGACGATCTCCAGATGGGACGGATTGAAGGCCAGCGACAGGTGCATCGGCCCGCCGGGTGTGTTCACGTCCGACGAGAAGCCCATATGGTATTTGACGTCGCCGGACGGCAGCTGCTCGGCGTGTTTGCCCTCGAACTCGGAGAAGAGATCCTTGGGCATCTTGCCCATGGTATTGACGAGCACGTTCAGGCGTCCGCGGTGGGCCATGCCAATCACCGACTCCTGCACGCCGTTCTCGCCCGCCTTCTGCAGCAGGTAGTCGAGCAGCGGAATCAGGGTCTCGCCGCCTTCGAGGGAAAAACGTTTCTGGCCCACGTAGCGCGTGTGCAGATACTTCTCGAGGGTCTCGGCCGCCGTGAGCCGTTCGAGCAGGAAACGCTTGAAGTCGCTCGTATAGCTGGGTTGAGAGCGGACCGACTCGAGGCGCTGCTGAATCCATCGGCGCTGTGCGCCATCGGCGATGAACCAGAATTCCGCACCGATGGTGCCGCAGTAGGTCTCGCGCAGTGCGCGTACGATCTCGCGCAGCGGCAGCTGGTCCGGACCAAACATGGAAGCAGTGTTGAATACCTGCTCCATGTCCGATTCCTCGAGACCGTAGAACGCCGGATCCAGCTCAGGGACGAGCGGCTTCTCGGAGCGCTTGAGCGGGTCGAGATTGGCGTGGCGCAGTCCCATACGCCGGTAGTTGTTCGCCAGCTGGAGCACCCACACCTGCTTCTTGGCTGCCACGGCCACCGAGGGCGTCGCCGCATCCGCCGCCACCAGCCGGGGCGAGCGCACCAGCTTGACGAAGGACTGACGGATCGGTTCGTGCGCCACGTCTGCGCCCCCCGGCAGCTGCTGCAGCTGGTCGAAGTAGAGCCGCCATTCCGGCGCCACGGATTCCGGATCGGACAGGTAGGACTCGTACAAGTCCTCGATGAACGGCGCGTTCGCGCCGAACAGATGGGATGTTCCCAGGTACTCCTTCAGCAGCGCTGCCATTCGATCCCTTCCTGGCTAAAGGTTGTACGCGCGCCCGCGGGCACGCAGTGCAAGGTCAACCCCGATCCGCAAGTGGCACCACGTCGCGCTCGGTCGCGCCGGTGAACAGCTGCCGCGGGCGCCCGATCTTCTGCTCCGGATCGCTGATCATCTCGTTCCATTGCGCCACCCAGCCGACGGTGCGCGCGAGGGCGAAGATGGCGGTAAACATGCTCGTCGGGATGCCCATGGCGCGTTGCACGATGCCCGAGTAGAAATCGACGTTGGGATAGAGCTTCTTCTCGACGAAATAGTCGTCCTCGAGCGCAATCCGCTCCAACTCCATAGCCAGTTTGAACAGGCGATCGTTCTGCAGGCCGAGCTCGGCGAGGACCTCGTGGCAGGTCTCACGCATCAGCTTGGCGCGCGGATCGTAGTTCTTGTAGACGCGGTGACCGAAGCCCATCAACCGGAAGCCGTCGTTCTTGTCCTTCGCACGCGCGAGGTACTGACCGATGCGGGAGACGTCGCCGATCTCTTCGAGCATGTTCAGACATGCTTCGTTCGCTCCGCCGTGTGCGGGACCCCACAGGCAGGCAATTCCGGCAGCGATGCAGGCGAACGGGTTGGCGCCCGACGAACCGGCTAGCCGCACGGTGGAGGTCGAGGCGTTCTGCTCATGATCGGCATGCAGGATGAGGATCCGGTCGAGCGCGCGCACGAGGACCGGATTGGGCCGGTAGTCCTGACACGGCGTGCCGAACATCATGTGGAGGAAGTTCTCGACATAGTTCAGGCTGTTGCGCGGATACATAAAAGGCTGGCCGACGTTGTACTTATACGACATCGCCGCGATCGTCGGCACCTTGGCGAGCAGCCTGATGGCGGAGATCTCGCGGTGCTCGGGATTGTTGATGTCGGTGCTGTCGTGGTAGAAGGCCGACAGGGCGCCGACCACACCGACCATCACGGCCATCGGATGTGCGTCGCGACGAAAGCCCTGGTAGAAGCGCACCAGCTGCTCGTGCACCATGGTGTGATTGCGGATGCGATCGTCCCACGCCTTCTTCTCGGTGGCGCTGGGCAGTTCCCCCTTCATCAGCAGGTGGCACACTTCCAGGAAGTCGCAGTGCTGGGCCAGCTGCTCGATCGGATAGCCGCGGTAGAGCAGTACGCCGTTGTCGCCATCGATGTACGTGATGGCGGACTTGCATGCTGCCGTCGACATGAAGCCGGGGTCATAAGTGAACTTCCCGGTCTTGCCGTACAGCGCGCGGATGTCGACGACCTCCGGTCCGATCGTCCCTTCCATGATCGGCAGTTCCAGGGTTGGCGTGCCGTCGTCGAAATGGATCGTTGCCATGCGCTGTCGTGTCATGGGTTTCTCCGCCCTTTGAATCGCAAAATTCCCAATGCTACAGCACTTTACAGGGTAGATCTAGGATTTGTGCGTTGCACATCAGGCGTGCCGGAGCAGCTCGAGGACGCGGGCTGCCGCGCTTCCCGGCGGCGCATCGAGGCGCCCGGAAACCATGTCCCACAGGTCATTATCGGAATGCAGCAGGAGGCCCTTGAAGGCCTCCGTCTCATACGGGCTCAGCCGGTCCAGATGCCGGTCGAGAAAGCGGGCAAGTACGATGTCTAGCTCGAGCAGTCCGCGGCGACAGTGCCAGCGGATGCGGTCGCGTTCGCTCATCGGCGGGCTCGCACGGAGGGTGCCCCCGCCTCGGTCTTCCTCACACCGCCCGGCGCACCAGGAGGTCCTTGATCTTCCCGATCGCGCGCGTCGGATTCAGGCCCTTGGGGCAGACGTCCACGCAATTCATGATCGAGTGGCAGCGGAAGAGGCGGTAAGGATCCTCCAGGTTGTCCAGCCGCTCGTTGGTCGCCTGGTCGCGCGTGTCGGCCAGAAAGCGGTACGCCTGCAGCAAACCCGCCGGACCCACGAACTTGTCCGGATTCCACCAGAACGAGGGACACGCCGTGCTGCAACAGGCGCATAGGATGCACTCGTACAGGCCGTCCAGCGCCTCGCGCTCGGCCGGCGTCTGCATCCGTTCCTTCTCCGGCATGGGCTCGTTGTTGATCAAGTAAGGCTTGACCGAGTGGTACTGCTTGAAGAACTGGGCCATGTCCACCACCAGATCCCGGATCACGGGCAGTCCCGGCAGCGGGCGGATCTCCACCGGCTCCTTGAGATCGCTCAGGCGCGTAATGCAGGCGAGCCCGTTCTTGCCATTGATGTTCATTGCATCCGAGCCGCACACCCCCTCCCGGCAGGAGCGGCGCAGCGTAAGCGAATCGTCCATCGACTTGATTCGCACCAGGGCGTCCAGGAGCATGCGATCGCTCGCCTCCAGGTCCACGTGATAGTCCTGCATGCGCGGCTGGGCGTCCTTGTCGGGGTCGTAGCGGTAGATTCGGAAGTGCATGATTTCTCCTAGTACGTCCTGACCTTCGGCTCGAACGTCGCCGCCGTCAGCGGCTTCAGGTGCACGGGCTTGTAGTCGAGGTGGTCGCCGTCCTTGAACCACAGCGTGTGCTTGAGCCAGTTCACGTCGTCGCGCTTGGCGAAGTCCTCGCGGTCGTGCGCGCCACGGCTCTCCTTGCGTGCTTCCGCCGAGATCATGGTCGCGCGTGCAACCTCGATCAGATTGTCCAGTTCGAGGGCCTCCACGCGCGCGGTATTGAACACCTTGCTGTGGTCCATGATCTCGGTGCGCGCGGCACGCTCCGCAACCTCGCGAATCCTGTTCACACCCTCGACCAGCAGATCGGGGAAGCGGAACACGCCACAGTGCGCCTGCATCGTGCGGCGCATGTCTGCCGCGACCTGATAGACGCTCTCCCCGCCGCGCTGGCGCTCGAGCCGGTCGAGGCGCGCCATGGTGCGGTCCGCGGCGTCTGCGGGCAGCTCCTTGTGACCGGGGTTGTCGCGCAGGAACTGGACCATGCGTTCGCCGCTGGCCTTGCCGAACACCAGCAGGTCGGTCAGCGAGTTGGTGCCCAGGCGGTTGGCGCCATGCACCGAAGCACAGGCACACTCGCCTGCGGCAAAAAACCCCGGGACCGGCGCTTCCGGGTTGCCGTCCTGTGGTGCGACGACCTCGCCGTGGTAGTTGGTCGGAATCCCGCCCATCTGGTAGTGGACGGTCGGCACGACCGGGATCGGATCGTTCACCGGATCGACGTTGGCGAACTTCCTGGAGATCTCGCGGATGCCCGGGAGCCGCTTCTCCACCACCTCGACACCGAGGTGATCGAGCTTGAGCAACACATGGTCGGCCTCCGGCCCGCAGCCACGCCCTTCCTTGATCTCGGTGGCCATGGCGCGGGACACCACGTCGCGGCTGGCGAGGTCCTTCATGGTCGGCGCATAGCGCTCCATGAATCGCTCACCGTTCTTGTTGAGCAGGTAGCCGCCCTCCCCGCGCACACCCTCGGTGATCAGCACGCCCGCCCCTGCCACGCCGGTCGGATGGAACTGCCAGAACTCCATGTCCTCCAGGGGAATACCCGCGCGCGCCGCCATGCCGAGACCGTCGCCGGTGTTGATGAAGGCGTTCGTGCTGGCGGCGAAGATGCGACCGGCACCCCCGGTCGCGAAGAGGGTCGCGCGCGCCTGCATCAGGTAGACCTCGCCGGTCTCCATCTCGAGTGC
>CAZNBS010000196.1:0-9202 GCA_964570955.1 uncultured Burkholderiales bacterium | reverse complement strand
TCTGTCCTACATCAGCCCGCTCAAAGGCACCTACCTGTTCGTCAACCGCCAGGGCCGCAAGGTCGGGGAGTACTCGCTGTATCAGCTTGCACGCGAGTTCCGAACGGGACGCGCGACCCAGATGAACGCGGAACCGCTGTTCGAGCGCGCCATGACCGGCCTGGTGGGCGTCCTCAAGAAGGCGAGCTGAGCGGCACACTTGCTGCCGCGTCGGGACGACGCGGCAGCACGACACGGGGTCTCCCCCGCGCGGAACCGCGCGCATGCGGCGGCGCGCGAGACCTACAATACGGCCTTCGCACATCGAGCCGCGCCTTTGTCTGTCGACAGCCCCCTGCATGCCGGCCAGGTGATCGCCGTCCATGGACGTCAGTACCTGGTGGAACTGCGAGACGGGAATATCCTCTCGTGCTTTCCGCGCGGCAAGCGGAGCGAACTTGCCTGCGGCGACCGGGTCGCGGTGCTGCATACCGCGCCCGGACAGGGGGTCGTCGAGGCGACCGATCCACGCCGCACACTGCTCTACCGATCCGATCTGCATCGCCAGAAGCTGATCGCGGCGAATGCCGATCAGATGATCGTGGTGCTGGCGGCGGCACCGTCCTTCTACGAGGAACTGCTGGATCGCTGCCTGGTGGCCGCCGAGGAGCAGCGCATCGCCGCTCTGATCGTGCTCAACAAGTTCGATCTGACGGCATCGGCCGCGGCACTGGATCGCTTGCAGCGCTATGCCTTGCTCGGCTACGAAGTGCTCCCGCTCACCGCGCGCGAGAGCGTGGAGCCGCTGCGCACACGCCTCGCCGGTCGCGCGAGCGTACTCGTGGGCCAGTCCGGGATGGGCAAGTCGACCATCGTCAACGCACTGCTGCCCGATGCGCGTGCGGCGATCGGTGACATCTCGATCGCACTCGACTCCGGTCGCCACACCACCACGTCCGCACGCCTGTACCGCCTGGACACGACGTCGGCGCTGATCGACTCACCCGGCATGCAGGAGTTCGGCCTGCACCACGTCACGATCGAGGCGTTGCAGCACTGCTTCGTGGAATTTCGACCCTGGATCGGCCAGTGCCGATTCAATGACTGCAGGCACCTGTCCGAACCGGACTGCGCCGTGCAGGCCGCGCAGTTGCGTGGCGAGATCGACGCGCTGCGTCTTGCGGTGTATCGCAAACTGGTGGTCGAGGCGCAACGGCGCGCACAGCGCAGATACTGAAACGCAGCTGCCGGCTACACGCCGACCCAGCTGGCGAGCGTCATCAGCAACAGCAGCACCAACCAGGCGATGAGGGCGCGCCACAGCAGGCTGAGCGCATTCTGGAGGTAGTCGACCTGGGGCAGTTCTCCCTCGCCCAGTTCCGGTCGGAAGCACATGCCTTGCACCATCGGTAGCGGACCGCCCAGCCGGACGCCCAGCGCGCCGGCGCCGCTGGCGAGCACGATTCCGTCGGACGGGTTGATCCACGATCGCGCCTGCGTGCGCCACGCGGTAATCGCATCCTCGAAGTTGCCGGCGATGGCAAAACCGACCGCGGAAAGACGCACTGGCAACCAATCGAGCACACGAAAGGCCTTCGCAGCGAACAGGCCGAACGGACCGAAGGCTTCGTCCTGGCGGGTGCCCCAGCGCCGGTCCAGTTCCTCGCACAGGCGGTAGAGCAGCGCACCGGCAGGCCCAGGCAGCAGGACGAACCAGAAGATGATGCCGAACACCTGCCGGTGCACCCTCACCAGCGCGGTTTCGATCGCCGCCTTCGCGATCTCGGATTCGCCGTAATCCGTTGCCGGCTCGCCACGCCAAGTGGCGAGCAGCCCTCGCGCGTGCTCCAGTTCACCGGCGCGGCTCGCCTCGAAGATCTCGCGCAGCGGCTGCAGCGTCTCGCGGAAGCCTAGGCACGCGTACAGCACGAACAGCGTCCAGATCCACCCGAGCGGCGCAGCGATGTAATGCAGTGCGTAGAACACGAGCAGGGCCATGAGTACCCATGGCAGGACCGCCGCACACCACCCGATCACGCCGTGCACACGCTCGCCCCCGTTCAGGTCGTGCTCGAGCCGGTCCGCATAGCGCCCGAACGCACCGATGAGCGCGCGCGTCCAGGGCAGCGGACGTGCGTTCTCGATCAGCAGGGCAAGCAGGATGGTGAAGAAGGACATAAGCCGATTTTAAACGACGCCCGCGGCGGAGCGCTGTCGCCGGCCGGGGACAGGCTCAGCTGGTCAAGCGCAGGTACAGGGCGGGCAGTTGTTCGGGCAGCCGCCGCAGGTGATCGAGCACCATGAAGTTGCGCGCGCCGAAAATGCGCGTGACGTACTCGTCCGCGGCGGGATCCAGGCTGAGGCAGAAGGTGGCGATGCCATAGCGGCGCTGGTCCTCGACCGCGCGCTTGGCGTCGAAGATCAGGTACTGGCGATCGTGCACGTCGATGTCGTGCGGCTCGCCATCGGTGAGCAGCAGGATGAGCCGGTGGGTGGCGCGACGCTGCCGCAGGAAGTGGCCGGCGTGGCGCAGTGCCGTGCCCATGCGGGTGGACAGCTGGCCCTTCATCCCTGCCAGCCGCGCGCGCGCCTGCTCGTCGTAGGGCTGGTCGAAGTCCTTGAAGCGGTAGTACTCGATCTCGTGCCTGCCGTTGGAGTCGAAGCCGTGTATGGCGAAGTTGTCGTTGAGGTCATCCAT
This sequence comes from uncultured Burkholderiales bacterium, assembly GCA_964570955.1. Lineage (GTDB taxonomy): Bacteria > Pseudomonadota > Gammaproteobacteria > Burkholderiales > SHXO01 > SHXO01. The sequence goes on along the minus strand of CAZNBS010000196.1, from coordinate 6,525 downwards.
CGCGTGCGCCACCAGGGCGGTGGCCTCGCGCGCGAGATTGAGCACGCTCGTGCCCGCGGCCGGCACCCAGTCGTTGGTCGACTGCGACAGGTCGAGCAGTACGAGCACGGCGAGGTCCCGGCTGTTGCGCCCGAGTCGCTGGTGGACGCGCGGATCCGGTGCGCGGCCGGTGCGCAGGTCGATGGTCGCACCGATGCAGGCGTCCAAGTCGAGCCGGTCGCCTTCGAACTGCTTCTTCAGACGCTGCGGACGCTGCATCTGCACCGCTTTGATCATGCTCGTGAGGCGGCGCACGGTTTCATCGTTGCGCAGCAGGACCTCGTCGATCGCGCGTGGATCGCCCGGCGGGGAGCGCTTCTCGATCAGGGTGCACCAACTCGGACGGTCGATGCCGACCAGGTAGTCCCACTCGTCGTAGACATAGGGTTGCAGCAGGGCCGCCTCGATCGCCGCAATCTCGCTGGCGTCGGCCTGCTCCGGCCGCGCAGTGTCGGGCTCGCCGAGACCGCCCTGCTCCTCCTCGATCTCGGCATTGGACTGCTCTCCGCCTTCCTGCTGCTCGAGCTTGACCGACTGCAGGATCGTCTCCTGGTCGTCGCTGCGCTGCTCGCCCGCGTCGCCCATGTCCCACAGATGCAGGTTGTCGTCGCGATACAGCGGCTCGATGACGTAGGTCTTGAAGTCGAACTGCACGCGCATCTGCCCGAGATCGTTGCCGAGCAGGTTGCCCAGCTCACGGCTGATCCCCGGATCATGGAGCCGGTCCTGCGCCAGCGCGAACATCCGGCGGCCTTTGGCGACGAGCACGTTGGCATCCTCGTAATCGGGATCGATCAGCGCGCGCGCCAGCCGCTGCATCAGAGACACCGGGGTGACCGTGACAGTGGGCAGGGCAACGTGAAAGGGCCGCCACAGCGCACGCAGCCCCGGCATTCCCCGCATGGCGAGTTGCTCGACACGCGCATCCTCGATCAGCGACACCAGCGCGACCTGGACCGGCCGCAGTGCACGCAGGGGAAAGCGTTGCGTGGAGAACTGCAAGTGTGCCGCCGCGTGTGCGGCCGCCGCACGATAGAGCGTCAGGCCGTCCTGTCCGGGAAAGGCCTCGAAGGCCTGCGGCATGCGAATGGTGCCTTCGACAATGGCCACGCGCTTGCCTTGCTTTGCCTGCGCCGCGGGCCGTAGCACGTCGTCACGCGCCCACAGCGCACGCAGGTAGAAATCCAGGCGGCGTTCGACCGCGGAGAACGGCACGCCATCGCCGGCCGCGCGCACGATGGCACGCCCGTCGCGGCTCTCGAGACGGAACCAGGCATGGCGCCCGATTGGATCGGCACGATGCGACTGAACGCCCAGCAGCGCCCATCTTCGCAGTCCGTCGAGCGTGAGCTGGTCGAGCTGCTGGCCGATGCGCTCGAACAACTCGATCAGCACGTCGGGAGCGGCTTCGCTCAGCTCGTCGACGATCTCGAGGTAGCCCTGCAGCTGCTCGACCGCGGGAAGTCGCCGCAGCGCCTGCGGCAGGCTGTCCAGCAGCGCCTCGAGCGCGATCGCATCTGCGCGCTCCAGTACCGACAGCGACACGTCGGTGAGCGCGTCCAGGCTGCGCTCGCCGTAGGCACGCAGCACCGCCGGCGCGGCACTCAGCCAGGGCACCACCACTGCCATGCCGCTGTCGCTCTGGAGCAGCCGCCGGATGCCCTCGAGCAGCGCCTGCTGGTTCTCGTGGCTCAGGCCGCGTGACGCCTCGTTCCAGCCGGCAGCGACCAGATCGCGCGCCTGTGCCGGAAGCCGCGCGAAGAGCTCCGGATGTGCCTGCGACAGCGGTTGCACGAGGCTTGCGTGAACCTAGAAGAACGCCTTCACCGTGGCGTCGAGCGCGTCGCGCATGTCGGCATCGTCGGTGATCGGGCGCACCAGGGCGACGCTGCACGCCGCCACCGGCTCGACCCCGCCGGCGATCAGCTGACCGGCGTACACCAGCATGCGCGTGGACATGCCCTCCTCCAGCCCGTGGCCCTTGAGATTGCGCGACTTCGCGCCGATCGACACCAGAATTCCCGCGATCTCCGGCGACACGCCGGATTCGTGCGCGACGATCTCGATCTCGACCTCGCGCACCGGCCACGTGAAGTCCAGGGCGCCAAAGCGCTGCTTGGTGGACTGCTTGAGGTCCTTCATGATGTTCTGGTAACCGGGGTTGTAGGAGATCACCAGCTGGAAATCCGGGTGCGCATGCACCAGTTCGCCTTTCTTCTCGAGCGGCAGCACCCGCCGCGCATCGGTCAGGGGATGGATCACCACGGTGGTGTCCTGCCTTGCCTCGACCACCTCGTCCAGGTAGCAGATGGCACCATGGCGAACCGCGAGGGTGAGCGGACCATCGCTCCAGTGCGTACCCCCGGCATCCAACAGGTGCCGGCCCACCAGATCCGAGGCGGTCATGTCCTCATGGCAGGCGATGGTGATCAACGGCTTGCCCAGCCGCCAGGCCATGTACTCGACGAAGCGCGTCTTGCCGCAGCCCGTCGGCCCCTTGAGCATCATCGGCATGCGTACCGCGTACGCGGCGTCGTAGAGGGCGACCTCCTGGCCGGTCGCGCGGTAGTACGGTTCCTCGTCGATCACGTATTGCGCGATCATGTTCTCGCTGGGAAGACGGTCCATGGATCTTTCCTGACAGGGGATCGGGGACTGCGAATGGCGTCTCGTACGCCACGCGGTGCAGCCCACACTCTACAGGGCGGCGCGCCGGAGGTGAGCGGCCGGGGTTACCGGTCATCCCTCAGCGGTCGAACAGCACGTCCGCCGCGATGCGCTCGACCACTGCGTCCACGCCCTCGCCGGAGTGGCAGTTGGTGAGCAGGATGTGACGGCCGTTTCGCGCTTGCATGCCCTCGCGGATCATGCGCTGCACGTCGGCGCGCACGTAGGGCGCGAGGTCGACCTTGTTGATCACGAGCAGGTCGGCCTGCAGGATGCCCAGCCCGCGCTTGCGCGGAATGTCGTCGCCGCCGGCGGTGTCGATTACGAACAGCCAGTAATCGACCAGGTCGAGCGAGAAGGTCGACGCCAAGTTGTCGCCCCCGCTCTCGATGAGCACCAGGTCGAGAGGGCCGAACTTGGCCTCGAGCTCGTCCGCCGCCTGGATGTTGAGCGTGGGATCTTCGCGGATCGCCGTGTGCGGGCAGGCGCCCGTTTCCACGGCCATCACGCGTTCCGGATCGATCAGGCCGCTACGCTTGACGCGTTCGGCATCCTCCTTGGTCACCAAGTCGTTGGTGATGACTGCAATGCGTGTCCCGCGCGCGATGAAGCGCGGGATCAGCTGCTCGAGCAGAGCGGTCTTGCCAGAGCCGACCGGGCCGCCGATGCCGACGCGGGCCGCGCCGGGGTGTGGGGATCCGGGATGGGGGGATCCGGGATGGGGGGATGCGGGGTGTCGTGATGCGGGCCGCTGCGCGGCGGGGTCGGGTGCATTCATTCGCGTTGCCTGCCTCGTGATCGGGACTCGTGGGCTGCAGCCCGCTTCACGGCGCTTCTTCGATGCAACTGACGCGTCCGTCGGCCGTCAGATGCGCCAGCCGCTCGAGATAGGTCTCCACGGGGCCCTGCAGCGCGATGCGCAGGCGCGCGCCGTCGAAGTCCACCTTCCAGTGCATGTTGCCGGCGAAATAGCCGACTTCCAGCGCGCGGGCGACATCGGCGGCTTCCAGCACCAGCCACTTCCTCTGGGCCATGCGCACGACCACTGCACGTGTCTGGTCCAGGAAGACCACGGCACCGTCACGCAGTTTCTGGCTGCGCGGCAGGCGCAGCACGCACTCGGTGCCGCGATCGGTGATGGCCCGCAGGTGGTGACGCTGGGTGTCCGTCTCGCCGAGCGTGAGGTATTCCACGGCGCCTGCGTGCTCGAGCCGGTGCAAGGCTTCCGCGACAGGGGCGTCGGTCGCCGCACCGACGATGTGGTCGATCCTGAGCATCGTGCCGTTGGTCAGGGGGGTGTACATCGCCTCGGAATGTATCATCTTGCCCGGCGCCGCGAGACGCCATGCGCTACCACTGCGCATGCCACGCCAGGCTGTTCGGCGAGGGTACTGCCGGGGATGCGTCGATCCAGTCCTGCAGACAATTCGCGGGACGGAGGTGGTGGCGAGGAAACTCCATGCGCTAAAGTACGGCCCGGCAATGGACGTGGGAAGGCGTCCGCCTCGGCAGCAGCGGCGTCGTCCCGGCAAAGACGGAGAAGCTCCACTGCCACTTCTGGATCGTCGCTCGAGCCGCAGATGACGAATACATCGCTTGTGCCGGGATAACGAGCGAGTTACTTGCGTGGGAGAAGAGTTTGAAAGCATCGACGTTTCGTTCTGCACTTCGGCACCTGATCGCCGGCCTGCTTATATTCTGGATGGCGCAGGCAACTGCTGCTGATGTCACGCGGGTACCCGGCACGCGGGCCGCCTTGACGCCGCCGGACGGGTTCTCGCTGTCGCAGCGTTTCCCTGGCTTCGAGCGCGCGCAATCGCAGGCGTCGATCGTGGTGACCGAGATTCCGGCGCCCGGTGCGCAGTTGATGAAGGAGATGAGCAAGGACGCGCTGGCCGGCAAGGGGATGGAGCTGCTGTCGTCCACCGCGGTCAGCATCGAGGGGCGCGATGCTCTACTCCTGGAGATCGCGCAGACAGCCGCCGGGACACCTTATCGCAAGTGGATGCTGATCATGGGCGATGCTGCCACCTCCGTCCTCGTGGTGGGGACGTTTCCGCACAGCACGGCTACGGAGCTGTCGAAGGGGGTGCGCACGGCAGTCCTGTCGACCAGGTTGGGGCAGGCGTCGGGCGATCCCCTGGACGGATTGCCTTTTCGCGTGGAGGCCGGCAAGGGACTCAAGCTGGCCGGCCGCGTGAGCAACATGCTGCTGTACAACGAGTCCGGCACCCAACAGGGCAGCGATCCCCGCGAGGCGCTGTACGTGGTCGGTCCGTCGGTGGGCAGTCCCCTGGCTGCGGATCTGCAGGCATTCTCGGAGCAGCGCGCGCACCAGACCGCGCAGGTGCGCGATCTGCGCATCGTGTCCCGCAAGAAGACCATCGTGGACGGGCTGCCCGCCTACGAGTTGATTGCCGACGCAGCGGATCGGCGCAGCGGAACGCCCATGAGACTGTACCAGGTGATCGCTACTGACCCCGGCGGTTACTACATCATGCAGGGGCTGGCAGGCAGCGATCGCGCCAACGCCTTCCTGGCCCAGTTCCGTGGAATGACGCAGAGCTTTCGGCGCACGATGAAGTGACTGCGCCTGCGCGAGCGGCGATCAGCCGGCCTCTGTCCAGAATCTGGTCTCGACACGCTTGTCGTCTTGCCACACTCGTTGCATCAACGAAGCTATTCGCTTCCGCCCGATTCAAGACCGAAACACCCTCGATTCCTGCAGTTCGTGCAGACAACCACCGATGGCCAATGCCGGCGTGCAATTACTGATCTGCTCAGGCCGCGCGCGCATCACCCGCTCGACCTGCTCCGGCAACCCGGCACTGACCCGCGCGAGGATGCGCTGCGCCCCTACGTGTCCCAGCCGCACGGCCTTCATCGCGGCATTGGTCTGGTTCTCGGCCCAAGCGAACAGATAAGCCGATACTGCCTCGGCGGGATCGATCCGCCACCGTGCTGCAGCAAACGCAAAGGCAACAGCGAACGCGACAGGCTCCATCCCCCGAAGCGCAGCGACCTCCTCGGCTGCGAAGTCTTTGGCCGCCTCGAATAGCCGCCGCAGCGCAACTCCCATCTGCGCCGATTCGGCCCGGAACTCGGCCGTCTCCCTTGCCGCCAGGAACCAGTCGTTCAGCCGCCGCACTTCCTCGAAATCATTCGCCGACCACGCGAGCATCAGCCGATGCAGCACGGGCGCCTCGAAACGCGCGAGGTTGAACTCGAGGACGTCGCAGATCCAGTCGCCGATGGAGGCCTCGTCGTGGACCCAGCCTTTGCTGATGGCGGTCTCCAGGCCTTGTGAGTAGGCGAAGGCGCCGACGGGGAGTGCAGGGCTGGCGAGGCGGAGGAGGCGGACGAGGGTGAGGGTGTTACGGGGTGCCGTGGAATCTCCACTTGAAGAGAGTTGGATGACTTCAGCGGTCATGGTTGCTGCCCTGCCCTTTTTCTCACCCCCTTCCCGGGGAGAGGGCGTTCGTCCAACGACTAGAACAGAAAATACCGCTGCGCCATCGGCAGCACCCGCGCCGGCTCGCACGTAAGCAGTTCGCCGTCCGCGCGCACCTGGTAGGTTTCGGGATCGACCTCGATGCGCGGGGTCAGATCGTTGTGCGGCAGATCCTTCTTGGTGATGCGGCGCGTGCCGCGCACGGCGACGAGGCGCTTGCGCAGGCCGAGATTCTGGCCGACGGAGTGCTCGAGGCCCGCAGCGGAGACGAAGGTCACCGAGGTCGCGTGGCAGGCGCTGCCGAACCAGCCGAACATGCTGCGGTAGTGAACGGGCTGGGGCGTGGGGATCGACGCGTTGGGATCGCC
>CAZNBS010000195.1:0-9316 GCA_964570955.1 uncultured Burkholderiales bacterium | reverse complement strand
CTCGGTGGCGAGCGCAACGGCGCCCATGAACGCATCGCGCGGGTAGTCTTGCAGCATCGCGAGCAAGCGGCGCAGCGGCGCTCGCCGATCGCCGATGTGTTCCTTGAGCATGTGCAGGTAGTCGCCAAGGCGCGCGTCGATCTGCATGATCTGTATTGCCTCGGGGGCGCTCTTGTGGGGCTGAGCACCGCGGCCCTCACCACGCGGGGGGCGGTGCGCCCGATCGGCTACGCGGGTGTCCGGGGGTCCGAGCACCCGGGCGTGGGAGGCCACGCAACGCGGCCCGTCGTACAAATCGACGCGCTCGATGGTTTCACGCACCTCCAGCGTTCGGCCAATGAGCCGATAGGGGGCAGAGTAGCGGATGCGATTGACATGCACAAAGCCCTCGGCATCGACGATGCGGGTATAGAGCTGGTAGACCTCGGGCAGGTAGATCGGCAACGGCTTTAAGTGTGCCTGCTCGGTGGCGAACAGCTCGCGGCGGCTGGCGTGTAGCTTCCTTGAGAAGCGCGCGTTCCAGGCATCACAGGCTGCCCGGGCGCGGTGGTTCAGGTCCGCCCAGTCGCGGAAGTCCTCGCCGGCGAGAAAGGCGCGCTCGATGCGTAGAAACGGCGCTTCGACGCGTGCCGAGCGATTGGCATCGCCCTTCTCGTGGGCGATGAACACGAACCCGTAGCGCTCGGCAAAGGCGGCCATCTCGGGGGCGGGGATCATCGTCGCCCCCGTGCCGCTGGCGACCACCACGTTGGCGTTGTCCACCATGCAGCGTGCCGCGGCACGCCCGAAGTAGGCGATCGCGGCCGAGAGAAATGCCTTGCACTCGAAGCGGGTGAATCTGGGGTAATGCTGGAAGAAGATCATGCGCGAGTAGCACAGCACCAGCGATGCGCTCTGCACGCGGGTCAGTACACCGGCGATCGTGGCGTGGTGCGGGCTCGTGTCGTGCTGCATCTCGGCGCCTGCGGCGAATTCGTAGCGCCCCGCGGGGCGTGGTGGTGTGCGCCCGATGCTGTGGCGGCGGCAAAACGCAGTCAGTGCCGGATAGGAGAGCGTTGCCCCGCGTTCGATCAGCGCTTCGTGCACGCGCCCGAGGTGACCCTGATAGCGGCCATACAGTTCGAGAATCTCATCGCGCCAGGGCTCGGCGAGCTGCGCACGCTTGAGTTGCGGAACTTTGATGCTGCCACTCGCGAGGACGCGCCGAACGCTCGCGCGCGCGATACCGAGTGCCTTGGCGATCACCCGGCTGCCGTGGCCTTGTTCGTGCAGTTTCAGAATCGCGCCGCGACTGGCTTCATCAAGCATGGCTGCGCTCCAGCGCATAGCGCTCGATGAGACCTTGCACGGCCTCGCGCATGCGCTCGAAGTCCTCTTCAGCCTCGGCGCGCTCTTGGGCAAGCAGTTGCGCGAGCAGCCCGCCTTGCAGCACGCGCCGAGCGCGCCGCGCGATCGCCGCGAGCGCTTTCAGATCGTTACGCCAGCGCTCGGCGCTTGAAGGCGATGGGCGTTGCTCGACCGAGCGGGCCTGCAAATACACCTGCGGGCGCTCGACAATCAACTCGCGGGTGCGCGTCCCGCCCGCCTGCCAGCCCGCGTACAGCGTGCCGAGTTGCCGGCTGCTCAACTTAAGCGGCCCGATCGCCTCGGCCAGTTGTGTGGCGGCCTGCGTGTTGGCGCGCGCCAACGGCAGCAAATACTTCATCGCCGCATGGCAGGCCAGCTCTCCGGCGCGCACCTGATCTTGAATGACGTGCGGCAGCGCCTCGATCAATCCCAGCCGCCGGCTCACCCAGCTTTTGCTGCGCTCGAAGCGCTCGGCTAACTCCTGCATCGATAAGCCAAAGCGTTCCCGAAGCTCGGCCAGTAACCACGCTTGATCGAGCGCATCTTCCCCGCTGGCTCGAAGCCTGCGCTCCAGCAGCAGCGCATCGAGCTCCGTCATCCGCCAGTCGGTGGCGAGCACCGTGTCGCGCGACAAGCGCTTTAACGCACGCAGCCGCTTGTAGCCGTCGATCACGATGTAGCGCCCCTGGGCTTCGATCACCACGATCGGAAGCCTCTGCCCGTGCTCGGCCAAGGCGCCGACCAGCGCCCGCTCGGCCACCGGCGCGCGTTTGCGCAGCCGTTCGTAGCGCAACTCCAATTGATGCAGCTCCAGTTCCATGCGGACCTACCGGCGCTGGGCGCAATCGCGCGCCGCAGAACTCGCAGCACAGCCCCTGAGCATCGATCGGCTCACACGCGCGATCGTCCGCACACACTGGCTCATCAAGGGAATCGGACACATCGCAGCTACGCTCCTCGGCGCTCGCTTGCTCGACACGCGCCACTGTGAACGCGGCCTGACTCGATGCATAGCCGTGATGCGTCACTAATTGCAATTCGGCGCTCTGATGGCGCTGCCGCCACGCATGCTGGCGCGCCGCGTGCTTATGCGCGCCCGAGCGGGTACGCTGATAACGTGCTCCCGCCCGATGAAGCGATGCACGCCGTGCTACCTGCGCGCACTGCCTCGCGCAATACACGTTGCCGTGATCGCACCGGCTGCAGATCGTCACCGTCACCCCGCAGCCCACGCACGCATACTGCCGATAGCTTTCCTGCCGCACCGCACTGCACCTGAAACAAAACAGTGGACAAATCCGTGCAGGGCGCGCATAACAACCAAGCGGTTCTTGCCAGAAAGCGCACCGCACCGAAGGCCCGGGATTCGATCGCCAAAATCTTCCCCCGGGCCTTCACCTTTACTTGCTTTGTGCAAAAGAATAGCGAACATCACCAACGCCATCGCCCAGCAGCGGCAATTCGCGCCGTGACTTCACCTCGTTGAAATACCGCTCAGCGAACCAATCGCATCGTCCGATCACCCACCCCGCGACCGGACTAATTTCGCCAAGCAAGATAGGACTCGTCTTGGAAAGCGCCTCAGCTGCATGCGCTGCGCGGCGACGACGCGCTCGTCATCCTGCGCCGGCTTGCCGATCGCGATCCGAAATGGGCCAAGGTCATCGAGACCATGGCCAAGGATCTGCTCAACGCGGTCGATGCCGATGATGTGGCGGCGGAAGTCCTGGCCGAACTGGAGTCGTTGAGTGTCGAGGACGTGTGGGACCGCGCCGAACCCCGGCGCGACGGCTATTCGAATCCCGGCGACGTGGCCGCCGAGATGATCGACCAGGCGCTTGCGCCCTACGTCCGCGAAAGCGAGCGATTGATCGGCTTGGGTATGCAGGTGCCGGCCGATGGTCTTTTCCGCGGCCTCCTCCGTGGCATCTACGACTTCGGCACGGCGGCGGCGACGCCATTCCGCGACGAAGCCGCCGACTCGGTCAAGGACCAGTTCGGCGCCGCACTGTTGAACTGGCGCAAAAGCCTACCCGGCCACGCGACGCGACCGCAGCTCGACGCATTCCTCACCATGTTCTGTCCCAAGTGGGCGGATTGGTCGCGCCAGATGCTGCGCAGGACGCGCTGAGCCGCGAGGTATCGCGCCGCCATGATGACGAACAGACGCACATGCCTGGGACAGGTACTGATCGGATGTGGTTCTCGAAGGGCGAGATGCCGCAGCGGAGCATCTCGCCCATCGTCTCGCCAACCTTACCTTGCGTTATCGTCGGAGCGCCGACGGCCCGATCCGTTACCCTGGGTGAAGATCGACTGCCACATTTCGACGCAGCGAGATGCAGAGACAGGGAGGCGCCGGATAACCGCCCGCGGCCAAAGGCACTACGTGGCCGAGACGGACGGTCCGCAAAGCTCGCCGACAGCAGCCGTTTGACGACTTGGAGGCCGCCTCCGAGGACTGCCGTGGGGTTCGGCCTCGAAGTTTCGGTCCCGGCCAGGAGCGGGCCGCCGGATTCATTCCTCAGGCGACCGTTTCAGACGGGTAGCAGTCGCCCGGGTTGCAGTGGTCGACACCCGCAAGCGACGTGTCAGCGACATTCCTTGATGGGAACGGGTCGCGGTGAAGCGGCCGTTCGGCCGACTGGAGACGCGGAACGCGTCGGGTGCTCGCAGAAAGGCGAGCTTCGTGGTATCTTTGTAATACGGTAATACACAGGAGTCGTCATGGCTGTCTCCGTCCGCCTCGATCCCTTGATCGAAGCGAAGCTCACACAGCAGGCCGCTTTGCTCGGCGTCACGAAGTCGGAGTTCATCAAGGACGCGCTCGAGCGCGTGTTGGGCATGAAGAACCCTGCCACGTTGCTCGGGCAAGTGCGCAAAGCCGGCAAGATGGGCAGACCGGCAGCTTCGGCCAGAGTGTCGGCGTCGATGAAGGCCAAGCTGCGTGCGAAACGTCCTGATTGACGCCGGTCCGCTGGTCGCGCTGTTCGCTACGGACGACAAGCATCACGCGCGCTATGACGCTCTGGTGACGGAGTTGTCCGCGGGTGGCCTCAGGCTGGTGACCACATGGCCTTGTGTGGTTGAAGCGTCATATGTCCTCGACGCCCCCTGGCGCTTCGAACTGCTCGCGTGGATCGAACAAGGCGGCGTGCAGATTTATCCGTTCGAAGCGTTCCACCTGTCGGTGATGCTGCCGTGGATGCGGCGACACCACGAGAAGCACAAGCGGGAGATGGATCTGGCCGACGCGTCGCTGCTGTGGCTTGCTCATGAAACCGGGCTGCGGGAGATCATGACGATCGACGTCAATGACTTCGCCCGCTATCGCCTGCCCGGTGGCGATGCGCTGACCTTGCTTTGACGGCGAACTCGACACCGGGGCGCGGTGCGCGCCCCGCGCCTGAGGTTTCGGTATCGCGAACTCCGGCTGCGGTCTGCCGATGTCTGCCTGCGTCTGCATGGCCTCGTTCTGCTGAGCGAGGTGCTGCTCGGGCGCAGGGTTGGTCGGGGAGGTGCCGGAAAGAGGGCGACCTCCCACGAACAACCGTTGGTGGCCGCTGTGTGAGCTGAACTGGCGGCGGCGAATGCCGGGTCTCGCTTGCAGAGTCGACATTCACGATCGCAGGTCGAACATCGGCGACGGGTCGGCAGTTCCGGTTCGCTGCCGTCGAATGCCTTAACCGATTGCCACACAACGCGTTTTTCAGCATTTTTTTTACCGTCATTCAGGCCAGGGCATTGTGTTTGAGTGACCGCAGAATTCCATCCAGCACGAGGTCCAACTCCTTGCCTACGTCTTCGGCAAGGAAGCGCAACACCAAGTAGCCGTTCTGCTGCAACAGCTGATCCTTACGTCGGTCGCGGCGGTAGGCAACCGGATCGCCAAGATGCTGCGCGCCGTCCAACTCGACCGCGACACGGGAATCGGCGCACAGGAGATCGACCTCGAGAGTTCCGACAGCATCGAACGCGATCGGCAGCGAAACGTTGAGGCGGAAACGGCCTTTGGTTTCCGGCAGGCTCTCCAGACGTCGGTAGAGAAACGCTTCGCTCGCGCTCCGGGCACGGGCGGCACCGTCGGTCTCTGGCAAGACCGTCCGGGCAGCGTGCAGGAACAGACTTGCGAGCGACGTGTCAACTCCGTCGCGGACGAGCCTGCGTACGCTGCCAGAGTAATCGTGCTTCCAAAGCGGATCGGTCGGTAGCGGCACATCGGCAGGCCACCCTGGGATTGCGCTGGCTGGCAGGAGGATCTTGTAACCAATTCCTTCATAGCCACGACAGCGCCGGTCGAACATCCGCGCCAGCATAGGGACATTGAGATCTGCGTAGTCGTAGATGCGGACGTCGCGCTTGCCCTCGTAGAGCCGGTGTAGCCGGCCGGCGTACTGGGCAATCGTGCCTCGCCACGAAATAGGAAGTGTCAGAAACAACGTATCCAGTCGTGGATCGTCAAAGCCCTCTCCCACATGTTTGCCCGTTGCCAGTATCACCCTGGCCTCTTCGCGCGGGATGATCGCGAGCCGGGTGGCTATTGCCTGCCGCTGCTTTTTTCCCATCCCCGCGCGCAGTACCACCATGTGAGGGACGCTTGTCGCGAGCCCGCGTTCGAGGCGATCGAGGTGGTCGTTCCGCTCGGTAAGCACGAGTGGCGAGCGCCCGCTGCGCACGGACTCGACGACATCCTCGCAGATGCGTCGAGTGCGAAGCTCGTCGCCGACCAGGTCCCGGTACAAAGCCAGAAATTCGGCTCGCTTGTCCCGGTCGGCTTCCCTGATCGGCTGAAAGTTCGTGGGTTGCACGATGACAAGGTGCTCGAAGGGCCGGATTGCCGCCTGCACCTTCGCGTTCACGCGATGGCGAACGGGTCCGCACTGCATAAAGATGATCGGATGATGTCCATCCTTGCGCGCCACAGTGGCCGACAATCCCAAGACAAACCGCGCCTTGACCTGACGCGCCACCTGCTCGAAGCCCGGTGCGGGCACGTGATGACATTCATCGACTATCACGTGGCCATACTCGCCCACGCGATCATCGACGACGCCTTTTCTTACGAGACTCTGAATGACGGCCACATCGAGCTGCCCGTTCGGTCGACTTCGCCCGCCGCCGATTCGACCGATTGCTTTCGCCGGCACGCCAAGGAACGCTGCGAGTCGCGCGATCCATTGGTCGAGCAGTTGCCGCCGATGCACGAGCACGACCGAATTGACGCCGCGCTGCGCGATGAGCCAGGCTGCGATCACGGTCTTCCCGAACGCCGTTGTCGCTGCCAGCACGCCAGTATCGTGAGCCAGCATCGCCGCCGCCGCGGACTTTTGCTCAGGGCGCAGTTCGCCCTGGAAGCTCATCTGCAGGGTCTGTCCGCCGTAACGCTCATCGCGAATGGTGGGCCGAATACGGAGATTGGCGAGCGTATCGTGAACATCGTCGAAGCAGCCCCGCGGCAGCCCGACATGATGCGGGTGATCCTCGGCACAGGCGATCACGCGCCGCTTGCCATACGTGGGCAAGCGCATCGCCTGCGCCTTGTAGAATTCCGGATTCTGAAACGCTGCCAGGCGAAGCAGCCGGTTCCGCAGAGCCGGATGCAGCCCTTCTTTGGCGATGTAGATTTGATTGCCGAGAACCAGCTCCAGCGTCCGGGGCAGTTCGCCCGTAATCGGCGCTTCCCTGCGGCGCCGCGATGGAGGAGCCGCCCACGGCTCTTCTTCCCCATCGTCCTGGGGCGGCAGGCGCACGCCGAGGACGCGACCGCGTCGTTCCGCGTCCTGGACAACCCCTTCGATTTGATCTCGACCTATCCTCCGCACGCTTGCAAGAAACGCCCATTGGTCTGCCCAAGGGACAAAAAGGTCATCGAGGAAGACACTGTTGCCCTCTTCGCGCGGCCCCTTCTGCAAGGGCAGGGCGATCAGATTGCCGAACCCGCCTTGCGGCAGGGTGTCTTGATTCGGGAATAGGCGGTCGTAGGAATCCATTCCGACGTCGGGGCGTCCTTCCATCGTTTCTGTCAAAAGGTACGACCCAAGTCGTCGAGCCAGAGCTGCTGGAATCGCCTCATCGAAGAATAGCCAAACGTGGCCACCTCGTCCGGAACGCGATCGCTCGAGCGCAGCCGGAAGATGGCCGCAACGGCAGGCTTCGAGAAAGGCCTTCGCATCCGCACGCCAATCGGCCTTGTCGAAATCGACTGCCAGGAAGAAGCAGGTTTCGTCCCGGAGCATCGGATAGACGCCCGCGACGAAGGGGTGGTCATCAGGGTCGCAGCCGCGCAGGTGCCAGCGGATGACCTCGTCGTTCACCGGAAGAAATCGACGATGTGGACAGACAGTGCATTTGATACGCGGTTTCTCGCAGATCCCACGTACCCACTCGTTGGCGCACGCGGGGGCGTACCCGGACTTGCCGGTCTTCCGGTTCTCGAATCGCCGGGCGTACACATCGTCGCGGCCGCGGAACAACGACCGGAACAGCGCGATCTTCGCCTCAGCTGACGACGTTCGATTGACGAGGCCGGGATCTATCGGGCTCGACTCGGATTGCATTACCGACTCTGGCACGGTGCAGTCTGAGCGCGTGCTGCTCGCGCATTAACTCAACCGACCTTCCGGGACAAAGAAAGGTCCAGATCGAGTTCTATCCGATCATGAGTAACTCTCGGTGTGATACGTCCCCGCTCGCCTCGATCCAGGCGCACAAGGCCGTAGCCGGCCATCGTTTTCAAGGTCCGCGACAGGTTCGACTTCGCCTTGCCAGTGATGCGCGCCAGCTCATCGAGCGAACCTGGTTCCTGCTCTGCGATCACTCGCAAAAGGTCGCGATTGCCTGCCGACAGTACTTTGGCGAAGGACTCCGTAGACGTGAACCATACCTTGGGCTCGTTACGGGTTATACGCAGCTTGCCACGCGCCACCGCCATCGTGCGAGCTTTCATCTCTTCATAGCTGGCAATGCCGACTCTTAGGGTCTTCATGGAATGATTCCTTTCTCGCGCAATACAGCGTCCACCGTTTCCCAAAAAATCACCGAGCAACGTCGCCGCATCCCGATACTCATAGGCCTTGATCGCTCGCAGTCGATGACGGTGTGCGCGTTCCGGGCGGTGCCGGCCACGATTCCGATGCGCTGCCGGAATACGCATCAAACTCGATGGCAAAGCGAAATTTGCTGTTCAGTGAAGATTCGCGCCGCCCGCGTTGCGGCTCTCTGCACGTATCAACGCTCTACTGAACCCCCGCCATCAGACTCTCGTAAGGGATCTTCAACCCGTCGTGCAGCTTCTTGACCATCCGCAAGCTCAACGGGCGCCTCCGGTTCAGTACTTCGGAGACGCGGCCGCTCTGCCCTATGTACGTCTCCAGGTCGCGGGGCGTCAGCCCTTCTTGCTCCATCCGGAACTTGATCGCCTCCACCGGATCGGCAGGCCCGAAATCGTAGTGCTTGTTCTCGTAGGCTTCGATCAGCGTGACGAGCACGTCGCGCTCGTCCGCCTGCGGGGTGCCCTCCTCGGCCTGGAAGATCTTCTCCAGGCGCCGGAAGGCGCGTCGCAGGTCGTCGTCGTTGCGAATCGGCTTAATAGTCATTCACGGTCTCCACGTCGATGCGGTCGTACTGCGCGTGGGTCCCGACGAATTTCACCCACACGATCCCCGCCTGGTACTGCACCTCGACCACCAGCCGGTACTTGTTGCCACCAATGTTGAACACCACTCGGTTGTTGCCGCAGATGCTCGCGCTAGCGAACTGGTCCTTGATGTCCTGCGGGCTGCGCCAGGTCGCCTTGATCGCCTCGACGTACCAGCTGTGCAGCGGTCCCCGGGCATCGGCGCAGCCCGGCCGCTCCCAGAATTTCCGCAGGCTGCTCTTGGCGATGATCCTCACCGCCGGCAGTATCTCCCATTTTGGGAGAATTGGCAACTGGCACCGATCTCGTGTCGACGCTTTGGCCGACCCTCCG
>CAZNBS010000194.1:0-9371 GCA_964570955.1 uncultured Burkholderiales bacterium | reverse complement strand
ATCCTCGTTTCTTCCGGTACACCGGCTCCGCTTGCGGGGCTGAAATGCTCAGTGGCGAAGATTCGGGGGAAGACCGGTCTGTCGCAATCGGAGTTCGCCAGGCTGATCGGGGTGTCGGTACGTACGCTTCAGGAGTGGGAGCAGGGAAGGCGCGCGCCATCGGGGCCCGCGAGGACACTGCTGATGGTGGCGGACAAGAACCCCAGGGCATTGCTCGACGTCGCCGCATAACAGGTTGCTCGAGCGGACACTTGACCCGGCCAACGGCTCGCTGCCGCAAGCCGCCGTCCGCCTCAAGTGCCGCTCAGGGCCGACGTTAGCCCGCGCGACCATCGTCCTATAGGAGGGAACTGTGAAACTGCTCTTTTACCTAGTCTTCGCCGCGATCTTCATCGTCCCGTTGTGGCGGATCTGCGCGCGTGCGGGTTTCAATGGTGCGCTTGCACTCATGGCGCTGATTCCGTGGCTCGGCCTACTCATCGTCGGCGCAGTCCTGTCGTTCGCGTCCTGGCCAACAAAGAAGCAGTAGGGAGCGCGCTGTATGGGAAGCTTTTCAATCTGGCATTGGATCATCGTGCTCTTGTTGATCGTGCCCAACCTCTTCTTCATCCCCGCTGTCCGGAAAACCGGCTACTCAGCCTGGTGGGTTGCAGTGTCGATAGTCCCAATAGTCGGCCTAGTCGTCCTGTGGATGTGGGCGTACGCAAAGTGGCCTTCGCAGCCCGATCGCTAGCGCGGGCTAACCCGCCGTTGCACCCGACGTGCCACAGCAGGCTTCGCCGTCTGCGGCCCGCGGGTGAACTCGAACGTTATGCCCCTCGCTCGTAAGGCTGGACATCTATACTCCGCAGGCGTATAGTCACCAATGCTCACCGTTGTCGAAACCCCGTTGTTCCAGAAGCAGTGGCCGCTGTACTGGTCTGAGGATGAGCGCGGGGCTTTTTCAGCCTATCTGGCGGCGCACCCCGATGCGGGTGATGTCATTCCTGGTTCTGGCGGGATCAGAAAGGTGCGCTGGGCGCGGGTTGGTTCAGGGAAGTCTGGTGGTGTTCGGGTCATCTACTTTCTGCGTACAGAACAGGGAGAACTCGTCCTCCTGACCCTCTATGCGAAATCGAAGACAGGAAACATCACCGGAGAGAAGTTGAAGGAGATTCGTCGTGCCCTCGAAGATTAAGCCGTTGACCGATGCTCAGCTTGCGGAGCATGAGCGCAATCGCGATCTCGGCGCGGACTTACTGCAGTCGATTCGCGAGATGAAGGCTGGTCAAGGCAAAGTGATCTACTCTGCGGCCATCGAGGCTCGGAGAAAGACTGGCCTGTCACAGTCCCAGTTTGCAGCGTTGCTCGGAGTTTCGGTTCGGACGCTGCAAGGTTGGGAGCAAGGCCGAAAGCAGCCGAGTGGTGCCGCGAGAACGTTGTTGGCAATCGCTCGAAAGAACCCCAGGGCGGTTCTCGCGGTTGCAGAGAAAGACCCGGCGTGAGGCCAGGCATAACAAGTCGGTGGAACGGACGTTTGACCCGGCCGCCGGCTTGCTCCCGCAAGCCGCCGTCCGCGTCAAGCGCCGCTCACCTCCGACGTTAAATGCTGTGCACGAAGAGCCACCCGCCTATGTCGACGCGATGAACAGGCGTTGTAGCGATGCACGGCCGTCGACGCTCGTTGACACTTATGGCCTTTCCGCCGCCGCTTGGCGTCGCCGTCTGCGAAGCCTTCGGGGTAGATCGTTACGGTGTCTTCGGCTCGAGCCGATGCCGCAGGCTGGAACGGTAGGCGGCCATGGCAAGAACCAGCGCGGGCCTGGCCCTGGGGTGCATCTAACTGGTCGGTCGAGCGGACCGGCCACAAACGTCGCCGCGTTCGACGACCTGAGCGGGCCGGCCGCTCACCTTCAACGTTAGACGGCAGAACCTGCAGCTCAGTTCTTGCGTATGGTACTACAACGCGGTACCATATGTCCGTGAAACGGAAGAGGCAGAGAACGCTGCAGTTGGTGTTTGCGCATCCCACGAGCGGCAACGTGCCTTGGCGAGATATCGAGTCGCTCTTCGTCGACCTCGGTGCGGAAGTCACTGAACGCGAAGGAAGTCGAGTTGCCGTCGTGCTTTTCGGTGAAGTCCGCGTTTTTCATCGGCCGCACCCATCTCCGAGCACGGACAAGGGAGCGGTCGCGAGTGTGCGCAAGTGGCTGGAGCAGCACGGGGTAGTTCCATGAACATCATGATTGTTGACGGTTATCAGGCCAAGATCGAGTACGACCCGGACCTCGACCAGTTCCGGGGCGAGATCCTGGGCTTGAACGGCGGCGCCGACTTCTACGGCAAGAACCCCAAGGAGTTGCGCTCGGAGTTCAAGAAGTCGCTTCAGACCTTCCTCGAGGTTTGTGCGGAGAAGGGAATAGAGCCGCGGCGCAGCTATTCGGGGAAGTTCAACTTACGCATCCCGCCCGAGCTTCACGAGCGGCTGGCTATTGTTGCCCAGGCCGAGGGCAAGAGCATCAATCTGGTAGCGCAAGAGGCGCTTCAGAAGAGAGTCGCGGCGTGAGCTGCTGTCTAACAGGTTGTTCGAGCGGACACTTGACCCGGCCAGCGGCTCGCTGCCGCAAGCCGCCGTCCACCTCAAGTGCCGCTCAACGCCGACGTTAGGCCCCTTGATGGATCTGTCCGATGGCGCCGACGGTTGTTCGTGACGGGAAGTTCCGTCTGTTCTTCTTTTCGCGGGAAGAGGCAAGAATTCACGTCCATCTGTCACATCCGGACGGAGAGGCGAAGTTCTGGTTGACCCCTGCGGTCGAGTTGGCAACCTCAACCGGTCTATCTGCGAGACAATTGCGGGAAGCCCAAGCCGTTGTGGAGCGGCATCTGTTGGAGATCGAGAATGCCTGGAACCGCCACTTCGGTAGCTGAGGTCACGAACATCTCGAAGCACGGGCTTTGGCTGTTGCTCGGTGAAGAGGAACTGTTGCTTTCTTTCGAGCACTTCCCCTGGTTTCGCCAGGCGACGGTCGAGCAGATCATGCAGATCGAATGGCCCACTGCCAACCACCTGTACTGGCCGCTGCTGGACGTAGACGTGTCCGTCGAGTCGATTCGCGACCCTTCCGCGTTTCCCCTCGTGTCGCGCAGCGGGGTATAACAGGTCGCTCGAACGGACGTTTGACCCAGCCGACGGCTTGCTACCGCAAGCCGCCGTCTGCCTCAAACGCCGCTCAGCTTCGACGTTAGCCGCCTTGGCACGCTCACCGCACTGCGTCGGTCTTGACAGTATGCATATGATATGCATACTGGTCCCGTGGACATCGTGTTCGATCCGGTCAAAGCCAAGGCCAACCTGGCCAAGCACAAGGTCAGCTTCGCGCACGCCGAACAAGCACTTCGCGATCCCTTCGCGGTAACCATCGAGGATCCCGACTCGGAGGGGGAGGCGCGATACGTGACGCTCGGCATGGACGCTCTCGGCCGGATCCTTGTCGTTGTCCATACGACGCGCGGCAACCGCATTCGGTTGATCTCCGCGCGCAGGTGCAGCAGAAGTGAAGCGGAGCAATACCATGCGTAAGGAGTACGACTTCTCCAAGGGGAAGCGAGGTTCCGTGCTTGCCTCAATGGGCAAGACGAGGATCACCATCATGCTCGACGACGATGTCATCGAGTACTTCCGTGCCAGGGCAGAGGCGCAGGGAACGGGATACCAGACGATGATCAACTCGGCGCTACGCGCTGCAATCGAAGCGCCCAAACGAAAGCCAGCTGACGAGCGGCCGCTGACAGTGGGAGCCCTCAGGGATGTACTGCGCGAGGAACTGGCTCCCTACTGGGCGAAGACGGCTAACCCTTCGCCCAAGCGGACAGCCGCCGGCAAGCCGGCGTCTGCCGCTTAGCTCGAACGTTGGGCGTCACTAGGAGTTTGAAATGCCCAAGACCGTCACTTCTCAGTGGGATCCGGCAGAACACCTCGGTACTGAGGCAGATATGGCTGCGTATCTGGAAGCAGCGCTGGAGGAGGGTGACCCTGCTCTTGTCGCAGCTGCCCTCGGTGACATCGCACGAGCAAAGGGTATGTCGCAGGTCGCGCGGGAAGCTGGCCTCGGTCGCGAAAGTCTGTACAAGGCACTCTCGCCTGGCGGCAACCCAGAGTTCGCCACCATCCTCAAGGTAGTGGGCGCGCTCGGCCTGCAGTTGCATGCCGCGCCAGCGAGTGAGAAGGCCGCTGGCTAACCCTTCGCCGAAGCGGACACGCTCGGGTCTTCGGCCTTCGCGCGCCGCTTGGCAGGCATCTTCGCAAATTCGGTCACGTAAATACTGGCCAAGTCCGGGCACGTATGGCATCGTGATCTTCGCCTTGCCGGTGAGATGCTCTTCGAGGCAACCAATGGCGACGAACGCCACATCACCGCAGGCCGCGCGCTGCTGCTCGAAGACACAGTGGGCCGCGGTCATCGTTGCTTCTCCGGCCAATGTGGCGTTCGGCAAGGCAAATCCGTCGGAACCCGGGCCGAAGACAGGCGCCGCAGACGGCATCGGCGGGAGGCGGTAGTGGCCATGCAGGGTGCAGGGGGCAACCACGTCGTCGAACGAGGACAGGCGGCTCGATGCCGGAAGTGACCTGGCTGGTGTTCATCGTGGCGTCGCTGGTGCTCATCGCCACGCCCGGGCAGGACATGGTCCTCGTGATGTCCCGCTCCATCACCCAGGGCTCTGCGGCCGGGGTCGTCACGGCCGCGGGCGTGAGTGTCGGTCTCGTGGGCCATACGGTGCTGGCCACGCTCGGCCTGGGCACGGTCCTGCGGGCATCGGAGTGGTTGTTCCTCGCTCTGAAGTTCGTCGGCGCCGCTTACCTCGTTGTCATCGGCGTGCAGTTGCTGCGCACGCGTCAGACGGAACTCGCGATCTCATCAAACGCACCCAGGTCGCTGCTGCGCCTGTTCGCGGATGGGGCGCTGTCCAACCTCTCCAATCCGAAGATCGCGGTCTTCTACTTCGCATTCCTGCCGCAGTTCGTCCTGCCGGGAGCCGCGCATCCCACGTTGTCCGTCTTCGTCCTCGGGCTTGTCTTCGCCGGGCTGACCTTCCTGGTCAAAGGGCCTGTCGGGCTGACTGCGGGGGTCCTGTCGGCCTGGCTTCGTGCACGCCCTGGCTTCCTGGTCTGGGTGTTCCGTTCGAGCGGCGCGGTGCTGGTGGCGCTCGGGGTCAGGCTCGCCTTCGAGCGCCGGCCGTGAGCCGCTGAGTTGCGCCGCGTGCCGAACGCAGCAGGCATGGCCGCCAAACCTTGCGGACCCGTGCCAGGCAGGATCCTCGTGGCCGCCGGCGCCTACTTCGGCATCGTTTTCGGCATCGGGTTCGTCTTCGGTCTCGTCCGTGTGGCGCTCGTCGCGCCCATTATCGGCGAGCGCTACGCCGAACTGGCCGAGATGCCCTTCATGTTCGTGGCGCTGACCCTGGCGGCGCGGTTCGTCGTGCGCAGGTTTGCCGGCCTGCGCACCCGATGGCAGTGGGTGGCTGTCGGCGTCGCCGCGCTGGCGCTGCTCGTTGCGGCCGAACTGCTGCTCACCGTGATGCTCGCCGGACGTAGCGTGGAAAGCTACCTCGCTGCGCGGGATCCGGTTTCCGGCCTCGTCTATCTCGCGATGCTCGTCGTCTTCGCCGCGATGCCGTGCCTGCTTTGGCGCGCGGGGGCGCGTTCAGGGTCGCGCCGGATCTGACACCGTGCGGCTGCGCGGGTTATGCTCTTCGCGTCATGGCCACTTCGACCGACTGGTTCGTCTGGGCAGCGCTGTCGGCGGTCTTCGCCGCGCTGACCGCGATCTTCGCGAAGGTCGGCATCCAGGGCGTCGATTCCGATCTGGCGACGCTCGTTCGCACGATCGTCATCCTGTTCGTGCTCGCGGCGTTCATCTGGCTTGCCGGGAAGTGGAGCAACCCGTTCGGGCTCCCCGCCAGGACGTGGCTCTTCCTCGGTCTGTCGGGCCTCGCCACCGGCGCCTCGTGGGTGTGCTATTTCCGCGCGCTGCAGATCGGCGATGCTTCGAAGGTCGCGCCGGTGGACAAGTTCAGCGTGGTCCTGGTGGCGATCTTCGCGTTCGCGTTTCTCGACGAGCGGCCGACCGGGCGCGAGTGGCTCGGCATTGCCATGGTGGCCGGCGGCGTGCTGGTCCTGGCCCTGAAGAGGTAGCCGATGAGCAACACCCTGACCAAGTTGGCGCTGGGCATGATGGGCCGCCTGCGTCCGCGCCCGGCGACCGGCGATGCGGCCGCGACGATCGCGCTGCCGGCGCCCGAGGCACGCGGCGGCATGCCGTTGATGGATGCGCTCGCGTTGCGCCGGTCGTCACGCGAATTCGCGCCCGACGCGTTGCCGCTGCCGTTGCTGTCGAACCTGCTGTGGGCCGCGTACGGCAGGAACCGCCCCGACGGCGGACGCACCGCGCCGTCGGCGCTGAACGCGCAGGAGATCGACGTCTATGCGGCGCTGCCGGACGGCGCGTACCGGTACGACGCCGATGGCCATGCGCTGCGCCTGGTCGCGCAGGCCGACCTGCGACGCGTCACCGGCTACCAGGACTTCGTCGACGAGGCACCGCTCGACCTGGTCTACGTGGCCGATCACCGGCGCATGACGATGGTGCCGGTGCGACAGCGCGAGAGCTTCGCGTCGGTGGCGGCCGGCGCGATCGCGCAGAACGTCTATCTGTTCGCGGCCGGCAACGGCCTGGCGACGGTGATCCGTGCCTGGATCGATCGCGACGCGATCGCCGAGGCGCTCGGGCTGGTGCACGACCAGCAGGTGCTGCTGTCGCAGACGGTCGGCTATCCGGCGGAGGGCTGACCTCCCGTCCGGGACGGAAGGCGGATCGGGGCGGCTGGCAACGATCGCGCCTGATCACTTTCCATCACAATCTCGCTTCTTCCGACCCGAAGGCCGTTCTCCACTTCCCTCGCTGGCCGCTGCCGGAAAATTCGCCCGAAGCACGCCGCACTCCCATCACCCCCATGCTCGTCCAACGCATCCTCTCGATCATCCTGCCGGTGTTCATCACGATCGCACTCGGCTACGGCTATGCCCGCTGGCGCGGCCAGAGCGTACGCATCGAGATGGCCGCCGTGAACCGAGTCAGCATCGACGTGCTGTGCCCGCTGCTGGTGCTCACCGCGTTCGCGTCGAAGGACTTCGATCTCGCAGCCAACCTCAACCTGATCGTGGCCGGCATCCTGGTCTCGCTGGGTTCCGGCCTGCTGGCCTGGCCGGTCGCCCGCGTGCTGGGCTACGATGCGCGCAGCTTCGTGCCGCCGATGATGTACAACAACTGCGGCAACATGGGGCTGCCGCTGGCGGCGCTCGCCTTCGGGCCGACTGGCCTGCCGGCTGCGGTGGCCCTGTTCATGGCCGGCAGCCTCGTCTATTTCTCCGTCGGCATCAAGATCATCGAGAGCGGGCGCGGCGGTGGCGGCACGACGTCGTGGAAGTTTCTCACCAGCCCGATGATGCTCGCGATGCTCGCAGGCCTCGTATTCGCCGCCACGCGCACTTCGATCCCCGACGGGCTGTTCAGGTCGATGCAGATGCTGGGCGAAGCCTGCATTCCGCTGATGCTCTTTGCGCTGGGCGTACGGATGCTCGACGCGAACTTCAGGAGCTGGCGGATCGGGCTGGTGGGCGCGGCCGCCTGTCCGCTGTCGGGCATCGCCGTCGCCGGGCTGCTCGACAGCGTCTTCGCGTTCAGCGCCGATCAGCGCGGGCAACTCTATCTCTTTGCCGCCCTGCCGCCGGCGGTGCTATGTTTTCTCATTGCCGAGCAGTTCGGCCAGGAGCCGGACAAGGTCGCCGCGATCGTGCTGCTCGGCAACCTCGCGGCGGTCGTCTTCGTGCCCCTCGGCTTGTGGCTGGGGCTGGCCGCCTGATGCCGATGCCCCGATTCCTGCGCGTTGCCCTGCAGAACCTGCGTGACCTGCTGGTCACGGCCGGCCCGTTCGCGCTGCTCGCGGGCGGACTGCTCGTGGCCGCCTACTGGACGCTGCAGCCCACGCCGCCGAAAGTCGTGACGCTGGCCACCGGCCAGGAGCAGGGCGCCTACGCCGAGTTCGGCAAGCGCTACCGCGACTGGCTGGCCCGTTACGGCATCGAAGTGCGCCTGCGCACGACGCAGGGTGCGGCCGAGAACGTCGCACTGCTGCGCGACGGGGCGTCCGGTGTCCAGGTGGCGTTCGTGCAGGGCGGCGCCGACTCGCAGCCGACGCTGCCCGGGCAGCCGAAGGAGGACGGGCTGGTCGCGCTCGGCAGCCTGTTCTACGAGCCGGTGTGGCTCTTCTACCGCGAGGACGTCGCGCGCAGGCGGTTGCGCCGCGACGCGATCGAGGGCCTGGCGGACCTGCGCGGCTGGCGGCTGAACGTCGGCGCCGCCGGCAGTGGCGTGCCGAACCTGGTGAACCGGTTGTTCGAGGCCAACCGCGTCGATGCGGCGAGCGTGCGGCTGCGCACGCTGGGCGAAACGCCGGCGGTCGCGGCGCTGCTCGACGGCGCGATGGACGCGGTGGTCTTCGCGTCGGCGCCCGAGTCGTTGCTGGTGCAGATGCTGCTGCAGACGCCCGGCATCCGCCTGCACGACTTCGCGCAGGCCGAGGCGTATTCGCGTCGCTATCCGTTTCTCAGCCCGGTGGCGTTGCCGCGCGGCGTCGTCGATCTCGCGCGCGACCTGCCGCCGCGTGACGTCCAGCTGATTGCGCCCACGGCGATGCTGGTCGCCCGTGACGACATCCATCCGGCGCTGGTCCAGCTCTTCGTGCAGGCGGCGCGCTCGATCCACGGCGACGCCGGCTGGTTCCAGCGCCGTGGCGAGTTCCCGTCGGAGCGTTCGCTCGAGTGGCCGCTGGCACGCGAGGCCGAGCGCACGCTGCGCGGTGGCACGCCGTGGCTGCAGCGCTACCTGCCGTTCTGGCTGGCCAACCTGATCGACCGGATGTGGGTGGTGCTGTTGTCGATCGTCGCGGTGCTGATTCCGCTGTCGCGGGTCGTGCCGCCGCTCTACGAGTTCAAGGTGCGATCGCGCATCTTCCGCTGGTACGGCCAACTGCGCGACATCGAGGAGAGCGTCGATGACGGCGACGGCGCCACGCAGCGGATGATCGAGCGGCTCGACCAGCTCGAAGCGCGCGTCGAGCGGTTGACGGTGCCGCTTTCGTATGCCGACGAACTGTACGCGTTGCGCAGCCACATCCGGATGGTGCGCGAGCGGATCGCGCGTGTCGCGCCGCAGCCTGCGCCTTCCGCGGCGATGACCGTTTTCGTCCAGACCCCCGCCTCCAGCGAGACATCGAGCCCATGACCGACCTGATCCGGGTGGCGCGCGACGGCGCGATCGCCACCGTCGTGCTGA
>CAZNBS010000193.1:0-9449 GCA_964570955.1 uncultured Burkholderiales bacterium | reverse complement strand
CTCCGCCGGGGCGGTGATCGTCTCGCGGTACGCGATGCGCGGCGGGTGTGTCTTGACTTCCAGCTTGTACTGCGAGGCGAGCTTCTGTAGCAGGACACGCAGGTGCAATTCTCCCAGCCCGTGCACCACGGTCTCGTTGGTGGTCGCGATGTGCTCGATCTGCAGGCACGGATCTTCGCCGGCCAGCCTGTGCATCACTTCCCACAGCCGCTGTTCGTCACCGCGCTTGGTGGCCTCCACCGCGAGACCGAAGATCGGCGTCGGGAACGGTGCCGGTACCAGGTGGATGTGATCCTCGTCGTGCGAGTCGTGCAGCACGCAGTCGAAGACCAGCTCGTCGACCTTGGGAATCGCGCCGATATCGCCCGGCAGGCAGCGGTCCACCGGCACGTAATCCTTGCCGCGCAGCATCAACAGCTGTCCGACGCGGATCGGCTTGCGCCCGTCGCCGACGAAGAGTTGGCTGTCGCGCGTGACCGTGCCCTGATGCACGCGAAACACGCCGAGTTTGCCGACGAAGGGATCGATGCTGAGCTTGAACACGTGCGCCACCACGTGCAGCGCCGGATCGGGATGGATCTCGAAGGGTTGCGCCTGCGCCTCCTCGCCCTTGAGGAACTGCGGCGGATTGCCTTCCGCGGGAGTCGGCAGCAGATGCTCCACGACGTCCAGCAGTTCCGGCACGCCTGCTCCCGTGCGCGCCGACACGAAGCAGATCGGCACCAGATGACCCTCGCGCAGCGACTGCTCGAAGGGCTCGTGCAGCTCGACGGCCTCGATGTCTCCCTGCTCGAGGTAGCGGTTCATGAACGACTCGTTGACCTCGACCACCTGGTCGATCAGCGCGCGGTGCGCCTGGGCCACGGACGAGAAATCCGAATCGACGCCGTCCCCGCCCGGATTGAAGAAGCAATCGACCACCTGGCTGCCGCCGCCCGCGGGGAGATTGATCGGCAGGCATTCCTTGCCGAATGCCTCCTGCATCTGTTCGACGAGGCCGGGAAGGTCCACATCATCGGCATCGATCTTGTTGATGACGACGATGCGGCACAATCCGCGCTCCTGCGCCCAGTCCATCATGCGGCTGGTGCTCAGTTCGATCCCGTTCTGCGCATTGACCACGATGATCGCGGTCTCGACGGCCTCCAGACTGCTCAAGGCCTGGCCGACGAAGTCCGGGTAGCCGGGGGTATCGATCATGTGGACGCGCGCACCGCCGTGGCTGAAGTGCGTGACGGCCGAGTAGAGCGAGTGCTGGTGCTCCTTCTCCAGCGGGTCGAAGTCGCACACCGTATTGCCGCGCTGCACCGCGCCCGGACTGGCGATGGCGCCGGCACGGTGCAGCAATGCCTCGGCAAGTGTGGTCTTTCCGCTGCCCGCGTGCCCGACGAGCGCGAGCGTGCGGATCTCCTCCGTGGAAATACTTCCCATGGTGTCCTCCGTGGGTTGTACTCGAAACCGGTTGCCTTGCCGACCAGTATAGGAGTCTCGTGCGTGCACTCCAAGGCGCGCGTGTGTTGCGGCGCAAGATCCCACGCGAGGCACGGCGGGTGCTAACTTGGCGTCCGAGCGGGACGCATTGGTACGCACGCAGTCTCGCCTGGCAGACGAGAATCACTGTAGCGCCCTTCGCAAAAGGAGCGATGTCATGCGCAAACAACTGGTAGCGGCGGCACTGATGGGAATGGGTGTCGCGACCATCCACGCTCACGACCTCAGCATCGACGAGTGCACGGAGGGCGGCGACTTCATTCGCAACGCCGCGCTGTCGCGGGACTATGGCATTTCGCGCGACGATTTCATCGGACGCATGCACGGCGATTTCCAGGCGATACGCGCCTTTCCGGCCGAGCTGCGTTGGTTCGTCCAGGACGAAACGGACGAACGTTTCCTGCTGACGCACGCGGAGCGCGTGTTCGATGAGCCGGGTGCCCCGCAATCGCACGAGAACGCCTTCCTGCACGCCTGCTTCGATCGTGTCGCCGAGCAGGCGCGGGAGCGCGAGGTACGCCGTCGCGCTGCGCAGCAGTAACGGAACGGGCGGCGCCGCGCCACCGATGCGGCGCTCCGGCCTACTTGCTTCCCTGCCGCCTTCCCCAGGTCAGCACGATCAGCGCGGCGACCCCGCCGACCAGACCCCAGAAAGCCGAGCCGATGCCGAACAGCGAAGCGCCCGATGCGGTGATCAGGAAGGTGATCAGTGCCGCCTCGCGCTGGGATTCGTCGCGGGTGGCCGCCGCCAGCCCGCCTCCGATGGTGTTGATCAGCGCAAGACCCGCGAGCGCCAGCACCAGTTCCTTCGGAAAGGCCGCCAGCAGGGCGCCGATGGTTGCGCCGATCAGGCCCAGCAGGACGTAGAAGACACCCGCCGCCACCGCGGCCGTGTAGCGGCGTGCACTGTCCTCGTGCGCCTCGCGGCCCATGCAGATCGCCGCAGTGATCGCCGCCAGGTTGAGCGCATAGGCGCCGAACGGCGCCAGGACGAAGGTCGCGGCACCGGTCCATGCGATCAGCGGCGACACCGGCGTATCGTAGCCCGCGGCACGCATCACGGCGACGCCCGGCACGTTCTGGGAGGCCATGGTCACCGCGAACAGCGGAATCGCGACGCCGATCAGGGCGGCCCACGAGAAGGTCGGTGCAATGAACACCGGCTCCGCCCACTGCAGCGACACATCCGCCACATGCAACTGCCCCTGAAGCCCGGCCACGCCGATGCCCAGCACGAGCACCGCCGGCACCGCGTAGCGCGGCCAGATGCGCCGGCCGGCCAGATACACCGCGAACATGGCGAAGACCAGGACGAACTGCGCCTTCATCGCCGTGTAAGTATCCATGCCGAAACGCAGCAGGACGCCGGCCAGCATGGCCGAGGCAAGCGGCACCGGAATTCGGGAGATCGCGCGTTCGAACCAGCCGGTGACGCCGAACAGTACGATGAGCGCGGCCGATATCATGAAGGCGCCGACCGCGTCTGACATGCCCAGTCCGGCGACGCTGGTCACCAGCAGCGCTGCACCGGGCGTGGACCACGCAGTCACCACCGGCTTGCGATAGCGCAGCGACAGGCCGATGCACGTGAACCCCATCCCCAGGCCGAGCGCCCACATCCACGAGCCGATCTCGCGCGGACCGGCCCCGAGCGCCTGCGCTGCCTGGAATACGATCACGGCGGAACTGGTGAAGCCGACCAGGACGGTGACGAATCCCGCGACGACGGCGGAGACGGACAGATCGGCGAAGCGGTTGCGGCGCTGGTGCGGCGCCGCCGTCTCAGTAGCGGGCATTGCCCGGGGTGCGCGGGAAGGGAATGGCGTCACGCACGTTGCCCAGCCCGGTGACGTACACCACGGTGCGTTCGAATCCCAGCCCGAATCCGGCGTGCGGCACGGTTCCGTAGCGGCGCAGGTCGCGGTACCAGTCGTAGTGGTGCGGGTCGAGGCCGGTCTCGGTCATGCGTGCATCCAGCACGTCGAGGCGTTCTTCGCGCTGGCTGCCGCCGATGATCTCGCCGATTCCCGGGGCCAACACGTCCATCGCTGCCACCGTTCGACCGTCGTCGTTCAGGCGCATGTAGAACGCCTTGATCTGCTTCGGGTAGTTCATCAGGATGATCGGGCCACGCACGTGCTGTTCGGACAGATAGCGCTCGTGTTCGGATTGCAGGTCCATGCCCCAGTGCACGGGAAACTCGAATGTCTGCTTCGCGCGTTCGAGGATGGCGATCGCGTCCGTGTAATCCATGTGCACGAATGGCGTGTCGACGATGTTGCGCAGCTTGGCGATGACGCCCTTCTCGACACGCTCCTCGAAGAAAGCCATGTCGTCGGCACGTTCCTCGAGGACGGTGGCGAAGACGGACTTGAGCAGCGCCTCGGCCAGCTCGGCGTCCTCCTTCAGCGTCGCGAAGGCAATCTCCGGCTCGATCATCCAGAATTCGGCCAGGTGGCGGCTGGTATTCGAGTTCTCCGCACGGAAGGTCGGTCCGAACGTGTAGACCTTCGACATGGCCATGCAGTAGCTCTCGACATTGAGCTGGCCGGAGACGGTGAGGAAGGCCTCGCGTCCGAAAAAGTCCTGCGCGAAATCCACCTTGCCCTCCGGCGTGCGCGGCAGGTTCGCGAGATCGAGCGTGGACACGCGAAACAGCGCTCCGGCCCCCTCCGCGTCGGACGAGGTGATGATCGGGGTATTGATCCAGAAGAATCCGCGTTCGTGGAAGAAGCGGTGGATCGCCTGCGCGAGCGTGTGGCGAACGCGCGTGACCGCACCGATCACGTTGGTGCGCGGACGAAGGTGCGCCACCTCGCGCAGGAACTCGAAGGAGTGCGCCTTGGGCTGAATCGGATAGGAGTCGGGGTCCTCCACCCAGCCGATGACCCGGATGGCGCTGGCCTGCATCTCGAACGGCTGTCCCTTGGCGGGCGAGGGGACGATGGTGCCCGTTGCCTCGACCGAGCAGCCGGCAGTCAGGCGCTGGACCTCGTCGGCGTAGTTGGGCAACGTGTTCGGTGCCACCACCTGCACCGGGTGGAAACCGGACCCATCGGATACGTTGACGAAGGAAATGCCTGCCTTGGAATCACGGCGCGTGCGTACCCAGCCCCGGACGGTGACCGGAGAATCGTGCGGTGCACGGCCGGCGAGCACGTCGGCACAACGGAAGACTGGCATCGGATGACCTAGGCTGGGAATTCGCCCCATTCTATTCGATAGGTGCGTTGGCTCAGGCGCCATGGCGCGGTAAACGCCCCGTCTACCTGGGCGTTCCGTCGCGCATCGAGAAAATCGTCTCGTCGTCCCTCGATACCAGGGCGTACAGATCGTCCCTGATCGGCCCGAGGATGCGCTGCGTCGTTTCCCCGAACGCCTGCTCAATCGGATGTGACGCGCCGCGCAGCGCATTCCCGAGCAATGCCGACTGATAATTGTCCTCCTTGCCCTCGAATGACATCACCGCATTCTGCGTGTCTTGCAGCAACTGTCCGTTCGCCTCGTCGGCTGCACGATCCAGGGCCTCGAGGGCGGCGAGAAACTCCTTGCGAATCGATGGATGGTAGGCGAACAGATCGACGTACGCCGTTTCGATGGACTCCGCGAGAAGCCGGTCGGCGATGCGCACGCGTTCCGCGCCGATCGCCTTCCACAGGCTGTCTCGTGCCTTCGACACGTCGTAGTCACGCGCCAGCATCTCGCTGGTCTCTACGTACACCGGCTGAAGTTCGGTGAAGAGGGACTTCTGCAGCGCCTGCCAGCGCTCCATCTTGGCAAGCGTCTTTGCCGCCGCTGCCCGGACGTGATTGGCCTGCTCGCGGATTCTGGCGTCCCGGTCCTTGTTCAACGTCATCACGAGCGCGATGACCGAAAGGATGATGGTCATCGACGTAAGCACGTCGCTGGCTCTGATCGTCCTGTCGAACGTGAGCGCCATGGTCGCGGGTGATTGCTACTCCGGCTGCGGGACGTAGATTGCGATCGCGCTGCCACGCTTGCGCGTGAGCGGCGCGGAGATGCCGACGCCGATGCCGCCCGAGCCGATGGTGGTGCCGGTGCCGGCACCCACCGACGCCCCACCGCTATCGCCCATCTCGCGCAGGACGATGCCGTTCGCCCCGACCTGCGCCGCCTCGGCCCGAAGCTTCTCGATCAACGCGTCGGTGCGCGCCTGGGAGCCGATGGTGAACGCACTGCCGGCGGCCTCCACGATCGCGATCTGCTCCGCGTTCCCGGGAACGTTGCCGTACACCTGCACCTGAGACGGATCGATGGGCGGGCGCGGCGTGCCGATCAGAACCCGCGACGGTCCGGCGCAGGCCGCGAGCATCAGCACGGCGAGCAGTGCAGTGGAGAGCAGGGCAGTGGAGAGCAGGGCAGGACGCATGAGGCCGATTCCCGTGAGTAGGCTGCTACACGAAGGAGGCTTCCACCGTGCCGAACGGCTCGAATACCGCGCGCACGCGCGCCGGATTGTCGAGCAGGAACTGGCGGGTGAACGATCCGGAGATGACACGCTGGCCGGGTTCGAGCGACTGGCCGAAATCAGCGAGCTTGTTCGCCAGCCAGACGATCGAGTTGATCGGATTGCCCATGACTTCCGCGCCACTCGCCTCGACGAGCCGCGCATCGTCCAGATGGACGGATACCGTTGCCTGCGACAGATCGTGTCCGTCGAGTGGCATCGGCGCACCGGTGACGAACGCCTTCTGCTGCGCGTTGTCTGCCATGGTGAGCGGCAGGTCGGCGGCGAAGTCGCCGCGCGTCTCGATGATCTCCAGCGAGGGCGCCACGGCGCGGATCGCGTCGCGCGCCTGCTCGAACGTCACGCCCGGTCCGCGCAATGGCTTGCCGATGGTTAGACAGAGCTCGTTCTCGAACCCGGGCCGGATCAGCTTCGCATACTCGAACGCATGCCCGGACGGCTTGTTGCCGCTCTCGAGCAGGAAGCCGAAGCAGGGCTCGTGCACCTTCATCTGCGTGCGCATGGCCGCGGCAGTGAGGCCGACCTTCCATCCGGCCTGCCGCTCGCCGCGCGCGATCAGCCGCTGCAGGACCCCGAGCTGGATGCGGTACCCGTCCTCCATCGACAGGCGATGACCCCATTCGGCCGGATGGTGGAGGCCGCGCTGCATCGAGTGCCAGATCGATTCCGTGGCGGCTTCGAGGTCGAGGTCGTTCATGGCGCGAGTATATACAACCGATTACCACGAAGGCACGAAGACACGAAGAACTGCAACGCATCGAACACGGAGGGCGGAGAGTAACTGCATTCGCTCACGTGTTGGCTTTCCCGCCGTGACCCCTCGGTGCCCTCTGTGTTGAATCGGTTCATGCGGTGTGTGTGTTGCAGCCTGCCTTCGGTGTGACCGCTTCAGCTCGCGACGACTTCGCTCTCGTGCCAGCGCCGCAGCGCCACTCTGGCCAGCCACGAGGTCAGTGCGTACAGGGCGACCCCGGCCAGCGTGATCACGAACAGTGCAGCGAACAGCCGCGGCATGTTCAGGTTGATGCCCGCCATCAGGATCTGGTAGGCGAGCCCCGACTGGCTCCCGCCGGTGCCGGCCACGAACTCGGCCACGACCGTGCCGATCAGTGCGAGCCCGCTCGACACCTTCAGGCCGGCGAAGAAATAGGGCAGGGCGCTCGGAATGCGCAGCCGCATGAGGGTCTGCCATCGCGAGGCGCGATGCAGGCGGAACAGGTCGAGCAGTCCAGGGTCGACGCTGCGCAGGCCTTGCGAGGTGTTGGAGATGATCGGAAAGAGGGCAGCCATTGCCGCGCACAGCACCAGCGCGAGCAGCAGGTCTCTTGCCCAGATGATGATCAGTGGCGCGATGGAGACGATAGGCGTGACCTGCAGCAGGATGGCATAGGGCAGCAGGCTCGTCTCCACCAGCCGGCTCTGCACGAACACGAACGCAATCGACACACCCACCGCCAGCGCCAGAGCCAGCGCCAACAGGGCCACCTTCAGTGTCACCAGCAATGCCCCGAAGAGCAGGGCGCGGTCCTCGATCAGTGCCGTGCCCACCGCCAGCGGAGAGGGAACGAGGTAGGACGGCACGTCGTGGAGCGTGACCAGCAGATGCCACAGACCGAGCATGGCGAGGCCGACCAGCATGGGAGCGAGAACGCGACGCAGCACTTCAGGCATCGGGCGGCTGGCGTGTGGCGGCATCGAGCATCTCGCTGAGTTGCCTGCACCACGCTGCGAAGCGTGTGCTCAGCCGGAAGGCGTCGTCGCGCGGCTGGGCCGGATCGATGGACAACTGCCCGACCACGCGCCCCGGCCGCGGGGACATGACGATGATGCGGGTGGACAGGAACACCGCCTCGTAGATGCTGTGGGTGACGAACAGCACCGTGAGGCGGCGTCGCGACCACAGGTCGCGCACGTCGCGGTCCAGGCGGTGACGGGTGATCTCGTCGAGCGCGCCGAAGGGCTCGTCCATCAGCAGCAGGGAGGGTTCGGTCACCAGCGCCCGTGCGATCGAGGTGCGCATCTGCATGCCTCCCGACAGTTCGCGCGGATAGGCGGCCGCGAACTCCGACAGTCCCACCAGCCGCAACGATTGGTCGACACGGCCGTCGTCGCGGAGCCCCTCGAGGTCGAGCGGAAGACGCACGTTGCGTGCGACCGTCGCCCAGGGCATGAGCGTGGGCTGCTGAAAGACGAACGCGATCCGGCGTGCAACGGCTTCCGGCCTTCGCCCGGATGCCGGAGGGTTGGACACGCACGGCTCGGCCACCTCGACGGTGCCCGCGCTGGGTGCACTCAATCCGGCCACCATGCGCAACAGCGTGCTCTTGCCGCAGCCAGACGGCCCGAGCAGCGTGACGAATTCGCCTTCGGCCACGGTGAGCTCCACCGGCTGCAACGCCCGCAGGCCGTTGGGATAGACCTTGTCCGCGCCGTCGATGCGTACGACGATCCGGTCGTCAGCGTTCATGCGCCCGATTCCAGGCTGGGCACTGCGTCCTACAGCATGCGGATGGCGCTGCGGTCCAGCGTCTGCACGCTGGCGCAGCCGAGCAGCGCCAGGTTGACATCCAGCTCGTTGCGCAGCAGTTCGATCGCCCGCGTGACCCCTCGCTCACCGCCTGCTGCCAGGCCGTAGAGGAATGGCCGTCCCGCCATGCAGGCGCGAGCGCCCAGCGCAAGCGCCTTGATGATGTCGCTGCCGCGGCGGACTCCGCCATCGAGGATCACTTCGGTGCGGTCGCCGACGGCGTCGACCACCGTGGGCAAGGCAGCAATCGCCGAGCGGCTGTGATCGAGCTGGCGCCCGCCGTGGTTGGATACGATGACCGCGTCGGCGCCATGCTCCACCGCCAGTCGGGCGTCCACGGCGGTGAGGATTCCCTTGAGCACGAGCTTGCCGTTCCAGCGCGACCGACACCAGTCGATCTGCGGCCAGCTCACGGAGAAGTCGTACTGCTCCGCCGCGAAGCGGGCGATGCTGATGATGTCGCTGGTGCCGACCAGGCTGCCGGCGAGATTGGCGAAGGTCACGCGTGGCCCCATCGCCACGTCGCGGATCCAGTCCAGCCGGCGCAGCACGTCCAGGGCGTTGCGCCAGGTCACCCGTGGGGGCACCGTGAAACCGTTGCGCATGTCACGTTCGCGCGGACCCTGCGCCTTGGTGTCGAGCGTGACGACCAGTACCTTGCAGCCCGCAGTGGCGGCGCGTTCCATCAGTGTCTCGTTGATGCCGCGATCCCTGACCAGGTAGCTCTGGAACCAGAACGCGCGACGCGTCGCCGCCTTCACCTCTTCGATGCTGGAGGCTGCCATCTGACTCAGACAATAGGGAATGCCTGCCGCCTCCGTCGCACGCGCCTCGGCCACCTCGCCCTTGCGCGCGACCAGGCCGGCCAGACCGGTGGGGGCGGCGATCAGCGGAACGGCGAGCCGTTCCCCCATCAACGTGGTGGACAACTGCCGAGCGGAC
>CAZNBS010000192.1:0-9632 GCA_964570955.1 uncultured Burkholderiales bacterium | reverse complement strand
TACGCTGCCCACATTTCAACCATTTCCGCTCTCGCCGATTGTCTCATGACCGGTTGCGAAGAGCTTCACTAGCGGAATCCGGGTTCCGTCACGCGCCGGCTCAGGCGAAGCAGTACTCCGGGGTGGGGAAAGTGCCGTCCTTCACTTCGCGAACGAAGCGTTCGACCGCCTCCTGCACCGACGACGACCCTTGCATGTAGTTCTTCACGAATTTCGCCTTCTTGCCCGGATAGATGTCGAGCATGTCGTGCAGGATGAGGATCTGGCCCGAGCAGTGGGGACCCGCCCCGATGCCGATCGTGGGAATGCGCAGCGCGTCGGTGATCTGCTTGCCCAGTCCGACCGGCACACATTCGAGCACCAGGGCCGCCGCGCCGGCATCCTGCAGCAACTTCGCGTCGTCGAGAATCCGCTGGGCGGCCGCGTCCGTCCTTCCCTGCACGCGATATCCGCCCAGCGTGTGAACCGACTGTGGCGTCAAGCCCAGGTGTCCCATGACCGGAATGCCGCGCGCGACCAGGAACGCGACGGTCTCGGCCATGATCGCACCACCTTCGAGCTTCACGATGCCGGCGCCTGCGGACATCAACCGCGCTGCGTTGTCGAATGCCTGGTCCGGGCTGCGTTGATAGCTGCCGAACGGTAGATCGCCCACCACCAGTGCTGTCTGGCTGCCGCGCACCACGCAACGGGTGTGGTAGAGCATGTCCTCCATGGTCACGGGCAGCGTCGAGTCATGCCCCTGCATGACCATGCCGAGCGAATCCCCGACGAGGAAGATCTCGACGCCGGCTGCTTCGCACAGACCTGCGAAGCTCGCGTCGTAACAGGACAGCATCGTCATGCGGACGTTCTCGTCACGCATCTTTTGCAGCGTAGCGATGGTGAGTCGCATCGATCTTCTCCTTCTGCTGCACACGCCGGGACGTGCGCGTTCGTGAACGGGTGGCCCGCTCGCGCAGCGAGGCGGGCGAGCCGCATCTGATCTGCTCAGGCGCTGCGGCGGGTGTCTCGCCCGGTCGGTGGCGCGAACAGCCGTGCCTCCAGTGCCTGCCACGTGTCGCGCGCCTTCTCGACGTTGGCCCGCTTGACGTGGCCGAAGCCGCGCATCTGCTCCGCAATCCCGGCGAGGGCGACCGCGGTCGCGTAGTCCGCCTCGGGCAAGCGTTCGAGGAGACGCTCGATCGAGGTGCGGTAGTCCGCGATCAGCTGTCGCTCCATGCGCCGTTCCTCGGTGCGACCGAACAGATCGAGCGCTCCGCCGCGCAGAAACTTGAATCTCGCGAGAAGCCGAAAGGCGCTCCACATCCAGGATCCGTAGCGAGCCTTGACCGGATTGCCCTGCGCGTCGTGCCTGGCCAACAGCGGCGGCGCGAGATGGAAGCTCACCCGGAAGTCACCCTCGAACGTCTCCTTCAGCTTCTGTTCGAACGCGCCACTGGTGTAGAGCCGCGCCACCTCGTACTCGTCCTTGTAGGCCATCAGCTTGAACAGAGACTTCGCGACTGCACGTGCGAGCGCGTCCCCCTTGCCCAACCGCACCTCCGCCTGTCGCACGCGCTCGACGAACGTCTCGTACTCGCGCGCATAGGCGGCGTTCTGGTATTGGGTGAGGAAGGCGCTGCGCCGTCGCACCAGGGCATCCAGCGTTTGCGGCATCTGCACCACGACCGCCTTGGCAGGTGCGGCCACGCGCTGCACCTGGTCCAGGTCGACTGCGGCGCGGCGGCCCCATAGGAACGCCTGCTTGTTCGCGTCCACGGCGACCGCGTTCAGTTCGATCGCGCGCAGCAGGGCCGCCTCGCTCAACGGCACCAGGCCCTTCTGGAAGGCAAACCCGAGCATGAACAGGTTGGTTGCAATGGCATCGCCCAGCAGCGCGCTGGCCAGACGTGTGGCATCCACGTAATGCGCACGGTGCTCGACCGACTCGTCGATCAGGGCGCGGATCTGGGCGGTCGGGAACTGCCAGTCGGCATCGCGGGCGAACGTGCCGGGCGGCTGCTCGTGCGTGTTGATGACAGCCACCGTCACACCGGGACGCGTCTTGGCGATGGCATCCGCCCCCCCGGCGGTCAGCATGTCACAGCCGAGGATCAAATCCGCCTCTCCGGTCGCGATGCGCTGGGCGTGGATGGCACCAGGCCTGTCGGCGATGCGCACATGCGAGGTGACGGCGCCGTTCTTCTGCGACATGCCGGTCATGTCGAGGACCGACACGCCCTTGCCCTCCAGGTGTGCAGCCATCCCGAGCAGCGCACCGATGGTGATGACCCCGGTGCCACCGATGCCCGTGATGAGGATGTTGTACGGAATCCCGCCGACCTGTGGCCCCACCGGTTCGCCGAGAACCGGAAAGGCAGCGCCGCTGACGTTCGCGGCGGACTTGGAGCGCCGCACCTTGGCCCCTTCCACCGTGACGAAGCTCGGGCAGAACCCCTCCACGCAGGTGGAGTCCTGGTTGCACGAGGACTGGTCGATCATGCGCTTGCGGCCGAACTCGGTCTCCAGCGGCAGGATCGAGACGCAGTTGGACTTCACGCCGCAGTCGCCGCAGCCTTCGCACACCTGTTCGTTGATGAGCACACGCGCCGGCGCCTGCGGAAACTCGCCTTTCTTGCGCCGGCGGCGCTTCTCCGCCGCACAGGTCTGATCGTAGATGATGACGGATACACCCTGGATCTCACGCAGTTCGCGCTGGACTGCCTCCAGGTCCGTGCGCGGATGAACGGTCACGCGCGCGGGAAGCGGCGAGCGGTCGGCGTAGCGCTCCAGGTCCTCGGTCACCAGGGCGATGCGCTGCACGCCCTCGGCCGCCATCTGCTGCGCAATCATCGGCACGGAAATGATACCGTCGACGGGTTGCCCCCCCGTCATCGCCACGGCGTCGTTGTAGAGGATCTTGTAGGTGATGTTGACGTTGGCCGCGATGGCTGCGCGGATGGCGAGGTACCCGGAGTGGAAGTAGGTGCCATCGCCCAGATTGGCGAACACGTGTGGCACTTTCGAAAACGCCGAGGCGCCAATCCACGTCGCACCCTCTCCGCCCATCTGCGTGGTGGTCTTGTTGTCCTCCGGATAGATGGCAGTGGCCATCACGTGGCAGCCGATTCCCGCCAAGGCGAAACTGCCGTCGGGCACCTTGGTGGAACGGTTGTGAGGGCAACCCGAACAATAGTAGGCCGGTCGGGGCGGTGTGCTCACGGCCTTGGCCAGCACCGCTTCCTTCGCCTCCAGGAAAGCCAGACGCGCTTTGATCAGATCGCTCTGGTGGAAGCGCGCGATCCGGCCGGCAATGACGCGGGCGATCTGCGCGATGGAGAAGTCGCCTTTCGCCGGAAGAAGCCATTGTCCGCGCGGATGCAGCCACTCGCCCTTTTCGTCGAACTTGCCGATGACGCGCGGACGCACTTCCGGATCCCAGTTGTACAAGTGCTCCTTGAGCTGGTACTCGACGACCTGGCGCTTTTCCTCCACCACCAGGATCTCCTCCAACCCTCTGGAGAACTCGCGGATGCCGTCGGGCTCCAGTGGCCACGGCATAGCGACCTTGAACAGACGGATGCCCACCTGGCCGGCATTCGACTCGTCGATGCCGAGTTCGTCGAGCGCCTCGAGCACGTCCATGTACGACTTGCCGGACGCCACGATGCCGAGCTTGGCGTCGCGCGAGTCGATGGTGATGCGGTTGAGCCGGTTCTGGCGGGCATAGGCGATGGCCGCGTAGATCTTGTAGTCCTGCATCAGCGCTTCCTGCTTGCGCGCCTGCAGGCCGAGCAGATCATTGGACAGGCGGGCGTTGAGACCGCCCTCGGGCATCTTGAAATCGGGCGGCAGCACGATCTTCAGGGCGAACGGGTCGGCTTCGATCGAGGCCGACGACTCCACCGTATCGGCAAGCGCCTTGAACCCGACCGCACAGCCGGAAAAGCGCGACATGGCCCAGCCGTGCAAGCCCAGTTCGATGTACTCCTGCACGTCGCAGGGGTACAGCACGGGAATCATCGAAGCGGAGAACAGATGGTCGCTCTGGTGCGGAAGCGTGGACGAATAGGCGTTGTGGTCGTCGCCCGCGACCAGGAGCACACCGCCGTGGCGCGCGGTGCCGGCGAAGTTCATGTGCTTGAACACGTCACCGCACCGGTCCACCCCCGGACCCTTGCCGTACCACATGGCGTAGACGCCGTCGTAATCGGAGGGGCCGAGCAGGCCGACCTGCTGCGTGCCCCACACCGCAGTCGCAGCCAGTTCCTCGTTCACACCGGGAACGAACTTGACGTGGTGCGCGGCGAGGTGCTTCTTCGCCTTCCACAACGCTTCGTCCAGTCCGCCCAGCGGGGAACCCCGATAGCCTGAGACGAACCCGCCGGTGTTCAATCCCGCGGCCTGGTCGCGCAGGCGCTGCACCAGGGCCAGGCGCACCAGCGCCTGAACACCGCTCAGGTAGATGCGCCCGCTCGTGGCGACGTACTTGTCGTCCAAGGTGACTGACTGCATGCACCGCTCCTCATAGGAATCGATTCTCCGGTATTCCGCCTTGGGTGCGGCGGACACCGCGTCGACGCCGGTGTGCGGGTAGGCGCACCGGCGTGTCTGCTCGCTTACAACGCTTCCTTAGACGCCTCGCGGTAGACAGTGTTCGCCGCGAGCATCACCTCATGATGGCCGGCACCTGCCGGGATCATGGGAAAACAGTTCTCCTGCGCCGCAACAACGACGTCCAGGAAGTATGGCCGCTCCGACTTCAGGCAGCGCGCCAGCGCTTCGCCCAGCTGCGCGGGATCGGTCACGCGCTCGGCGTCCCAGCCGAAACCGCGCGCGACGGCGACGAAGTCGGGCAGCGCCTCGGTATAGCTGTGGCTGTAGCGTGCGCCGTGGATGAGTTCCTGCCACTGGCGCACCATGCCCATGTAGCCGTTGTTGCACAACACCACCTTCACCGGCGCGCGATGCTGGACGGCCGTCGACAACTCCTGGATGTTCATCAGCACCGAGGCATCGCCGCTCACGCACACCACGGTCCGCTCCGGATGCGCGATCTGTGCGCCGATGGCAGCGGGTAGCCCGTAGCCCATCGTGCCGGCGCCACCTGAGGTCAACCAGCGCAACGGCAGGTCGAACTTCAGGTGCTGCGCGGCCCACATCTGATGCTGACCGACGTCGGTCGCGACCACCGCGTCGCGCCCGGCGAGCTGCGCCTGCAATTCGCTCATCAGCTGCTGCGGCAGGATCGCCTCACGCGATGGCTCGAACTGCAGACAGCGCTGCGCACGCCAGCGCTCGATGCGCTGCCACCAGACGTCCAGCTGACCGGGCTGGCGCGGCATGTCGCGCAGTTCCTGCTCCAACGCCTGCAGAAGTTGCCCACAGTCGCCGACCAGCGGGACATCGACGTGCACCAGTTTGTTGATCGAAGCCGGATCGATGTCGAGATGAACCTTCCTGGCATTCGGGCAGAAATCCTTCAGGCGCCCCGTGACGCGATCGTCGAAGCGTGCGCCGACGCACACCACGAGATCGGCGTGGTGCATCGCCAGGTTCGCTTCCAGCGTGCCATGCATGCCGAGCATGCCCAGGAAGGCATCGTCGGATGCAGGAAATGCCCCCAATCCCATCAGCGTCAGCGTGCACGGTGCGCCGGTGTCGCGGACGATGCGGGTGAACGTCTCGCAGGCCGCGGGTCCGGAGTTGATCAGACCGCCACCGCCGTAGAACACCGGGCGGCGCGCGTTGCCGATCAGCAATGCCGCACGGCGCAGCGCGGAGCGCGGCAACGCCGGTCTGCGCGCGACCCGCGCCTCGGGCGGACACCGTGCCTCGTCCTGGCAATCGACCACCGCCAGTTGCAGGTCCTTGGGAAAATCGACCAGCACCGGTCCCGGGCGACCCTGCGTGGCGATGGCAAACGCGCGCAGCACGCTGGCGCGCACCGCCTCCACCGAGCGGATCTGCGTGTTCCACTTCGTCACCGGACGCGAAATCCCGAGCGCGTCGCATTCCTGAAAGGCGTCGCTGCCGATCAGCGCGGAGGACACCTGTCCGCTGATGCACACCACCGGCACCGAGTCGGACAGCGCATCCAGCAGCCCGGTGGTGGTGTTGCTCATCCCCGGACCCGACGTCACCAGCACGACGCCGGGCCTGCCGGTCGTGCGCGCATAGCCCTGGGCAGCGTGCACCGCGGCCTGCTCGTGGCGCACCAGCACGTGACGCACGCGGGGATCGCCATACAGCGCATCGTAGATCGGCAGGACCGCACCGCCCGGGTAGCCGAAGACGACGTCGACGCCGGCCTCGACGAGGGCATCGATGAGGGCCTGGGCACCGTTGCGCGGATGCGCGCCGGCTTCGGGTGCGCGTGCCAACGCAGCGGAGAAGAGACGGTCGTTCATGGCAGACATGATACGAACCGGGGGCAAGAAAAGGCTTCGTTTTTTCCGGAGAAGGCGGGTAATTATCGGACAGGTTTTCCGTGTATTGTGCCCCTGCTAGAATAATTTCATTACCTACTGGAGAGCTGCCTTGCAT
Source organism: uncultured Burkholderiales bacterium (assembly GCA_964570955.1). GTDB lineage: Bacteria > Pseudomonadota > Gammaproteobacteria > Burkholderiales > SHXO01 > SHXO01. Next base: position 3,104 of record CAZNBS010000192.1, on the reverse strand, counting down.
CTGGACAAATTCGACCGCGCCATCCTCGCCACGCTGCAGCGGGATGCGCGCGCCAGCCTGCAGGACATCAGCGCCCAGGTGGGGCTGTCCACGACGCCGTGCTGGACACGCATCAAGAAGATGGAAGCAGAAGGCGTGATCCAGGGCTATACCGTGCGCATCGATCCCGTCGCGGTGGGTTACGCGGAGACCGTCATCGTGCAGGTCACGCTGGAGAGCCACAGCGACGAGACGGTGGAGGCCTTCGGTCGTGCCCTCAACGACATTCCCGAGGTGCTGGAGGCCTTCCTGATCTCCGGCGACTACGATTACCTGATCCGCATCGCCGTGCGCGACACGCGCGACTACGAACGGCTGCTGCGCCAGCGCCTGTACCGCATTCCCGGCATTCGCCACTCCAAGTCCAGCTTCGTGTTGCGGACGCTGAAGGCGAGCACCCTGCCCCTGGACGAACCGGTCGCGCCTGCCGCGTCGAAAACCGTGTCCGGCGCAACGCCCGCACAGCGCGCACGCCGCCGCCCGGCGCGCGGTTGAACGTCTCAGGCGTTCTCCTCCGCCAGATGCTCCCGTAGCGCAGCTTCCACCTGTGGCGACGCGCCCAGGTCGCTGACGCTCACCCGCTCGAGCACGGCACGACTGTGCGCCTCCGCCTGCTGGATCAGCCTCTCGACGGACGCGGGCACGGGCACGCGAGACGGACTGAGAAAGCCCTCCTCGCCCGTGCGTCGAACCGCTTCCACGACCTGCCACGCGTTCACGCGATCGAGGTCGCGCACGGGCAGGTACGAACAAGCGGGCACCACGGCTTCCGTGAGGAAGCCGCTCTCGCACAAGGCATCGAGCACGGTGTCGACCGCGTGCGCCGGCACCCCCAGTGCGCCGCCCAGCTCCTCGCGCGTCCATGGCGATTCGCCCCGCAGATGGCGCGCAGCGACCAGACTCATCAGGAGCAGGGCCACGCGCTCCCGCATGCGATTGCTCATGCGCGGCTCGCCCGACTCCAGGACCACGTATTGGGGGTTTTGCACGTAGAACGCAACGCTCGCACCCAGCAGCAGGATCAGCCAGCTCACGTATAGCCAGACGAGGAAGAACACCAGCACGGCGAAACCGGCGTAGATCGCCTCGTAGCGCGTGGAGCCGGACACGAAGCCGGCGAACACCCAGCCCGCCGTCTGCCACAGGACACCGCCGACCACTCCGCCGGTCAACGCAGCAGTCAGGCGTACGCGGGTGCTGGGCAGGAACAGGTAGGCGAAGGTGAAGGCGGCAATCACCAGAAGGTAGGGCGTGAGCCGCGTCGCGAACGCATACAGCCGCCCGAGCGGCTCGAGAGCGAGCAGCTGCTGCACCTGCTCGCTTCCCGTGACCGTTGCGGTGACGCCGATCGCGGTGAACACCAGAACCGGACCCACCAGCAGGATGGTGACGTAGCTGCTGAAGCGCTCGCCGAAGCTGCGCGGATGGCGCACGTGCCAGATGAAGTTGATCGACGCCTCGGTCTTGTGCACCAGCGATACGGCCGTGTAGAGCAGGAACGCGAGGCCGACCGCACCGAGCACGCCGACGTTCATGCGCTCGATGAATCCGAGTACGGTGTCGACGGCCACGTCGGCCTGGCCGCCGAGGGGCAGGAGGAACTGGCGCAGCATCGGCTCGAGCTGGTTGTGCACGCCGAAGCCCTTGAGCACGGAGAAGCTCAGGGCGAGCAACGGCACCAACGACAGCAGCGTGGTGTAGACCAGGCCCATCGCACGCAGGTTGAGCTGGCCGTAGAACAGGTCGCGCAGCACCACGAGGCCGATGCGTAGCGTGCGCAACAGCGCACGCCGCCACAGCGGCGCCTCGTGCAGGCTGCCGGCCCAGACCGCGCGCCGAACACCGGCTTCCAGATGGCGCAGATTCCACTCCATGGCTCCTCCGACGGCGGGCACCTTCCAGGTCCCCCCAATTCGCTGCGGCTCCGCGGTGCATGGCCTGACGGCCGCCCGCACGGGCGACGAGTGACCGCACTGACGCGGCTCCCACCGGCGCATGAACCCCGGTGCCGACCAGTACCGCGCCGGCGCGCAAGGCCGCGTTGCGGCGAGCGTAGTCGTGCCGTGGCGAGTCCAGTATACGGGCTCAGGGCAAGCGACTCGATTGCGGGATCCGCATATTTCGCACCGGGGTGTGCGCTGCCGCCACCCTGTGGCACACTCCTGCCCCGCAATTTGCACCCGAGGACCCCATGGCCGCCCACACTGCCCCGACCTTTGCCCGCCCGATCGTCACACTCCAGTCGCACATCCTGGAGCAAGAATCGAGATTTCCGGAGGCGACCGGGGCCTTGTCGTGGATCCTGTCGGCCATGTCCATCTCCACCAAGATGATCGCGGCCCGGGTGCGACGCGCACGCCTGGAGGACGTCCTCGGCGGGGCGGGAGCGGAGAACGTGCAGGGCGAGCAACAGCAGAAGCTGGACGTGATCGCCAACGAGATCCTGCTGCGCACGCTGGGCGGCCGCGAAGGCGTCGCCATCGTCGCCTCCGAGGAGAACGAGGAGCCGGTCATTCTGCGTGACGACCCGAACGGCGAACGCCGCTACTGCGTGCTGTTCGATCCGCTGGACGGCTCGTCCAACCTGGACGTGTGCGGCGGGGTGGGAACCATCTTCAGCATCCTGCGCCACGACCGGCGCGCGCGCGACGCGCACGGCTCGCTCCTGCAAAAAGGTGGCCATCAGGTGGCGGCCGGTTACGTGCTGTACGGATCCTCCACGGTGTTCGTGCTCAGCGTGGGGAATGGCGTCGACATGTTCGTTCTCGATCCCGAGGTCGGCGCCTACCTGCTGGTCGAGCGTGGCATCCGGGTTCCGGCGGCGAGCAAGAGCTACTCGGTCAACGAGGGCAACCGGCGCAGCTTCCCCGACGGCTATCAGCGCTATCTGGACTGGGCGCAGGGCAGCGGCTATTCCAGCCGCTACATCGGCTCCATGGTGGCCGACGTGCATCGCATCCTGCTCAAGGGCGGCGTGTTCATGTATCCGCCCACGGCCAAGGCACCGCAGGGCAAGCTGCGCCTGATGTACGAGGCCAACCCGATGGCGATGCTGCTGGAACAGG
>CAZNBS010000191.1:0-9698 GCA_964570955.1 uncultured Burkholderiales bacterium | reverse complement strand
CTGACTTTTCACTCCTCAGGCTGGTGGGGTTGCAATGTCGCGCCTCGTGCCGTTGAGCGGATGTCATTATGCGGAATCAATTCGGCCGAAGCGGAGATTCCTGTTCAATCCAAACCTGCCAGCCCTGACTGGCCGCTACCCGGATTTCCCCTGGCGCGGTCTATAATTTCTTAGGCATTCTGTCCTCGCAATTGCTATACAGGAAGATAAAGTCCCCGGAATGACGGAACCATAGGGCGCCCATATGAAAACCATCGCCTGGATATTCGCGGCTGGCGTGCTGGCGCTGGCCGCCTACCTGAGCCTGTGGCCGGTGCCCATACAGCCGGTGAGCTGGCAAGCGCCCGCCTTTGCCGGATACACGGGGGTTCATGCACCGAACACCCTGCTGGCTAACCTGCAACGCATTTCACTCGGGACCGAGGAAGGCCCGGAACACATCGTTCTCGGTCGCGACGGCAAGGTCTATGCCGCCGTGTCCAGCGGCAATATCCTGCGCATGAATCCCGACGGCACGGCAGGGGAAGTGTTCGCCAGCACGGGCGGCAGGGTGCTGGGATTCGACTTCGACGCCAGCGGCAACCTGATTGCCGCGGATGCCATCAAGGGCCTGCTGTCGATCGGTCCCGACCGCAAAATCACGCTGCTGGCCGACAAGGCGGGCGGCGACCCGATCCGCTATGCCGACGCGGTGGTGGTGGCCGCCAATGGACGGATCTACTTCAGCGATGCCTCGACCCGTTTTGCGCCGGCAGTATGGGGCGGGACTTTCGAGGCAAGCATCCTGGACATCATGGAGCAGTCGTCCACGGGGCGGATTCTCGAATACGATCCGCTGCGCAAGGCCGTGCGCATCGTCGCCAGGGGACTGAGCTTCGCCAACGGCGTGGCGCTGTCCCGCGACGAACAGGCCCTGTTCGTCAGCGAAACCGGCAAGTACCGCGTCTGGAAAATCGCCGTGGCGGCCGACAACCTCGACATCGGCCGGCCTTCGCCCCAGGCCACGCTGCTGCTCGACAACCTGCCCGGCTATCCGGACAACCTGATGCGCGGCTTGGACGGCAAGATCTGGCTGGGCTTTGCCAAGCCGCGCAACCCGAAGGTCGATGCCATGGCGGAGAACCCGTTCCTGCGCAAGCTGACACTTCGTCTGCCGCGCACGCTTTGGCCCGTCCCCAAGACCTACGGGCACGTCATCGCCTTCACCGAAGACGGCAGGATCGTCGCCGACCTGCAGGACCCGGCAGGCGCTTATCCCGAAACGACGGGCATCACCGAGACCGGCGACCGTCTCTACGTGCAGAGCCTTCATGCAAAGCACCTGGGCTGGCTGCCGCGCCTAGCCGTGCCCGACAACCCCGGGAAATGACCATGCATCCGGCCACGCCGAGCATCCGATACTTTGGCATCTACGTCGTGCTCACGGGTATCGCGCTCATGTGGTGCCGGGGATGGTGATGTCGCTGCTGGGAAACGCGCCTCCCTCCGAAATATGGGTCAGGGTGCTGGGCGTCCTGGCGCTGGTCGTCGGTTACCACTATCTGGCCTGCGCCAGCGCAGAAGTGGTCGCTTTCTACAGGGCAACGGTGGCCGGCCGCTTCGGGTTCGCCGGCCTGCTTGTCGTTCTGGGGGCTCTGTACGCAGCGCCAATCCAGCTTCTCCTGTTCGGGCTCGTCGATGTTACCGGGCCGTTTGGATCTCGCGAGGCCTGCGCAGGAGAGAGGGGAAATAGCGCGGCTTGTCGCTCTTTAATGTGGATATCCGCATAAGACCGAGTTTGAGACGATGGTCACAGCCCGGAATTCGGCCTGAGCTGTCGTTGAGATGAGGGGATAAACCTGACCGCAATCGGATACTTACCTCCCGCTCAACTCATGGCACGGGATGTCTGCTATCTATTTAGCGGAAAGATCAATGCGGATTAGGTCAACCAATTCAGCGGGGAGGGAAACTGCTGGAGTAGCCAAGGTGTTCGTTGCTTCGTCTTCGTCAGTTCGAGTTGGGTCTGTATTGTCCAGATCGTCAAGGCGCTCATCAACGTCGGTCGCAAATTCGGGTTGCCCCAAGAGGACCTCGAACTTTTGTGCGCGTGAATGGAGGGTCTTGAAGCGAAACTCGTCGTAGTCGAACGCTAGAAATGGCACGCCTATGTCCAGGCGGTGCTGTTGCGGATCAACCTGATACATGCGTTCGCCCAGAGAACCGACGCGATCGATGCGGCCGATTCGCTGCTCAAAGCGCGCCGGGTTCCATGGTAGATCGTGATGGATGATCTCGTCGCAATTGAGGTGGAGGTCGATACCTTCCGAGCCAATTGCGGTGCACACCAAGATGTCGGGTAGCAGGGGCGAGTTGAACGCCGCGCAACGGCTTTTCCGGGTCTCGGTTTCCACTTTGCCGTGGAGTTCCGTCACGATCACCTCGTCCCGCAGGTAGACGCCTTTCCACAGACTTTGGCGACGCGAGCTGTGCTGTTGCGGTCGGCGAATGCTGCCTTGAGCGTCGCAAAGGACACCGAGGAAGTTGTGAAGCCGGTGCCAAGGCGAGCGCAGGGGGAGATCGGTTGAACGAGCGATGACCTCGACGGCAGCCACCCCGAGTCGTTCTGACCTTGCGCTACCGATGCCGGCCAGGGTGTCGAGTCGCAACAGGATCTTGCGCAATCCCTGGCCGACATCCAGCAAAAGATGCGCGAATGCGGACAGGTCAGCCGATCCTGCGCTGTTCTGAAACTGCGAGCATTCGTCCTCAATCAGTTTCCAAAGGCGGGCATGCAAGACGCCCGAGTCGGCGACCGGGTGCCAGATTGTCGGGCCGTGGGCGATTTCCCCCAATGCATCGGGGAGCGGATTGTCATCGGGATCATCGTCTGGGTCGTCGTCGAAGGACTGCAACTCCGGATTGGACTCAAGCCGCAGATAGACGCGGAGGGCCGCTTCGGATTCTAGGATGCCTCGGAGCATGTCCGTGCACAGGTTGTGCGGCGATTGAACCGCGAGCAACAACAAGTCGAGGATCTTGTCACGCTGGCGGCTGTTGAGCCTGCCAAGCCGCCCCTCAAGGTGCTCGAGTGAGGCGGATATCTCGTCCAGAATGGCAATGTCTTTCCCGGATTCGCCATGGGCTGCTTGCCACGAGCGGCTCCAATAGAGCTCCACTGCGAGGTGGTCCCTGAGGATGTCGCGGCGCATGCGTTTGGTGCCATCGATGCCGATCGACTTGAAGTCTTCCGCGGCAATTCGGGTGCGCAGGGTTTGAACGATTTCGTCCTGCGTCGCCAAGCGTTCACAAAAGATCAGCGTCTTGCTGCCGGCCCGGTAATTGGCCAGCGCCCGATCGACCGTTGCCGAGACTTTCGGGTGTGTCGTCCGGCACAGCGCCGACTCAAAGAACTTGAGGTAGCGTTTTGTTGCTTCGGAAACGCGCTCGCCAGCAGCCAGGTCCTTGTTGCTTTCCCGAAACGCGCCAAAGCTCGATGCAAACCCGCTCAGAAGGTGCGCATTTGCCTCTTTGCCGTTCTGCAGTGAATCCTGCCGGACGCGTTGCTCGGCCCTCATGCCTAGGTAGCTCAGCAGCGCGCCCGAGGTATCCCCTAGGCCGGCCGTCGTGTAGAGCGCGCTGCGCGGTTGCGCGTAGTTGGGGGAGCCGGTTCGCACATAGTCTTTTCCGGCATGGACATGCCGCTTGTCTCGCGACTTCGTGTGCCGGATGACTACTTTGGACAGGTCTTGCCGCAGGTCCTGGGTCGACTGGTAGTAGTCGACCAAGGCAGAAACAAATGCAGCAAACTCCTCGGAGCAGGGATTGTCCGTAGCGAAGGCGGACAGGGCGGTAACGCGGCTCGCTCCATCGTGGTTCGGGTGGGTGTCGACGAAGGACTGGAGCATGACGACGTCCGCGTGGCCAAGCTGGCCCCAGGCGCCCTGGAAACGGGCGCTGGCAGCGAGGCAGCGTGATGCGGGCCCGTCCGGCGCAATCAGTTGGCGGACAACATCGAGCGACTGGTCGTTTTCCGCAGCGACGAACTCAAAGATCCGCCCCAACTCATCCTGGTGCAACTGGAACGGCGTTGCCGACATCATCAGCTTGTTGGGGATCGCCTCGCGGAACACCTGCACAAAATCCTGTGCGCCGTTGCCGCCGTTCTTCCAGTTATGGACCTCATCGATGACGCTCAGGACGATATTCGCCTCCCTAAGCTTGGTTTCGACGATGCGATCTGAAAGGTCCTTTATACATCGCCCAGGATGCTCGCCCAACAGGTCCGCGATGACTTGTTCGGATCCGGCCTCGACAATGGCTGCGTCGACAACTGCCTCGAATCCCCAAAGGTTGGTGTAGTAGAGCTTGCCGAGCCAGTCCCCAAGGCCTTCCAGCTGCTTCTTCTTGCTCTCTGGTGCATCCGGCAATTGGCAGACGAGGCTGGATTTGTCGACCGATCTAATCACGTCCTGTCGCGTCTGCTCGCGTCGGCGCTTGAGCGCGCGCGTCACGATGTACGACGAGAAGAGTTTCGATTGCGGATTATTCGACTTGGCCCGTCGCAACTTCGACATGGCGACCACGTAGACGTTGGGCTCCATGGCATCCTGCTGGGCACCGAAGTCGCGAAACAGTTCCTTCAGGAAGGCATACGATTGGTCTGTGGAAAGGTCCCCGACCATCTGGTCGAAGCGTTCGGGTTCCAGCGACTTCTGCTCGTCCAGATAGTTGTTCAGCGCCAGCTGCGACAGGTGGGAACTGAGCGCGAGCACGTCCGGGTGAAGGTCGTCGAGCCCATCGCAGATGGCCCATCTTTGTCGATGCTTACCGCGCTTGCGACGTGCGTCAAACCACTTCAGCACGAGGTACGCGAAACTCTTCAGCATCGTTTCGGAGATGCGGGGGACGGCCTCGTTCTCGTAGTCGTGCAGGTTCTGCACCAGGTCCCAGTAGCCACCCACGACGAGTGGGCGCAGCTGCTTGCGCCCCTTATGCTGTAGATAGTCGCGATTGAAGGTGCGGATTTCCTGTTCCCACTTCGCGCTCAGCAGATCGTTTGGAACGACCAGCAGCGCCTTGCGATTGTTGCGACTAGTCTCGAACAAGTGAGTGGCGATCGCAGCAAGCGCGGTATAGGTCTTACCCATGCCGACCTCATCGGCCAGCAGCACGCAAGCGATTCCATTCCTGTGGCGCTCGCGGATGACGGTGGCGGTGTAACGCTGCCGATTCCAGTCTTCTTGGACGCGCGGGTCGGGTGCCTGCTCGTTGAGAAGTTGTTTCATGGTGCGGACCGTAATTGACTCACGACGAACGCGTGGTAATCGGAGGCCAGGACGTCGAATCCTTTGGCCGCGTCGAGTGCCGACTCGATCCCGGCCACGAGTTCGGCGAATTCAGTGCGTTCGGCTGCCGGGGTCTGTCTTGTCAAGGACTCAACGAACAGGCCCAACTCACCAAGTTTGAACAGGCGATCGGCCAGCTTCTGGACGGGTTCGCGTTGCAACAAGGTCGCCAGGCCGGATAGTGGATCTATGACCTGGCTACGAATGGCGCGCTGGCGGGCCGATGGGTCATCGACCTTGGCTGCCTCGGCCAGGCGTCGTTCGAAGCTGCCCTCGACACTGGAGAACAAGGAGAGGTATCGCTGCATGGCGATTACACAGTTCGCCTCACGATCGACGTCGAGCATCGCGATCGGCTGGGCGGCGCCATTTCGGCCGTCCATCCATTGCGTGGATTCCGGATCGTCACCTTCGTCTGCACCATTGGGATTCAGGTAGAAGGCCAGCCAGTCCCAACTGGACGCGTGTATCAAGGCTTGCCGGTCGGCGATGATTTCACCGGCGTACTGGAACGGGAACCAGAAGCTTCGATCGGCCTCTTGCCGATGCCGGAATTCGAGCGTGCGGCCGCCGAGCAGCGTGTTGCGGAACTGGCCGATGGGGATGTCCTGAGACACGCCGTCGGCAAATGTGAGACGCAAGTCCGCCCAGTGGATGTCGTATTCCGCGATCCGCTCCAGCTGCGTGCCGTGCACCGTGAACCGGAAGCAATCGGAACCCGAGGACGGGGCGAGCACCACGAAATCGATGAATCCCGGGAACAGCGAGTCCTCGACGATCTCCTCAGGATTCGGCTTGGGTGGTGCCTCGGGCGGTAGATCAGGAAGCTCATCGAAGTGATTGCCCGGCGCAACCGACAAGGCGCGCAAGACGACCTCACGCAAAGCGGGAGCGTTGTCGATCCGCTCGATGAAACCCAATTCGCGGTTGTCACCGAGCCAGGCCTTGCGCGAGAAGTTTGCGCTGCCCAGGTAGGCGATGCCGGCGCCGTCCGACGTTGCAAGCAGCAGAACCTTAGCGTGCAGCGCGCGATCGAGCACCAGGTCCTTGGTGGAGTTTCCGCCCTGCCGGTCGATCCGCACGCGTTCTTCAGAGGAAATCGTTTCCGGAATCAGGTGAAGCACCGATTGATCCGGTGCGAAATGCGTCCCGAAGTGGGCCCGTGAGAGGTTTGCCTGGTTGGCCGCATCGGTGACGATCTCCAGACGGGAGATCGTCGGGAGCCGACTGCTGATCTGTTCGGCGAGGCAACGAGGGGCGGGGTTGTCGTCGAAGAAGGGCGAGACGGCAAAGAGGCTCGTCGGTGATTGATTCGGGAACCAAGCGTTCCAATGTTCAACCAGGATATCGAGACCGGAGCGTTCCCCGTAGCCGGAAGCCAGCAAATGGCTGGGCCGATCGGGAGCGGGCAGTGGAAGCCTCCAGGCGTTGGTTCGCTCATCCAAGGTTGCCAACGCAGCAGCCAGCGCCGATTGTGATGACGCTTGCGCCTCGGTCAGGTAGTGCTGCCGAAGAAACGCGATCCACTCGATGAGTATGTGCGTGTCCAGCGACTCGGCAGACTGCCAGGCCCATTCCTGCAGGACTTCGCGATTCCGGAAGAGCCCAGTGTAGGTCAGGTTAAAGCTTCCGACCACCAAGCGGATCGCCTTGCGTGTCACGATACAGTAGGCCTTGCTGTGGTGGCAGGAAAACCCTGCCGTCTTGCAGGGGTGCAATTCCAGGAATTGCGGCAGGCGACCGAATGGTTTGGTCTTGCGTGCGTCGTAGAAGACCACGGGCCTGATCGTCGACAGCAGCTTCAGTCCGGAGCGTGCCAGATCCTTCTGCTCTTCCAGGGCGCGGTGCTGCACCAGGTTCAGGAGCTGCTGCTCATCAAACTCAAAGGTGAGGACGATGAGGTGCTCAATCGGATCGTCCTCCGCGAGCGCAACGGCTGCCGAGAAGATGTCGGAGAAATTCAGGAAGTCGCCAGACGGCATCGGACGCGGATTCGCCATCACTGTATTCCCGCGTATTGTTGCCACAGCTGGGCCCGCTCAAAATGCCAGTTGCGGTGGTAGCGCCATTGGGTAGCCGCCAACAGTGTTTCGGGCGCATCGGCGACGGCTTTGAAGAACTGCATGAACTTCTGGCCATCGACGCGATCCTGAACGGCGATCGCATCCCCCGTAATGAAGGGGGAGGTTCCCTTGCCGCGTTGGTGTGCCGAGTGGTGGGCAAGGACCGTCGCCACAATCGTCGAATAGTCGTTGGCGTTCTCCAGCGTGCCCGGCAGTGCCCAGAACTCGCGTGGCCCCTGCACGGCGCGGAACGCGCGCGCTGCCTCGCGGATGTCGTTCGCGACCTGCGATGGCAGGCTGTTGGTGGACAGGCCGATTTTCCTGAAGTGGTCCAGGCGCCGAACGTATTCCCATTCGAAAACGAACTGGACGAGACCAGACAGCCGCTCAAAACAGTTGCAAAGCTCGATCCGCCGACAGAGCTCCGGGTGGGCCTGATAATGCCCGAGCAGGCCAGGGAAGAATCCGGGGTAGGTGTCCTCATCGCGGCCGAGGGCAAGGATGTCCTCGGGAACCGGCTCCTCCCACAGCGGCGCAATCACGGGTTCGCGGCGACAAAGGTCATGGATCAAGGTTTGCCAGACCTTCCGTTCAACAGGCTCAGGATCCGCGGCCAGGCGAAAGACCTGCGCCCACTCCTCAAGTGCAGCTTCGGCAAACAAATCCCTGCCCGACATCCAACGGTCCGCCAGGTCAGCGAAATCAAACCCATTCCGATACTGCCAGGCTTCGGCGAGCGCTGAGCCGTTGGCGGACAGCCCGGCGCTGTTGGGCTGGAGGATCCGCCACGTCGTGCTCGGGCTGCCGTAATGACCCAGCGCGCCGTAGTTGAGGCGGGCATACAAAGCCGGACGCTTCTTCGCATCGTCCAGGCGCAAGGAATCTTGGCCGGTGAGGGGCTCGTATTTGGTGACGTTGATGACCGGGTCGCCACCCTGAACGCTCAGGACCCCCCAGAGAATCTCAAGGTCGCGCACCCGACGCGGAAAGTTTTTTTGTCCAGGCTTCAGAGAATTCTTGCCTAGGAATCTGAAGGCAAACGCCAAAAAGCCTTGGTAGGCGGGATGGTTCGACAGAACGGTGAAAGGGCGGAATAGCCCAGAGGAAACCTCACCGCTGGGTTTCAGGTAACCCAGCGGGTCAACGGAATTGCCGGCGGTTTCGGTAATAACGAAATCAGTGAATTTCATTCAATCAGGATATCGTATCTTGGGCCTTTTTCGACTGCCCCATTGTGTCTGCGAACCGGGCGGGCAACGATTTCAAAGCACGGAATTACTTCTCGGAAACGTTCATCCTGAGAAAGCGAGTAGATGTGTAGTGTGCGCCACCGTGCTTTCGAATCGTGATCGATCCAAGAAAGTGTCGGTGGCGTAGAATGTTCTCAAGAAAGTTCGATACTCTCCGCGCCTCCAGCAACAGGTAAGAACAGCCAGTTCTCGACAATCGTCCGCCCCGTAGCCTTCTCTATCGCCCGTGCATACGCCGCCACCTGCGCCCCGTACTCGCTAACACCGAAGCGGCTGTTCGGCCGAATTTTGAGGTGGATTCGATCAAGCAGATGCCGCACCCACCAAAAGGCGACCGAAAGGCCGCTCGTGCCGCCAACGACGCTGGCCTGTCCGCACTGCAACTGAAAGCCTTCGATGAAGCAATTGAGAAGTTCAACCAGGCAATCAAGGCCGATCCGGCGGATCAGGAAATCGTCAATAACCGCGGGTATGCTCTGATGATGGGCGGCAAGCTGGCCGAAGCGAGGAGCGCCTTTAAGGATTCGTTGATTTTGGCGCTAACCCGCTCCTCGGCTTGGGCCAATTTAGCGATGGTGTTCGCGAAGGAGAACAAGAGCGACGATGGCCATGCCGCGTATCTTCTGGCCTTCAAGTTTTCACAGAACCAGCAGAAGACGCGAGAGTTTCTGACGAAGCAATCCCAGGAAGATGCCGACCCCTTGGTGCGGGAACTGGCGGCCAGGGTGCTTCAAACGATCGGGCCGCAGTAAAGCACTCGTCGGGAATTACAACGCTTGCCAGATCAGAAGTGATGGGAGGTAGAGTCACATTTAGAGCGGACATTCGCTGCAAGGATGGATAGTGCACGGTGGATGTCCGGAATGGCCGAAACTGTTCCATTCGACCCCTGACAACAACTTGGCAAAAGTCAGTCCCTGCAGCACGGCGCATTCCGGCGCCGTGCCGCCCTCACGCAGCGGCGAGCGCCTGGCGCACGTCGTCGAGCAGGTCTTCGGGGTCCTCGAGGCCGGCGGAGATGCGCACCAGGCCTTCGCCGATCAGGTGTTCGCGCCGCT
>CAZNBS010000190.1:0-9813 GCA_964570955.1 uncultured Burkholderiales bacterium | reverse complement strand
CGCGGGCATGGGGCCGGAGGAGCGCTGGCAGATGATCGAGACGGTGCATGCGCTGTGGGAGCGCAAGCACATGACGCTGATCTTCATCGAGCACGACATGGACATCGTGTTCAAGTACGCGCAGACCATCCGTGTGCTCAGTTACGGCACGGTGCTGGCGGAGGGCAGCCCCGACGACGTGCGGCAGCATCCGAAGGTGATCGAGGCCTATCTGGGTTCGCATTTCGAGGGGAGGGAGCAGGCATGAGCCACCCGGCGAGGGGTGCCGCGCGGCGCGGGTCGGCGGCAAGGCGATTGCCTGCAAGCGCCGACGCGCACTCGCGATTCCGCAGTGAACCAGGCAAGGTGCAGCGATGAGCGCGCGCGAGATCGTGTCCGCCCGGAACATCGACGTCTTCTACGGCACCAGCCAGATCCTGTTCGGCGTGAGCCTGTCGGTGTCCGAGGGGCAGACCATGGCCCTGCTCGGCCGCAACGGCGCGGGCAAGTCCACCACGATGAAGGCGCTGGCCGGCATCGCGCCCCCGAGCAAGGGCACCGTGCACGTGCTCGGCCGGCCGGTGCAGGGGACGAAGCCGCACCGGATCGCACGCGCCGGCGTGGGATTCGTCCCCGAGGACCGGCAGGTGTTCCCCGAGCACACGGTGGAGGACAACCTCGTCATCGCAGCCAAGAAGGGGCCCGACGGGCAGGACTACTGGACGCTGAAGCGCATCTACGAGATGTTGCCGCTGCTCGCCCCGCTGAAGGATCGCATGGCGGGCAACCTGTCCGGCGGCGAGCAGCAGATGCTGACCATCGCGCGCACGCTGATGGGCAACCCCGTCGCACTGCTGCTGGACGAACCGAGCGAGGGACTGGCGCCAGTCATCGTCGAGCGCATCGGCGAGTTGATCCGCACGCTGCGCGACATGGGCGTGACCGTGCTGCTGGCCGAGCAGAACATGCATTTCTGCCTCGGCATCGCCAGCCACGCGACGGTGATCGACAAGGGCCAGATCGTCTATCGCGACACCATCGAGGCGTTGCGCCGGGACGAGACGGTGAAGAGCCGATACCTGGCGCTCTAGCGCGGCGCGGATCGGCGCTCTGCGTGCGATGCCGCTGCGGCCGTGGCACCCCACGTCTGTTCGTCGTGCCCGGTCGCGCTTAGAATTCCCGGCGTGAAGGCCGTTTCCCGAGCCGATTGCGCCGGTGCATGCTGCCGGCCGCTGACTGGAGCCCTGAATGAGCGATCACGACCACGACGATGACCATTCGCACCTCACCGAGGTGCAGTTGCGGGTGCGCGCCCTCGAGACGATTCTCACGGAGAAGGGCTACGTCGATCCGGCGGTGATCGACCAGATCGTCGAGCACTTCGAGACCAAAGTCGGTCCGCACATCGGTGCCCGCGTCGTGGCGCGCGCGTGGACCGACCCGGCATTCAAGGCGGCCCTGCTCGACGATGCCACGCGCGCCATCAACCAGAGCGGTGCGTTCGGGCAGATCGGCGATCACCTGATCGCAGTGGAGAACACGCCGGAGGAGCACAACATGGTGGTGTGCACGCTGTGCTCGTGCTATCCCTGGGACGTGCTCGGCCTGCCGCCGGTCTGGTACAAGTCGGCGCCCTATCGGTCGCGCGTGGTGATGGATCCGCGCAGCGTGCTCGCCGACTTCGGCGTCGGTCTTCCGCCGGACACCCGGATTCGCGTATGGGATTCCACGGCGGAGACGCGCTACCTGGTCGTGCCCCGGCGGCCGCCCGGCACCGAGGGCTGGCCGGAAGAACGTCTGGCCGCGCTGGTCACCCGCGACAGCATGATCGGCACCGGCCTGGCCGTGGGCCCGGGAGCGCAGGCATGAACGGCGTGCACGACATGGGCGGCATGCATGGCTTCGGCAAAGTGGAGGTGGAGCCGGACGAGCCACCGTTCCACGCCGCCTGGGAAGGCCGGGTGTTGGGACTTCAGCGCGCGTTGCTGTACACGCGCGCGTGGAACATCGACGTGTTTCGCCATTCCCAGGAATTGGTGCCGGCGCAGACTTACCTGAGCATCTCGTACTACCACCGCTGGTTGCTGGGGTTGACGCGCAGCGCGCTCGAATACGGCCTGGTCGCGCCGGATGAACTCGAGGCCGGTCATTCCCTGCATCCGGCCAAGGCGGTGGAGCGCACGATGACGCTTTCCGACCTGGCGCTCGGCTACATGCGCGCGCCCTTCGGTCGTGACCCACAGGCCGACGCGCGCTTCAAGCCGGGCGATCGCGTCCGTACCCGCAACCTCCATCCGTCCGGCCATACGCGGCTGCCGCGCTATGCGCGCGGCAAGGTCGGGGTGGTGCATGCGATCCGTGGCTGCCACGTCTATCCGGACGCGAAGGCGGCAGGCAAGGGCGACGACCCGCAGTGGTTGTATACCGTGGCGTTCGGCGGACGCGAATTGTGGGGTGACCAGGCGGATCCGACGCTGGAGGTGACGATCGATGCGTTCGAGCCCTATCTCGAGGCGTTCTGACATGGACCAGGAGCGGCCGCAGCAACGCGGCAGTCGATCGGAGGCAGTCGACGGTGCGCTGAACGCGATTCCTGCGCACGCACGCACGCCAACGTTCAGCGAGCCGTGGCAGGCGCAGGCCTTCGCCCTCACGCTCGCGCTTCACCGGCGCGGTGTGTTTACCTGGAGCGAATGGGCCGCCACGCTGGGCAGCGAGATCAAGGCCGCGCAGGCGCGCGGCGATCCCGACACCGGCAGCACCTACTACCTGCACTGGCTGGCGGCGATCGAGCGCATCGTGCGCGACAAGGGCCTGACCGACGAGCACACGCTGGCGCGCTATCGTGCCGCCTGGGACCGGGCGGCCGACCGGACGCCGCATGGGCAGCCGATCGTGCTCAGTCCGGACGACTTGGGCTGAGGACGGTTGAGACGGTTGCCCATGTCCGCCACGCCGACAGGACGGGAGCCGATATGACCACCGGATTGCTGGACCAGGACACAGCCCTGGTGACGGGGGCGGCCTCGGGCATCGGCCGGGGCATCGCGACTGCGCTCGCGAAGGAGGGTGCGCGGGTCGTGCTCTCGGATCTCGACGCTCGCGGTGCGGAGGCGGCGACCGAGGCTTTGTGCGCAGCCGGATGCGCGGCGCAGTTCGTCGCCGCCGACCTGGCTCGACCGGACGCTGCTTCCACATTGCTGGACACGGTGATCGCCGCGGTCGGCTGTCCATCGATCGTGGTGCATGCGGCCAGCCCGCGCCGCATGGAGAAGGATCACGCGGCGGCGGTGGACATGTCGACCTGGGACGAGATGCTGGCGGTGAACCTGCGCGCAGGTTTCGTCCTGGCGCGTGCAGCCGCGCTCGCGATGCGCGAGCGCAAGATAAAGGGTCGCATGCTGTTCATCACCTCGCTGCATGCGCACAGTCCGCGCAACCTGCCGCACTACAGCGCGGCCAAGGCCGGGCAGACCATGGTGATGAAGGAACTGGCGCGCGCATTCGGTCCGCACGGCATCCGCGTCAACGCCATCGCACCGGGGGCAATTCCCGGTGGCGGGTTCGATGCCGCTGCGTCGGGCGCCGAGCGCCTGGTCAAATGCACCAGCCTGCGGCGCCTGGGTACCCCCGAGGACATCGGCGGGATGGCAATTGCTCTGCTGTGCGATCGTTTCTCGGCCTACGTCACCGGCACGACCGTGGTGGTGGACGGCGGCATGGCACTGCACAACTGGATCGAGCCGGTGGCGTAGCGGCGCGCCTCGTCGGTGCGATGCGTGTTCGGCCGCGGCTCAAGGAGCGCGTGCGTGAGTTCGGATTTCCATTACTACGAGCCCGCCAAGGGCCACGGTCTGCGCCACAATCCCTTAAAGTCGATCGTTGCGCCCCGGCCGATCGGCTGGATCGCGTCGCGCAGTCCGTCGGGCGTGAACAACCTCGCGCCGTACAGCTTTTTCAACGCCTTCTGCGAAACACCGCCGATCGTCGGGTTCGCCTGCGCCAGCGATCGGCGCGATACGCTGCACAATGTCGAGCAGACCGGCGAGTTCGTGTTCAACGTGGTCACCCGCAGCCTGGCGGAGAGGATGAATGCCACCTCTGCCTCCGTCGGGCCGGAGATCGACGAATTCGCGCTGGCCGGACTCACGCCTGCGGCCTCCCGCCTGGTGGCCGCGCCGCGCGTCGCGGAGAGTCCGGTGGCGTTCGAGTGTCGGCGCACGGACATCCTGCAGCTGAAGGCGGCCGACGGAGCCCTCGCACCCGCGTGGCTGGTGCTGGGGGAAGTGTTGGCGGTGCACATCGACAAGGCACTGCTGCGCGATGGCGTGTACGACACGGCAGCCGCCCAGCACCTCGCGCGCGCCGGCGGGCTCGGTGACTACTTCTGGGTGGGTGCCGAGACGATGATGCACATGACGCGGCCGGGCTGAGGCCCTCGCACCGGCCCCAGCCCGTTGCCCGCCTGTCAGGACTGCAGGGCGGGCCGGTGTCCAGGCGTCATGCCGCGCGGAAGTTCAACTCCAGGTCTGGCGTGTTGGCGTAGCGTGCGGGCAGTGCCAGCGGAATCATCCCGACCTCGCACGCCTTGATCTGAACCGCGAGAAAGCGCGAGAAGATCCGACACTGCGCGAGGCTGCCGGCGATGAACCACAGCCCCTTCTGCGGCGTGCGCTTCCACATGTTGCGCAGTTCGCCGCTGGCGTCGAACCCCCACACCGGTCCCAGGCGGTCGGCGATCTCGTCGCCGAGCAGCCGGCGCGCCACCTCGTGCTGGCTCTTGTAGCCCGTGGCCAGGACCAGCAGTTCCGCCGGCACGAGCCGGCCGTCGCGCATGCGCAGACCCTCGGGCACGATGCGCTCGACGTCGGCCCACTGCAGCACGCCCACCTTGCCCTGGATGATCAGATCCGAGCACCCGACGTTGAAGTAGTAGCCGCCGCCGCGCTGGTGATAGCGCATCTGGAAGCCGGTGTCGTACTCCTTGAAATCGAGCCGGAAGCCGGCCTGCTCGAGTCCGCGCAGCAGTTCGGCATCGTGCCTGCGATTCTCGAGCGCGGACAGATGATAGGCGCGCAGCAGTGCATCGAAGGGTAACGAGGTGAGAAGCTCGTCGCATTCGTCCACCGGCAGTCCCTGCAGGTAGATCTGGTAGACGCGCTGGCCTTCCTTCAGGCTGGTGATGTAAGTGGGGCTGCGCTGGATCAGCGCTACGTCCGCCCCGCAGGCGTGCAGATCCTGTGCCACGTCGTGGCCGCTGGTCCCCGTGCCCAGCACCAAGGCCTTGCGGCCCTTCCAGGGTGTGCCGCTCTGGTACTCGCCCGAGTGCATCACGGTCCCGGCGAAACTGTCCAGTCCCGGCAGCTGCGGGACATGCGGAATCGGACTGGCGCCGATCGCGAACACCAGGTGGCGCGGGCGCAGCGCGCGGATGGTGCCGTCGCCGCGACGCAGCTGCACGCTCCAACATTCGGCATTCTCGTCGTAGTTGCCGCGCACGAACTCGGTGGAGGTCCAGCAGTTGATTTCCATCGCCTCGGCATAGAACTCGAGCCAGTTGGCGAGCTTGTCCTTGGCGACGTAGACCGGCCAGTTCGGCGGAAAGGGCAGATACGGCAGGTCGTTGACGTACACCTCGTTGTGCAGCGTCAGGGAGTGGTAGCGGTGGCGCCAGTTGTCGCCGACGCGCGCGTTGCGGTCCACCACCAGCGTGTCGATGCCCATCGCCCCGAGCCGCGCGGCCATTGCAAGACCCGCCTGTCCCGCGCCGATCACCAGCACCGTGGGATCGCGATCGGCATAGGCGATCGCCTTGTGCCGCTTGTCCAGCCAGTTCTCCGCGCCGAAATCGCGCACGTCGGTCGGTCCGGTCGGCCGGCGCGGCCCGATCTGTTCCTCGTGTCCGATGAGCTCGTGCAGGGTCGTGGACAACGTCCACGCGCGCATGGCGCCATCGGCCGGATCGGGCACCAGGCGCAGTACGCCGCGGCAGCGGCCGACCGCGGTCTCGAACGCGACGAAGGCTTCGATCGAGGTGGTGCCGGCGCGCTGCATCCAGCGCGGCGCACTGCGCTCGGGGTTGAGCCGGAAGGCGCCGGGGCGCAGCGTTTTCAGGCTGGTGCGCAGCTGATCACGGATTTCGGCCCGCCCGCGCATCCCGGTGAAGTGCCAGGTTAGTGCGAGAATGTCGCGCCAACCGGCATCCGGCAGGAACATCGTTGCGGCAACGTCACAATCACCGCGTGCAAGTGCGCCGGAAAACGCGTCGAGCCAGCCGGCAGCCGTCCGCTGAACGTTTTCCATTTCTACCTCGGTGCTCATTGCGACCTCGCTCGTTTCGCCTGAACCCCGGATGTTAGCAGGGTGAACGGTCTTCGCCATCGGCGAGGGGCGCTTGCCCATTCTCGATTGGCGGCAGACTGCCAATTCCCGGATCATTCCGGCTCTTGTACGGGTACACCCCTCAGCGAGGAACACTCCCATGCGACCTTTGGAAGGCGTCACCGTCGTCGCGCTCGAACACGTCATTGCCGGCCCGTTCTGCACGCGCCAGCTCGCGGACCTTGGTGCACGCATCATCAAGATCGAGCGGCCCGAGGTGGGTGATCCGGCACGCGCCTATGACGAGCGTGTGCACGGCATGTCGTCCCACTTCGTCTGGACCAACCGTTCGAAGGAAAGCATCACGCTCGACCTCAAGCAGGAGGAGGCGCGCACGATCGTGCACAAGCTTCTGGGCACGGCCGACGTCCTCCTGCAGAATCTGGCGCCCGGTGCCGCGGCGCGCATGGGGTTTTCGTACGACCAGCTGAAGGAGCGCTACCCGCGCCTGATCGTGTGCGACATCTCCGGCTACGGCGCGGACGGTCCGTATCGCGACAAGAAGGCCTACGACCTGCTGATCCAGAGCGAGTCCGGACTCCTGTCGGTGACCGGCACGCCCGAGACGCCGTCCAAAGCGGGCTGCTCGATCGTGGACATCGCCTCCGGCATGTACGCCTACACCAACATCCTCGCGGCGCTCCTCCAGCGCGGCAAGACCGGAACAGGCTGCCGCATCGACATCTCCATGCTCGAGAGCATGGTCGAGTGGATGAGCTTTCCGCTGTACTACGCGTACGAGGGTGCGCCCCCGCCGGTGCGCGCGGGTGCGTCTCACGCGACGATCTACCCATACGGACCGTTCCCGGCCGGCGATGGCAAGGTGGTGATGCTCGGCCTGCAGAACGAGCGCGAATGGGCGGTGTTCTGCGACAAGGTTCTGGAGCAGCCGGAACTGAAGAGCGACGAGCGCTTCAACACCGGACCGAAACGCTCGGCGGCGCGAGCCGAACTGTACGAGATCATCGTGCAGGCGCTCTCGGGCATGGCGGCCGAGCAGGTGGTGCAGCGCCTGGACCAGGCGCAGATAGGCAACGCGCGCATGAACGACATGCACGAGGTCTGGTCGCACGCGCAGTTGCACGCGCGCCGCCGTCAGGTGGAGGTGGACAGCCCGGTCGGGCCGATCAAGGCGATGCTGCCCCCCGGCGTGCCCGATGACTTCGCGCCGCGCATGGACCCGATCCCCGCAATCGGCCAGCACACGGATGCCATCCTGGCGGAGATCGGCTACGACCCGCAGGCCATCGCGCAACTGCGCGAGCGCCGCGTAATCTGAAGAGGCAATCGGAACGAAAGATGACGGAGAGCTCAGCATGACGACGATGAACATCGGCGCGCAGGCGCTGCTGATCGACGGCAAGTGGGAACAGCCGGCCGAGGGCGGCAGCATCGCCATGATCGATCCCTGCACCGGAGAGCCGTTCGCGCAGATCGCGGCGGGCGGCGTGCGCGACATCGACCGCGCGGTGCGGGCGGCGCAGGCGGCCCTGGACGGGGCATGGGGCCGTACGCCGGCGGCCGAGCGCGGGCGCATGCTGCAGCGCTGGGCGCGGCTGATCGAGGATCACCTCGAGGAGCTGACGTTGATCGAGGCGCGCGATACCGGCAAGCCGATGAGTGCGGCGCGCGTCGACATCCAGGTCACCGCACGCTACTTCGACTTCTACGGCGGCGCGGCCGACAAGCTGCACGGCCAGGTCATTCCCTTCCTGGACGGCTATACGGTGAACGTACTGCGCGAGCCGCATGGCGTCACCGGGCACATCATCCCGTGGAACTACCCCGCGCAGCAGTTCGCACGGACCGTCGCCGCCGCGCTGGCGGCGGGCAATGCAACGGTGGTCAAGCCGTCCGAGGACGCGTGCCTGTCCACGCTGCGCCTGTCCGAGCTGGGTCTGGAAGCGGGCATTCCCGGCGGTGCCCTGAACATCGTCACTGGCCTGGGCGAGAGCGCCGGCGCGGCACTCACCGCGCATCCCGGCGTGAACTTCCTGAGTTTCACCGGCTCGCCGGAGGTCGGCACCCTGGTGCAGGCGTCGGCGGCGCGCAATCACATTCCCTGCACCCTGGAACTGGGCGGCAAGTCGCCGCAAGTGGTGTTCGCCGACGCGGAACTCGACAAGGCGGTGCCGGTGGTGGTGAGGGCGATCGTTCAACATGCCGGGCAGACCTGCTCGGCGGGCAGCCGCCTGCTGGTGCAGCAGGAGATCTACGAGCGTTTCTCGAGCATGGTGGCCGAGGCATTCGCCAAGGTGCGCGTGGGCACGCCTGAGATGAATCTCGACTGCGGTCCGGTGATGAACGCTACGCAGCGCGATCGCATCGAGCGGTTCACGCGGGCGGCCATCGACGGCGGCGTGCCGGTGCTGGCTCAGGGTATATTGGCGGAGGGTCTGTCGCCCAAGGGGTTCTGGGCCAAGCCCACGCTGTTCGGTCCGGTGCCGCGCGAGCATTCGCTGGCCTGCGAGGAGGTGTTCGGTCCGGTGCTGTCCGTCATCCCGTTCAAGGACGAGGAGGATGCAGTGCGGCTGGCGAACGCCACCGACTACGGCCTGGTGGGAGCGGTGTGGACCGCCAACGGCGCGCGCCAGCAGCGCATGTCCAAACGCATGCGGTGCGGCCAGGTGTTCATCAATTGCTACGGTGCGGGCGGGGGCGTGGAACTGCCTTTCGGCGGCGTCAAGAAGAGCGGGCACGGCCGCGAGAAGGGCTTTCTCGCACTCGAGCACATGACGGTGACCAAGACCGTCGTCAACTACCATGGATAGGGAGGAATCATGAGCATGCTCTCCAACAAGGTCGCGATCGTCACCGGCGCCGCGAGCGGGTTCGGCGCCGAGATCTCGCGCCTGTACGTCAAGGAGGGCGCGAAGGTTGTCGTCGCCGACCTGAACGAAGACGGAGCGAAGAAGGTGGCCGCCGAACTCGGCGGGAACGCCATTGCGGTCCGCTGCGATGTGTCGAAGCGGGCCGACATCGAGAACCTGGTCGCGGCGGCGATGAAGCAGTACGGAACCATCGACATCGTCGTGAACAACGCCGGCTACACGCATCGCAACGGCTCGATGCTGGATGTCGAGGAGGCGCAGTTCGACCGTTGCTTCGACGTGAACGTCAAGGCGATCTACCTCATGGCGCAGTCGGTCGTTCCGATCCTGCGCCAGAAGAAGTCCGGCTGCATCATCAACGTGGGCTCCGTGTCCGGCATGCGGCCGCGTCCCGGGCTGGTCTGGTATGCCGCCTCCAAGGCCGCGGCCAATCTGGTGTCGAAGGCGATGGCAGTGGAACTCGCGCCGGACAACATCCGCGTCAACGCCATCTGCCCGGTGATGTCGGCGACCGGCATGATCGAGGACTTCATGGGCATGGCGAACACCCCCGAGAATCAGGCGAAGTTCCTCGGCGGCATTCCGATGGGCCGGTTGGCCAAGCCGATCGACATCGCCAAGG
>CAZNBS010000189.1:8054-9882 GCA_964570955.1 uncultured Burkholderiales bacterium | reverse complement strand
GTCTGAAACGGGCCGACCCTTGACCATCTCCACGAGATAATACATCAAGTGTCCGCCGTCCAATAAAGGCACCGGGAGCAGGTTGAGCACCCCGAGGCTGATGCTGATCAGCGCGATGAAGCTGACGTAGGGCAGCCACCCCAACTGCGCGGACTGCCCGGCATAGTCCGCAATGGTGATCGGACCGCTGAGATTCTTGATCGAGACTTGCCCGACGATCATCTTGCCCAGCATGCGCAGGCTGAGGACCGATACCTCCCAGGTGCGCTGGACCCCTTGCACGACGGCGTCGACCGGCCCATGCCGGATGATGGTCGTGTGCGCCCCGAGCAGATCAGCGTCTGGCAGGATTCCGATGCGCCCGACGACACCCCCTGCGCTGTCCACCGCATCCGGGGTGACCGCGATCCCCACGCGCTCGGCACCACGCTGCACCTGCAGCGCGACCTTCTTCCCGGCTTGCGGAGCGACCGCACCGACCAGGTCGTCCCAGTTGTGCACTTCGACGCCATCCGCCGACAGGATGCGATCGCCTACCTGCAGCCCCGCCCGTTCGCCCGCCGATCCCTCCTGTACGCTGCCCACGACAGGGGGGAGATGGCGTCGCAGCCCGACCTTCGACAGGAAATCGCCGTCGAGGTCGGCGGCGCCGAGCGTGGACAGATCGAGATCGCGGAACGCGATGCGCTCGGCTGCGTCGCGAACCTCCACGCGCACGCGCTCGCGCGCCACGGCGTGCTCGAGCAGGACCCAGCGCACGTCCTGCCAGGTCTGCACCGGCTCGTCGCCGATGCGCAGGATGGTCTCTCCGGCCTGGAACTGCGCGAGCGCCGCGGGGCTGCCCGCGGGCGGCTGGCCGGCGACCGGCGTGACGCCGGGGACACCGACCATGAACAGCAGCCAGTACACGAAAATGGCCAACAGGAAATTGGCGATCGGTCCGGCGGAGACGATCGCGAAGCGGCGATACACCGACTGGCGGTTGAACGCGCGGTGACGTTCGGCGGGCGGCACGTCGGCCTCGCGCTCGTCGAGCATCTTCACGTAGCCGCCCAGAGGCAGCGCGGAAACGGTCCACTCGGTCTGGTCCGCGCCCAGCCTGCGGACGAACAGCGGCCGGCCGAATCCAACGGAAAAGCGCAGCACCTTCACTCCGCACCAGCGCGCCACGAGATAGTGGCCGAACTCGTGGATGACGATCAGCACGCCCAGGGCGACGATGAAGGCGATCAGGGTGGTCAACAGCGTCATTGCAGAACTCCTGCCGCGATACCGGTTGCGGCGCCGTTCAGATCTGTGTCAGCGCCAGAGCGGCGGCGTCCCGCGCACGCCGGTCGGCGTCGTACACGTCATCCAGCGTGTGTGCCACGCGCGGTTGAACGCGCGCCAGCACGGTTTCGATGACCGGAGCGATGCGGTCGAAGGGTAGGCCGCCTTCCAGGAAACGCGCCACGGCGACTTCGTTCGCCGCATTGAGCACGGCCGGTGCGGTGCCGCCGCAGCGAAGTGCCTCGTACGCCAGAGGCAGGCAGGGAAACCGGGCAGCGTCCGGTCGCTCGAAGTGGAGCCCCATCAGATCGAAAAAGTTCAATGGCGCAACGCCCGATTCGATGCGTTCGGGAAGAGCCAGCGCATGGGCGATCGGGGTGCGCATGTCGGGGTTTCCCATCTGCGCGATGACCGATCCGTCGACGTATTCGACCATGGAGTGGATCACGCTCTGCGGATGCACCACCACCTCGATCGCCCCGGGCGGCGCATTGAACAGGTAGTGGGCCTCGATCACCTCGAGCCCCTTGTTCATCATGGTCGCGGAGTCGACCGAGAT
>CAZNBS010000189.1:0-8016 GCA_964570955.1 uncultured Burkholderiales bacterium | reverse complement strand
CGGATGGGCACACGCCTGCTCGGGCGTCACGGACGAAAGGGCGCTCAGCGGCGTCGCCCGGAAGGGTCCGCCTGAGGCGGTCAGCAGGATGCGGCGCACCCCGTCCGCCGCCCAGTCTCCCGCGAAGCGGCTGGGCAGGCACTGCAGGATGGCGTTGTGCTCGCTGTCGATCGGCACCACCGTTCCCCGGCCTTCGCGCACGGCATGCAGGAACAGCGGACCCGCCATCACCAACGCCTCCTTGTTGGCGAGAAGTACGCGTTTGCCTGCGCGCGCCGCCGCCAGCGTGGGGGAAAGGCCGGCCGCCCCGACGATCGCGGCCATCACCGTGTCGACTTCGGGCAGCGCGGCGACCTCGCACAGGCCGGCCTCGCCGGACAGCACTTCGGCATCGATTCCACTGTCGCGCAGCCGGCGCTGCAACTGGAGTGCGGCAGCCGGGTCGACCATCACGACGTATCCGGGACGCACGCGGCGGCATGCCTCGACCATGGCGGGGACCTGGTCGCGGGCGGTCAATGCCGCAACCCGGAATCGCCCCGGGTGCCGCGCCACCACGTCGAGCGTGCTCTTGCCGATCGAGCCGGTGGCGCCGAGGATGGTCAGCGTGCGCATGCGCATTTCCTAGAGGCGCAATTCAGGATAGGCGAAGTAGAGCGCGGCAAACGGCAGCGCCGAGGTCAGCGCGTCTATCCGGTCGAGCAGCCCGCCATGCCCGGGCAGCAGGGTTCCGCTGTCCTTCTGTCCGGCCATGCGCTTCACCCACGACTCGAACAGGTCGCCGTAGACGCTGACGGCGAGCAGCACCAGGGGCAGCAGGAGGCCGACGGGCATCCGTCCGGCCTGGGCGGGCGCGATCGCCGACAGGACCAGCCAGTACCCCGTCACGCCGAGGACGGCACCGCCCACCCCTTCCCAGGTCTTGCCGGGACTGACATGGGGCGCCAACTTGTGGCGGCCGAACGCCCGCCCCGCGAAATACGCTGCCGTGTCCGCCACCCAGACGATTCCCATCACCGCGAGCAGTCGGCCTGGGGTCGGCTGCAGGAACACCAGAGCATGCCAGAACGGGAGCAGGACGAGTGCCCCGACCGCCCCCATGACGAGCGGGACACGGACCTGGCGGCGCGTGTACAGCCACAGCGGTACGACCGCGATCCAGAACGCCACGCACACGCCGTAGCCGATCCGACCCGGCGTGGAGTACAGCAACCCGGTCCCGAACGCACCGCCGCGCTCGAGCAGGAGCAGCGTCAGACAGACGCAACCGAGCGCGAGTCCGTAACCCCAGCACGGTCTGGTCGACAACCCGGCCAGGCGCCCCCATTCGAACCCGGCAAGCACCATCCCCGCGCACAGGAGCAGCCCCCAGTAGAGATTGGGCAGAAAGAACAGGGCCGCGAGGACCAGCGTCAGCAGGATGGCGGCGGTGATGATGCGCTGCGCGAGCATGGATCAGGCGCGGGGGCGGGGGCGCTGGTGTCGCAGCCACCCAGTCGGGGCGTGCCCCGGGGTGCGTACCGCAAATCCGTTCAGGTCAGCCCCGCTTTCGGCAGCACAGCCGAGACACTCGCCGGTTGCCCGATCTGCTCGCTGGTGCGTCCGAACCGACGTTCGCGACCCGCGTAGGAGGCAAGCGCTGCGCGAAAGGCCGCCGCATCGAAATCGGGCCACAGCGTGTCGGTGAAGTAGAGCTCGGTGTAGGCGAGCTGCCAGAGGCAGAAGTTGCTCACGCGCTGCTCGCCTCCGGTGCGGATGAACAGATCCGGCTCGGGTGCGTAGGAGAGCGACAGGTAGGGTGCCAGGTCGCTCTCGTCGTAGCGCCCAGCCAGCTCCGGATGCTCCATCACCAGCCGATTCACCGCCTGCATCAGGTCCCAGCGCCCGCCATAGTTGGCCGCGATCGTGAGCGTCATCCGGGTGTTGGCGGCGGTCTGCATTTCGGCCTCCCGTACGAGGGTCACCACGCGCGGCTCGAAGCCCATCAAATCGCCCACGATCTTGAGGCGGATGTTGTTCTCGTGCAACTTGGCGACCTCGTTCTCCAGGGCGCGCAGGAACAACTGCATGAGGAAGGAGACTTCTTCCGGAGGGCGCCGCCAGTTCTCGCTGCTGAACGCGAACAACGTGAGGTACTCGACCCGCGCCTCGACACAGGCCCGGGTGATCAGGCGCACCGTCTCCAAACCACGCCGGTGACCGGCCACGCGCGGCAAGAGCCGCTGCTTGGCCCAGCGGCCGTTGCCGTCCATGATGATGGCGATGTGCCGCGGGGTGCTGCCCGTGCGCGGAATGCCGATGGTGGAGCTATCGCGGAGTGTCACGCGGCGAGGATCTCCCGGGCCGGATCAGACGGCCATCAGGTCGGCTTCCTTGGTCTGCAGGACCTTGTCGACCTCTGCGATGTACCGATCGGTGAGCTTCTGGATGTCTTCCTGCCCGCGCCGCTCCTCGTCTTCGGAGATCTTCTTGTCCTTGAGCAGTTCCTTCAGATGATGGTTGGCGTCGCGGCGGATGTTGCGGATCGCCACCCGCGCATTCTCGGCCTCGCCGCGCACGACCTTGATCAGGTCCTTGCGCCGCTCCTCGGTCAGGGCCGGCATCGGTACGCGGACGACTTCGCCCACGGTCGCGGGATTGAGTCCCAGGTCGGAATCGCGGATGGCCTTCTCGATGGCCTGTGCCATGCGCTTCTCCCAGGGCGAGACGCCCAGGGTGCGGGCATCGATCAGCGTGACATTGGCCACCTGGTTCAGAGGCGTGGGATTGCCGTAGTAGTCGACCGTGATGTGGTCGAGTAAACCGGTGTGCGCCCGTCCGGTCCGGACCTTTCCCAGGTCCGCCTTCAGTGCCTCGACGCTCTTCTGCATCTTCTGCTCGGCAGATTTCTTGACATCAGCGATCATGTGTTTCTCCTCTCGCTATGGATGCCGGGACCGTCCGACGGTACCGGTTCCCGCCGATCGGCGCTCAGTTGTGGACCAGCGTGCCCTCGTCCGCACCGCATACGACTTGCCGGAGCGCACCGGTCTTGAAGATGCTGAACACGTTTATCGGCAGCTTCTGGTCGCGGCACAGCGTCAGCGCGGTTGCGTCCATGACTTTGAGGTTCTTGGCGATCGCCTCGTCGAAGCTGACTCGATGATAGCGGGTGGCCGCGGCATTGGCCTTCGGATCGTCCGTGTAGACCCCATCGACTTTGGTGGCCTTGAGGACGATGTCGACGTTCATTTCCATGCCGCGCAAGGCGGCAGCGGTGTCGGTGGTGAAGAACGGATTGCCGGTTCCGGCGGCGAACACCACCACCTTGCCTTCCTCCAGGTAGCGCATCGCCTTGCCGCGGATGTAGGGCTCCGCGACCTGCTCGATGGTGAGCGCGGACTGCACCCGGCTCGACAACCCGATCCGCCGCATCGCATCCTGTAGCGCCAGCGCATTCATGACCGTGGCGAGCATGCCCATGTAGTCGGCCGTGGCGCGGTCCATCCCCGCAGCGCCCGGTGCCACGCCGCGGAAGATGTTGCCGCCGCCGATGACGATGGCCGTCTCGACGCCCATGCGTACGACGTCGGCGATCTCGGCAACGATGCGCTCGAGCGTGCCGCGGTCGATGCCGTAGCTGCCCTCGCCCATGAGCGCCTCGCCCGAGAGTTTGAGCAGGATGCGCCTGTACACCGGTTTTTCCATGTGCGTGTCTCGCGTGGCGTTGCCCTCAGCGTGCCGCGGCGGCCTGCGCCATGACCTCGGCCGCGAAATCGGAGCTCTTCTTCTCGATGCCCTCACCGACCACGTAGAGGACGAAACGCGCCACCTGTGCACCCTTGGACTTGAGCAACTGCTCGACGGTCTGCTTGTCGTCCTTCACGAAGGGCTGGCCGAGCAGGGTCACTTCCTTGAGGAACTTCTGCACGCTCCCCTCGACCATCTTCTCGACGATGTTGGCCGGCTTGCCCGATTCTGCCGCCTTCTGCACTGCGATCTCGCGCTCGCGCTCGATCAGCTCTGCCGAGACTTCGCCTTTGTCCAGCGCCACCGGCTTGCTGGCGGCGATGTGCATGGCAATATCCTTGGACAGCGCCTCGTCGCCACCGACCACATCGACCACGACGCCGATCTTCGAGCCGCCGTGCACGTAGCTGCTCAGCTTGCCCTGGGCCTGCAACCGCTGGAAGCGGCGGATGGACATGTTCTCACCGATGCGCCCGACCAGGGTCTTGCGCAGTTCCTCGATCGGGGTGCCATCGATGGACAGCGCCGAGAGTGCGGCCACATCGGCCGGATCATTCTTCGCCACGAGTTCGGCAAGGTTGCGCGCGAAGGCGAGGAAATCCTCGTTCTTGGCAACGAAGTCCGTCTCGCAGTTGACTTCCACCAGCGCGCCCAGCTTGCCGTCCGCGGCCAGGTAGGTGCCGACCACCCCCTCCGCGGCCACCCGGCTGGCCGCCTTGCTTGCCTTGTTGCCCAGGCGCACACGCAGGATCTCCTCCGCCTTGGCCATGTCGCCGTCCGCCTCGGCCAGCGCCTTCTTGCACTCCATCATGGGCGCGTCGGTCTTCTCGCGCAGCGCCTTCACCATCCCTGCGGTAATCTCCGCCATGTTCACACTCCCCAAGCTCGCGGCAGCACGTCGGCTGCCAGTTTCGGTTCCGGCGATGTCCCGCCTGTGCCATCGGGCCGCCGATTCGAAAAAGGGGCCTCGCGGCCCCTTCTCTACGTCCGAACGCAGGTGCGGTTACTGCGCACCGGCTTCTTCGCCCGCTTCCACCTCCACGAATTCGTCGGAGGCGATTTCCTTGTGCACCTGGGCGCGACCCTCAAGCACCGCGTCCGCCACGCCGCGCGCGTACAGACGGATGGCCCGGCTGGAGTCGTCGTTGCCGGGGATCACGTAGTTGACCCCGTCGGGCGAGTTGTTGGTGTCCACGATGCCGATGACGGGGATGCCCAGCTTGCGTGCCTCGGCGATGGCGATCTTCTGATAGCCGACGTCCACCACGAACAGCGCGTCCGGCAGACCGTTCATGTCCTTGATGCCGCCCAGACTGCGGTTGAGCTTCTCCAACTCGCGCTGATAGCCCAGTTGCTCCTTCTTGGCCAGGCGCTCGATGGAACCGTCCTGCACCATCTGCTCCATGTCCTTCAGGCGCTTGATCGACTGCTTGACCGTCTTGTAGTTGGTCAGCATGCCGCCGAGCCAGCGGTAGTCCACGAAGGGCGAGCCGCAGCGCGTGGCTTCCTCGCGAATGATGTCGCGCGCCTGGCGCTTGGTACCGACGAACAGCAGGGTGCCGCGGTTGGCGGACAGCTGACGCACGTACTTAAGCGCGTCGTTGTAGAACTCGAGCGTGCGCTCGAGATTGACGATGTGGATCTTGTTGCGCTGGCCGAAGATGAACTGCGACATCTTCGGGTTCCAGTAGCGGGTCTGGTGTCCGAAATGGACCCCAGCCTCCAGCATTTCGCGCATGGATGCGGACATTGCGACGACTCTCCGGTTAAGGTTGGTTCCTCCACCCGCACTGGGCCTCGCCCGGGTCCGCACCGAAATGCGCGACGCACGAGCCGATCAGGCCGCAACACCGGCCGGAGGGAATCCGGCAACGGCACCTTAACGGTGCGGGTGTGTGATGTACTCGCCGGGCGGCAAAGGCAGAGCAGAAACCAGAGGCTGCCGGCCCAGGCGAATTCGAAATTCTAACAGGCACATGCACAGCACTCAAGGCCGCGCACTGCCGCCCTGCTCCCCCGACCGTTGCCTTCTTGTCTCGTACAGGCACAGGGCCGCGGCCACGGACACGTTGAGGCTCTCGACCCGGCCCAGCATCGGGATGCGCACGAGCAGGTCGCAGCGCTCGCGCGTGAGCCGCCGCAGCCCCTGACCCTCCGCCCCAAGCACCCAGGCTGCCGCCCCCCGCAGGCGCAGATCGAGCAGGCTCTGCGCTCCGTGCTCGTCGGCCCCGTACAGCCAGACGCCCGCCTCCTTGAGCTGCTCCATCGCTCGCACCAGGTTGGTGACCGCGATCAGCGGCACGCTTTGCGCCGCACCGCTGGCCACCTTGGCCACCACCGGACTCATGCCAGCGGAGCGGTCCTTCGGCACCACCACGGCGTGCACGCCGAGCGCATCGGCCGTTCGCAGGCAGGCGCCCAGGTTGTGCGGGTCGGTCACCCCATCCAACAGCAACAGGAAAGGCGGCTCCCCGGCAGCATCGAGGATGTCCTCGAGTTCGAGCACGCGACGCGCCGCCCGGGTGAGCGCCACGACTCCCTGATGCCGCCCGCCGCCGGCGAGCGCGTCCAGGCGCTTCTCGTCCACGGTGCTCACCTGCACGCCCAGCCCCTGCGCCTGTCCCAGCAGTTCGCGCAGGCGCGCATCGCGGCGGGTCGCATCGACCAGGATCTCGCGCACGCTGCTGGGATGGCTGCGCAGACAGGCGGCGACTGCGTGGAATCCGGCCAATACCTCGTCCGGATCACGCATGCTCCACCTCCGTCTCGGACGCGAGGACGAAATCCAGCCGGGTCGTCTCCAGATCGGCGCGCACCAGTTTCACGCGGACACGATCGGCAAGGCGAAAACGCCGCCCGCTGCGCTCGCCCAAAAGCTGGTGCCGTCCGGAATCGAACAGGAAATAGTCGTTCCCGAGCTCGGAGACGTGCACCATGCCTTCCACGTACACCTCGTCGAGCGCGACGAAGATACCGAACGGCGCCACGCCGCTGATGCTGGCCTGGAACGATTCGCCGACGCGCTCGCGCATGTAGTAGCACTTGAGCCATGCCTCGACGTCGCGCGTGGCCTCGTCGGCACGCCGTTCGGTCTGCGAGCAGTGCGCGGCCAGTTCGTTCCAGTCCCCCGGCGCGTAACGTGCGCCGGCCAGCACGGCCTTGATGGCGCGATGCACGAGCAGATCCGGATAGCGGCGGATGGGCGAAGTGAAATGCGTGTAGGCCTCATAGGCAAGACCGAAGTGGCCGATGTTCTCCGGCGCGTAGACGGCCTGGCGCAGCGAGCGCAGCAGGGCCGTCTGCAGGAGCTGGCGATCGGGTCGCTCTTTCAGCCGCTCCAGCAGGAGCGCGTAGTCCTTCGCATGCGGCTCGTCGCCGCCGCCCAGGTTCAGGCCGAACTCGCGCAGAAACTCGCGCAGATCGCCGAGCTTCTCCGCCGACGGCCCCTCGTGCACGCGGTACAGGGCCGGGTGCGCATGCCGCTGAAGGACGTCCGAGGCGCAGACGTTGGCCGCAAGCATGCACTCCTCGATCAGGCGATGGGCATCGTTGCGCTCCACCGGGACGATGCGGCTGATCTTGCCGTGCTCGTCGAAGTCCATCCGTGTCTCGGTGGTCTCGAAGTCGATGGCGCCGCGCCGCACCCGCGCCTTGAGCAGCGCGCGGAACAGCCGTTCCAATTCGCGCAGGTGCGGGACCAGCGCCGCGTCCACGGCGCCGTCCTCGCCTTGCAGCACCGCCGCCACGGCAGTGTAGGTGAGCCGCGCATTCGAATGCATCACCGCGGGGTAGAACCGGTAGTCCTTGATGTCCCCGCGCGCGGAAATGGCCATTTCGCAGACCATGCACAGCCGATCCACCCCCGGGTTGAGCGAGCACAACCCGTTGGAGAGCGCTTCGGGCAGCATGGGAATGACGCGCCTGGGGAAGTAGACCGAATTGCCTCGTTCGCGTGCGTCGATGTCCAGGGCCTCGCCGTCGCGCACATAGTGGCTGACGTCTGCGATTGCCACCCACAGACGGAAACCCCTGCCCTCCGCACGGCAGTGCACGGCGTCGTCGAAGTCGCGTGCGGTCTCGCTATCGATGGTCACCAGCGGTAACGCCCGCAGATCTTCGCGACCGGCCCAGTGTGCAGCCTCCACCCGCGCGGGCAGTGCGGCGGCCGCCGCCGCGGCCGGCGGCGGCGACGCCGGCGGCAGCGCGTCGCCGCGCCGCGCGATTTAGATCTCCATGCCGGGATCGGCGTAGTTGCCCCGCCCATCCACGACCCGCGCAACCGGCGTC
>CAZNBS010000188.1:0-9898 GCA_964570955.1 uncultured Burkholderiales bacterium | reverse complement strand
GGTGGAGCCCGAGGTGTAGAGAACGAACAGCGGGTGCTCGGCGTCGACCCACTCGGGCTCGCACACCTGCGGCTGGTCGCGGATGACGTCGTGCCACCACTTGTCGCGCGGCGGGTGGAAGTGCACGATACCGCCGGTGCGCCGGTACACGTTCACGTTCTTCACCGCGTCGCACCCGCCCATGGAGAAGGCTTCGTCCACCGCCGGCTTGAGCGGGATCTCGCGCCCGCCGCGCATCTGCCCGTCGGCCGTGATAACCGCCACCGCACCTGCGTCGATGATGCGCTCCTGGAGGCTCTTGGCCGAGAATCCGCCGAACACCACCGAGTGCGTGGCGCCGATGCGGGCGCAGGCCTGCATGGCCACGATGGCCTCCACGCTCATCGGCATGTAGATGACGACACGGTCCCCCTTGCGGATGCCGAGCGACTTCAGTGCGTTCGCGAACTGACACACCCGATGGAAGAGCTGGCGGTAGGTGACCTTCGTCACCGAACCGTCGTCGGCCTCGAATACGATGGCCACCTTGTCGGGCTGCGTCTCCAGGTGGCGATCCAGGCAGTTGTACGAGACGTTCAACCGGCCGTCGGCGAACCACTTGAAGAAGGGCGCTTCGCGCTCGTCCAGGGTCTGCGTGAAGGGGCGGTGCCACAGCAGGTGCTCGCGTGCGAGCCGGCCCCAGAAGCCTTCGTAGTCGCGCGAGGCCTCGTCGCACAGCGCCTGGTAGGCCGCCATGCCGGAGACGTTCGCATTGCGTACGAAGCCCTCTGGAGGCGGAAACAGGCGGGATTCCTGCAGAACCGATTCGATGGTGCTCATGACGACTCCCCCTTGATTGCCGTGCTGTGCTGTGCAGCGCTGGATTATATCGGCAAGCCCCTTGGCCGGCCGCGCCGAGGGCGTATCGCGGCGATGCGCGATGGTACAATTGCGAGCTCGTCCCAGGCCGCCGACCGCGGCCTGCTTCGCCGCGGCATGTCCGATTCCATGAGCACGATCAAACAGTCCGATCTCATCGAGAGCGTCGCCGACGCGCTGCAGTTCATTTCCTACTACCACCCGCTCGACTACATCGAGGCGCTGGGCAAGGCGTACGAAGTGGAGGAATCCTCTGCAGCCCGTGACGCCATCGCGCAGATCCTCACCAACTCGCGTCTGTGCGCGGAGGGCAAGCGGCCCATCTGCCAGGACACCGGCATCGTCGTCGCATTCGTGAAGATCGGCATGGACGTACGCTGGGACGGCGCCACCATGGGCGTGGCCGACATGGTCAACGAAGGGGTGCGGCGGGCCTACACCCAACCGGACAACGTGTTGCGGGCCTCCCTGGTCGCGGATCCCGCCGGCGCCCGCAAGAACACCCGCGACAACACGCCCGCGGTCATCCACATGGAAGTGGTGCCCGGCGATACGGTCGAGGTGACGGTATCGGCCAAGGGCGGCGGCTCCGAGAACAAGAGCAAGCTGGTCATGCTCAACCCCTCCGACAGCATCGTGGACTGGGTGGTGAAGACGGTGCCAACGATGGGCGCGGGATGGTGTCCGCCGGGCATGCTGGGCATCGGCATCGGTGGCAGCGCGGAGAAGGCCATGGTGCTGGCCAAGGAAGCGCTGATGGAGCCGATCGACATGCACGCACTCAAGGCGCGCGGGCCGAAGAACCGGCTGGAGGAGTTGCGCATCGAGATCTTCGACAAGGTCAATGCGCTCGGCATCGGCGCGCAGGGCCTGGGCGGCCTGAGCACAGTGCTGGACGTGAAGATCCTCGACTATCCGACTCATGCGGCATCCCTGCCGGTGGCCATGATTCCGAACTGCGCGGCCACCCGCCATGCGCACTTCACCCTGGACAGCAGCGGCCCGGCCCGGCTCGAGGCGCCCGACCTGTCGCGCTGGCCGAAAGTCGAGTGGGCGCCGTCGCCAAGCGCACGTCGGGTCGATCTGACTGCCGTCACGCGCGAGGACATCGCGCAGTGGAAGCCGGGCGAGACGCTGCTGCTGTCCGGCAAGCTGCTCACCGGCCGCGATGCCGCGCACAAACGCATCGCCGATCTGTTTGCCCAAGGCAAAGGCCTTCCCGAGGGGGTGGATCTGCGCGGGCGCTTCATCTACTACGTGGGCCCGGTCGATCCCGTACGCGACGAGGTCGTCGGGCCCGCCGGACCGACGACCGCGACGCGCATGGACAAGTTCGTCGACATGATGCTCGAGAAGACCGGCCTGCTGGGAATGGTGGGCAAGGGCGAGCGGGGGCCGGTGGCAATCGAGGCGATTCGCCGGCACAAGGCGGTGTACCTGATGGCGGTCGGAGGCGCCGCCTACCTGGTGTCCAAGGCCATCAAGTCGTCGCGCGTCGTCGCATTCGCCGACCTGGGGATGGAGGCGATCTACGAGTTCGAAGTGAAGGACATGCCGGTGACCGTGGCGGTCGATGCAAACGGCGAGTCCGTGCACGAAACCGGTCCTGCGCACTGGCGCGCACGGATCGGCAAGATTCCCGTCGTCCCTGCTTGAGGGGGGCGACGCGCGCATGCCTATCGGCAACCGGTCGCTGCGCCTTTGCGACCGCGCACCGTCGGGGGCGCGCTGGTTCGTTCAATGGCGGGCCGCCCCGCATTGCAGGGTAGTGAATCTGGTCAGGTCCGGAAGGAAGCAGCCACAGCTACTGACTGCAAGTGCCGGGGGAACGGCTCGCCACCCCATCCGCGCGGCGCGGGCCAGCGCCCGTGCCGCCCTCGTGGGATCGGTGGCGCCGTGACACTCGCACTGGCCCGCAAGTGGCGACCGCGTAGTTTCGCCGAGTTGGTCGGCCAGGAGCACGTGGTGCGCGCCCTGCGCAACGCCCTGGAGCAGAACCGTCTCCACCACGCCTACTTGATGACCGGCACCCGCGGCGTGGGTAAAACCACGCTCGCGCGCGTGATGGCGAAGGCGCTCAACTGCGAGACAGGCGTCACGGCCAGTCCCTGCGGCGAATGCAGCACGTGCCGCGAGATCGACGCGGGGCGCTTCGTCGACCTCATCGAACTGGACGCCGCATCCAACACCCAGGTCGACCAGATGCGGGAACTGCTGGAAAACGCCCTTTACGCCCCGACCCGCGCCCGCTTCAAGGTGTACATCATCGACGAAGTGCACATGCTGTCGCGCTCGGCTTTCAACGCCATGCTCAAGACGCTCGAGGAACCGCCCGAGCACGTCAAGTTCATCCTCGCCACCACCGATCCGCAGAAGGTGCCGGTGACGGTGCTTTCCCGCTGCCTGCAGTTCAATCTCAAGCAGATCCCGCAGGCACAGATCCGCGAGCAACTGGCACACGTGCTCGGGCAGGAGCAGGTCGAGTTCGAACCCGGAGCGTTGGCGCTGATCGCGCGCGCCGCACAGGGCAGCATGCGCGACGGACTGAGTCTGCTCGACCAGGCCATCGCGCATGGGGGCGGGAAGGTGCTCGAGCCGGCCGTGCGCGAGATGCTCGGCACCGTCGGCGAGGAGTACCTGTTCCAGTTGCTGGACGCGCTGTCGTGCGGTGCCGGGCCGGAACTGATCGCCGCCGCCGAGGCCATGCAGGCACGCGCAGTATCGTTCGAGGGCGCGCTGCAGGATCTGGCGGCACTGTTGCATCGCCTGGCGCTGTTTCAGGTGGTGCCCGAGGCGATCGACCCGGAGGTTCCCGACCGGGGCCGACTCGAGGCCATGGCGAACGCGTTCGCCGCGGAAGACCTCCAGCTCTACTATCAGATCGCGGTGCAGGGCCGCAGCGAGCTCATGCTCGCGCCCGATGAATTCGCCGGCTTCACGATGACCCTGCTGCGTATGCTCGCCTTCGTTCCCGAACGCGACGTTGGCGCCAGCGCAGGGCCTGCGACGCCTGCGCGCGCGCCCGCGCGAGGCGCGGCCGCCGGTACGTCGACCCTTCCGCCGGGTAAGGCGGCGCGATCGGCCGGGGACCTGGCGGCCGGCGCGCCGCAGATCCTGCTCGACCCGGCCGGCTGGGCCGAGCTGGTGGTCGCGTTGCGGCTGGGCGGCATGGCGCGCATGCTCGCTCAGCACACCGAGTTGATCGGAGTGACCGGCTCCCGGGTCGACCTGCGCGTTGCCGAGGCCCACCGGCACTTGCTGGAGAAACCCTATCGCGACAAGCTGCAGAGCGTGCTGGCCGAGCATCTCGGCCATCCCGTACAGATCGAATTCCACCTGGGCGACCCCGCCGCCGCGACACCCGCGCAGGTGGAGGATCGCGAACGCCGGGCGCGCCAGCGCGGTGCCGTGGAGGCGATCGACCGCGATCCGTTCGTGCGCGAGCTGGTGGAGAACTTCGATGCCCGCGTCGCGGACGAAACCATACGACCGGTGGACGAGGCGATGTCGCGCCGGCCATCCGATGCCTGATGCGCGCCGCACGCCGCGCCTGACTTGAGAGGAAGGGTTCCGCCATGATGAAGGGCCAGTTGGCCGGGCTGATGAAGCAGGCCCAGCAGATGCAGGAGAACATGCGCAAGCTTCAGGAGCAGCTCGCCAGCGTGGAGGTCGAGGGGCAGTCCGGAGCCGGCCTGGTGAAGGTCGTGATGACCTGCAAGCACGACGTCAAGCGTGTCAGCATCGATCCGAGCCTGCTCGCGGACGACAAGGACATGCTGGAGGATCTGGTCGCCGCCGCGGTCAACGATGCCGTGCGCAAGGTGGAGAGCACGACACAGGAAAAGATGGCGGGTGTCGCCACCGGAATGGGGCTGCCGCCAGGCTTCAAGCTGCCGTTCTGAACGTCAGGCCGAATCTCCCGGGCATCGCCCGCATGCAAAGTCCATCCAGCCTGGAGACGCTGATCCAGGCGTTACGCTGCCTGCCTGGCGTCGGACCGAAGTCCGCGCAGCGCATGGCCTACCATCTTCTTCAGCGCGATCAGACCGGTGCCGCTCGCCTGAGCCAGGCGCTCGAGCGTGCGCTGTCGATGATCCGCCACTGCGAGCGCTGCAACACCTTCACCGAGACGCCAGTGTGCGAGACCTGTGCTTCGCCGCGCCGGGACAACACGCTCCTGTGCGTGGTGGAGACGCCCGCCGACCTGTTGATGATGGAGCAGACGCAGTGCTACCGCGGCCAGTACTTCGTGCTGATGGGGCGCCTGTCTCCGCTGGACGGCATCGGGCCGCGCGACATCCACCTCGACCGCCTGCTCAAGCGGGCCGGCGACGCGCAGGTGAGGGAAGTGATCCTGGCCACCAACTTCACCGTCGAGGGCGAAGCCACCGCGCACTACATCGGCGAGTTGTTACGTGCACGCGGCGTCGCGGTGTCTCGCATCGCGCGCGGCCTGCCCGTGGGCGGGGAGCTGGAACACGTCGACAGCGGCACGCTTGCGCAGGCGCTCATCGAGCGGCGCGCCGTGCAGTGATGCATCGGCTGCGCGCTGCCCATTGACCGCGAGCGCCATCCGACCGAACATGTCGCGCTGAAGCGCGACAAGTTTCGCGCGGCCAGCCGATAACACCACGCATCAGAGTAGCGAAACGCCACACGCCGCATGCCGCGACCGAATCGATCCTCATCGCAGCGACGTCCAGGCCCGTTGCGCGCCAAGCAGACGCGTCGGGCACCGGAGCGCGTCAATGGACGTCCGGTGGGCGAGCTCGCGGACGCCGCGAATGGACCGCAGAAGATCCACAAGGTGCTTGCACAGGCCGGGCTCGGCTCGCGTCGCGAGATGGAATCGCTGATCCGCGAGGGCAAGGTGCGCGTCAACGGCGAACCGGCCCAGGTCGGCATGCGGGTGCGTGCCGGGGATGTCATCCGCGTAGGGCGCCGTCAGGTGACGGTGCGCGACGACGTCAAGCTGCCGCGCTTGATCCTCTATCACAAGCCCGAGGGCGAGATCGTCAGTCATGACGACCCGCAGGGCCGGCCAACGGTGTTCGAGAAGTTGCCCGCAATGCGGCGCGGCAAGTGGCTGGCAGTGGGGCGCCTCGACTACAACACGTCGGGATTGCTCATCTTCACGACCTCGGGCGAACTCGCCAACCGGCTGATGCATCCTCGCTTCGAGGTCGAGCGCGAGTACGCCGTGCGCATCATCGGCAAGCTGCCCGAGGACAAGATACGTGCCCTGACCCGCGGCGTCCGGCTCGAGGATGGCATGGCCCGTTTCGAGGAACTGGAGGAGCGCGGGGGACGCGGCACCAACAACTGGTATCGGGTCGTACTGCGCGAGGGGCGCAACCGCGTGGTGCGCCGGATGTTCGATGCAGTCGGCTACAAAGTCAGCCGCCTCATGCGCGTGCGCTTCGGCGTGGTGTCGCTGCCGTTCGGTCTGCGGCGTGGGGGGTGGCGCGAACTGGAAGAGGTGCAGACCGGCCGGATCATGGCGTGGTCCGAGACGCTCGTCGATCCGCAATCGGCCGCGCCACCGGCGCCCGCACGGATGAGCGCTCCGGCCGCTGCCGGTCGCCCGAAGCAGCGCGGGACGGCGACGCGCACCGCCTCCGCGCCGGGACGTGCCGCCCCGGGCAAGGCGCGGGTCAGCCCGGCAGCTGGTCGCGTTCGAGGAGAAAGACCGGATCGCCGCCCGCGCTCGTCTCGAGCCAGGTGAACTCCAGGCCAGGGAAGGCCGCCTCGACCCGCTGCCGTCCGCTGCCCACTTCGACGATGAGGATGCCCTCCGGCGCCAGGTGTTCACGTGCGCGTGCGAGGATGCCGCGCACGATATCCAGCCCATCCTCGCCACCGGCCAGCGCCATGCGCGGCTCATGCCGATACTCCGGCGGCAGCGTGGCCATGTCCGCCGCATCGACGTAGGGCGGATTGCTGACGATGACCTGATAGCGGCGACCGGAGAGGCCGGCGAACAGGTCCGATTGCACCAGCCGCACGCGTGACTGCAGGGCGTAGTCCTCGACGTTGCGCCGGGCCACCTCCAGCGCCTCGGGCGACAGGTCGACCGCGTCCACGCTGGCATCGGGGTAGGTGAGCGCGAGCAGGATCGCCAGGCAGCCCGAGCCCGTGCACAGATCCAGACAACTCGACACGAACTCCGGATCCTGGTGAGACGAGGTGACGCCTTCCAGGATGAGTTCCGCGATGTGCGAGCGGGGCACGATCACGCGCTCGTCGACGTAGAAGCGATAGTCACGCAGCCAGGCCTCGTGCGTCAGGTAGGCTGCGGGCAGGCGCTCGGTGACACGCCGCTCGATCACGTGCAGCAGAGTCTCGACCTCGCTCGGGAGCAGGTGCGCATCGAGGAAGGATTCCAGCCGATCCAGCGGAAGATGCAGTGTATGGAGCAGGAGATAGGCGGCTTCGTCGTAGGCGTTGTCGTTGCCGTGTCCGTAGGAGAGCCCAGCCTGCTGGAAACGGGTCACCGCGTGGCGAAGCAGATCGCGCAGGGTACGGAAGGTGGCGGCCGCAGGCTCCATGGTCAGCCTTGCATCAGCAGACGCGCCAGGACGCGCTGGTAGACGCGGCGCAGGGCATCGATGTCGGCGATGGCCACGCGCTCGTCGACCTTGTGAATGGAGGCATTGCACGGCCCGAATTCCACGACCTGAGGGCAGATGCTTGCGATGAAGCGTCCGTCGGAGGTGCCGCCCGTGGTGGACAACGCCGTGCGAACGCTCAGTTCGTCCTCGATCGCGCTGCTCAATGCATCGACCAGGGTGCCGCGCGGGGTGAGGAAGGGCATGCCCGAGAGCGACCATTCGAGTGCGTAATCCAGTGCGTGTCGATCGAGGATGCCGCACACTTCGCGCTTCAGTCCCTCCACCGTGCTGGCAGTCGAGAAGCGGAAGTTGAACATGACGTGCAGTTCCCCGGGCACCACGTTGGTCGCGCCGGTTCCGGCGCGTACGTTGGAGATCTGAAATGTCGTCGGGGGGAAGTACTCGTTGCCCTCGTCCCAGGAGCGGGCCGTCAGCTCGACCAGCGCCGGGGCGGCCAGATGTACCGGGTTGCGTGCCAGGTGCGGGTAGGCCACATGGCCTTGCACGCCCCTCACGCGCAGGTCACCCGACAGGGACCCGCGGCGCCCGTTCTTGATGGTGTCGCCGAGCCGATCGGTGCAGGTGGGCTCGCCCACGATGCAGAAATCGGGTCTCTCGCTGCGTGCCGCGAGCGCTTCCACGACCTTCGCCGTGCCATCCGTCGCCACACCCTCCTCGTCGGAGGTGATCAGCAAGGCGATGGAGCCGGGATGATCGGGATGCTCGCGCACGAACCGCTCGACCGCGACGACGAAGGCCGAGATCGATGTCTTCATGTCGGCCGCGCCGCGACCGTACAGCCAGCCTTCCCGCTCGCTCGGCGAGAACGGATCCGAGTGCCACGCCTCCAGCGGTCCGGTCGGCACCACGTCCGTGTGGCCCGCGAAGCACACCAGCGGTGCTTCCCTGCCGCGTCGGGCCCACAGGTTGTCGACTGCGCCGAAGCGCATCGGCTCGATGCGGAAGCCGAGGGGTTCCAGACGCCGGGCGAGCAGGAGCTGGCACCCCTGGTCGTCAGGGGTGACGGACGGCAGTCGGATGAGCGTGCGCGTCAACTCGCACGCGGTGTTGCTCGCGTCGGGAGGAAGTGGAGTCGCCATGCAGGCGCATTATACGGGGCGGGCATCCACGGGCCCGCCGCCGGGGAACGAACTTGCGCCGAAGCGTCAGTTGCCGGCGTGAATGTCGATGCGGAAGTCCTTGAAGGAGGCGGCGTTCGCTTCCATCGCCACCGGCGTCTTGGCACCGATGCGCTGCGCGTTCTGT
This sequence comes from uncultured Burkholderiales bacterium, assembly GCA_964570955.1. GTDB lineage: Bacteria > Pseudomonadota > Gammaproteobacteria > Burkholderiales > SHXO01 > SHXO01. Next base: position 1,163 of record CAZNBS010000188.1, on the reverse strand, counting down.
TCGGCGTTGTTCATGATCCACGCCAGGTTGGTCGCCGAGTCCGAGTTGCGCAGGGCCTCGTCCTTGGTGATGTGGCCGTCGGCATAGAGCTTGAACAGGGCCTGCTCGAAGCTGGTGGAACCGGGGGACAGGCTCTTCTCGATCGCCTCCTTGATCTGGTCGATCTCGCCCTTCACGATCAGTTCCTGGATGTGCTTGCTGTTGAGGAGTACCTCGACCACGGCGACCTGCTTGCCGTCGACCGCCTTCACCAGGCGCTGGGAAATGATCGCCTTGAGGCTGGAGGCGAGATCGTGCAGCAGCGCCGAGCGTGCGTCGTGCGGAAAGAAGTTGATGATGCGGTTCAGTGCGTGGTAGCTGTTGTTCGCGTGCAGCGTGGACATGCACAGGTGGCCGGTCTGCGCATACAGCAGCGCCTGCTGCAGTGTCTCGCGGTCGCGCGATTCGCCGATCATCAGGATGTCGGGCGCCTCGCGCATCGCGTTGACCAGCGCATTGTGGTAGCTCTTGGTGTCGATCCCCACCTCGCGCTGGTTGATCACGCAGCGGTTGTGCCGGAACACGAACTCGATCGGATCCTCCACCGTCAGCACATGCCCGCCGCGCGTGTTGTTGCGGTGTTCGATCATCGCGGCCAGGGTGGTGGACTTGCCCGAGCCGGTCGCCCCCACGACCAGGATCAGCCCGCGCTTCTCCATGATCAGGTCCTTGAGGATCGGTGGCAGCCGCAAGGCCTCCAGGCCCGGGGTCTGGGCCCGCAGGTAGCGGATGACCATGCCGACGTTGCCGCGCTGTCGGAACACGTTCACCCGGAACCGGCCGACCTCGGGCACCGGGAACGAGAAGTTCAGTTCCCAGACCTGCTCGAAGTCCTTCTGGTCCTTCTCCGACATCAATTCGTAGGTGATCTTCTTCACCTGCTCGGGCGAGAGGACGTCGCCGTTGACCGGCATGATCGTGCCCAGGATCTTGATGGAGATGGGCATGCCAGCCGAGACGAACAGGTCGGAGGCTTGTTTCTCGGCCATCAGCTTGAGAACGGGCAGCAGGAACATGGTCTTGAAGGTCCGAAACGGCCCTGCAGGGCCGACGTCAGAGGCGCTTCAAGCAAATTCCGGGCTTGCACCGACCGTGGACTGGGCGGCTGCCGGCCGGGCAGGACG